>CAWWAG010000028.1:0-44121 GCA_963934845.1 uncultured Halioglobus sp. | reverse complement strand
CAGCCAACAGCGTCCTGTCACACTGCTGTGCGCAATCGACCGATAACGGCGCATAGCTCAGGTGCCAGCGCTCAGGTGCCACACCACCGCGATCGTTATCGTAGGGCCGGTAAAACCCGTACGACTCGCCCGCCGCCATACGTTCATCCAGCCAGCAGTGCAGCGGATCAAACAGACCACCGGCCGCCACCTCCTGCGGCGATAATTGCAGCCGATAGTCCGACGGCATCACTGCGGCATCGTAGACATCCAGATCCGTACCCCAATGGTGGCGGGAGGTCCCAGGTATCGCAGAAAAGCGCAGGATAGCGTGCAGCTTTTCCTGCGGCGATAACCGCGCCATCAGCACAGCCCGACCCTCGTCATCGTGTACCGGGTGCGAGCCATCGACCTTGCCATTCCAGATAGCCAGCTGGCGAGAGAATGGCCGAAAGCTGCTAGCAATCACCAGCTCGTAACCAGACTGACGCGCGGCCCCTTCCAGTGCTGCAAATGCCTGTGCGACCTCTTCCTGCAAACGATGGCCATCGGGAAGCGGCACCAGATGGGAGTCGTCCAGTCCCATCAACTGCCTTGGGTTGAGCGCGCTTGCCATAAATAGTCTCTCCCAAAACGTGCCTTGATCCCTGCACCTGATTTGGCACAATATTGCCATATCCTACCGTGAACCTGAAGAAAGAAGCAGTACTGCATGAACCTCAACGTTGAAAACTTCCCTGATAACAGCGCACACGGCGTCCAAATCGATGGGGTTGCACTGTTGATTGTCAAACGTGCCGGGCAGTTGTATGTCTACGAAAACCTCTGCCCGCACACCCGGGAGACGTTGGACCCGCAGGGCGGCTCACTGGCCAAAAGCGACGGGCTGCTCATCCAGTGCCAGCGCCACGCGGCCGAATTTATCGCCGATACCGGAGAATGTGTCGCCGGCCCCTGTCAGGGGGAAACACTGAATGCGATACCGTTCACGCTCAGCGGCGGCGATATCTATCTCGACTAATACCTCGATTAGCCCAATACCCGGGCGAGGCGCTCCACCGCAAGCTCCAGCCGATCCATGCCCGTGGTATAGGAAAAGCGCAAATGCTCACTGGCGCGATGATGGCCAAAATCCACGCCCGGTGTCAGTGCTACGCCGTGATCCTCCAACAGATCGAGACAAAAGCGCTGGCTGTCATGGGTGAACCGGCTGGCATCGGCGTAGATATAGAAAGCACCCTGGGGGTGACAGGGCACCGAGAAGCCCAAATCCTGCACCGCGGGTAACAGGAAATCACGGCGCTGGCGAAAAATCTCGCGGCGCCCATCCAGTATCTCCCGCGTCGCCGGTTCAAAAGCCACTAACGCCGCATACTGAGCCATCGTCGACATGGAGATAAAAAAGTTCTGGGCCAATTTCTCCATCTCGGCCACTGCCGCCTCAGGTGCCACCAGCCAGCCAAGACGCCACCCTGTCATGCCGAAGTATTTCGAAAAGCTGTTAATGACGAAAGCATCCTGATCGACCTCCAGCACTGAGGGCGCCGAGCCCTCGTAGACCAGCCCGTGATATATCTCATCCACGATCAGGTGGCCATTGCGAGAACGCACCTGTACAGATAGCGCGGCCAACTGCTCCCTGGAGAGTGCTGTGCCAGTGGGATTGGCCGGTGAGGCTACCATCGCACCAATGGTATTGTCCTGCCAATTGGCCGCGACAAGTTCCGCGGTCAACTGGTAGTTAGTGCTCGCATCCACGCGCACCAGCTGGCCACGGCCTTCCACCAAGCGCATGAAATGACGATTGCAGGGGTATCCGGGGTCGGTCATCAGCATGCCGTCTCCCGGATTCATCAGCAGTGCGGCGACCAGCAACAGGGCGCCCGAGGCACCGGGTGTGATCATAATCCGCGAGGGTGCGATATCCAGCCCGTAGGTGTCGGCGTAGTATTGCGACAGCGCCTCGCGCAATTGGGGAATCCCGGCAGCCTGGGAATAGTGTGTCGCACCATTTGCGAGGGCCTTGCGCCCGGCCTCGACAATGGGTGCCGCCGTAGAAAAGTCCGGCTCTCCCGCCGCCATATGCACAATATCGGCGCCGCTGGCCGCCATCGCAGTTGCCCGCGCCAACACTTCAACCACCCGGAAAGGTTCTATGTCGTCGATACGCCGGGCGAAACCCCGGTGCTGATAAATAGTAGTATGTGGACCCGGCATGTAAGCCCCCTGTCACGGCAAGCGCAGCATTCTAGCAACTGCCGGCGGAGGGCGGAAGTTAAGCGGAAAATCTACAAGGAAAGAGTAGCACCAGTAGCGGTTATCTGGTAGCTTCTGCGCCTTCGGATTTTAGGGCCCCAGGCAGCCCTTTCTGAGGTATTGTGAGTATTATCGAGTTACTTAATGCCGTATGGGAACATAGCCATGCCTCGAGCAGTGAAAGATACCAAAGCAACGAAAGCCGCCAAAAAGACCGGCGGCCTTGAGTTCAATAACTTCGAACCCTACAAAACCAAACGGGGAGAGAAGTACATGAACGGGCTGCAGCTTGCGCATTTCAAAAGCATTCTGCGCAACTGGAAGTCAGACCTGATGCAGGAAGTGGATCGCACCGTCAACCACATGAAAGATGAGGCGGCTAACTTTCCTGATCCCGCTGACCGCGCTACACAGGAGGAAGAGTTCAGCCTGGAACTGCGCACCCGGGACAGGGAGCGCAAGCTGATCAAAAAAATCGACTCCACCATGGAACTGATCGATTCGAACGACTACGGGTACTGTGAAGCCTGCGGTGTGGAGATCGGTATCCAGCGGCTGGAAGCGAGACCAACAGCGACGCAATGCATCGATTGCAAGACGCTGGCCGAAATCAAGGAACGGCAGGAAATGGGCTAGGTCCCCCACCGGGCGCTTACCGTGCCCAATTCCGACCGGCTGTATCGGGGGCGTTTCGCGCCCTCGCCAACCGGCCCGCTGCACCTGGGCTCTCTCATCGCTGCCCTCGCCAGCTTCCTGGATGCCCGCCACAGCGGTGGCCAATGGTTGCTGCGCATGGAGGATCTGGATCCACCCCGGGAGCAGCCAGGGGCCGCCGCCAGTATTCTGCACAGCCTGCAATGCCACGGCCTACGCTGGGATGAAGACGTGCTCTACCAAAGTAAACGTGCAGCGGCCTACCAGATAGCGCTTGCCCAACTGGCGCAGGATGGCCATCTTTTCTTCTGCGATTGCACCCGCGCAACGCTGGGCACGGAGGGGACTTGCGGGAGCCAGTGCCGTACACGGCAAGCAAAAATCTGCGCGCCCTGCGCGATACGCACCGCCGTAGCGCCCGAAAGTCGGGTGCAATTTACCGATCTTGTGCAAGGATCGCAGTACATCCCGCTGGGGGAATCCCTCACGGATTTCGTGGTCCGGCGCAAGGACGGTCTGAACGCCTACCAATTAGCCGTGGTTGTCGATGATGCCGCGCAGGGCATCACGCATGTGGTGCGCGGTTCCGATTTGCTGGACTCGACCCCGCGGCAGATCTTTCTACAACAACAGCTGTCGTATACCACGCCCCAGTATTGTCACCTACCCGTCATCACCACCTGGCAGGGACAAAAGTTCAGCAAGCAGAACAGGGCGCCAGCGCTGATCAATGCCGAGGCTACACAAAACCTGCGCCGTGCCCTGCGCTTCCTGCAGCAGACCCAGCTACCGAACGCGCTGACAGATGCCGAACAGATACTGGCTTACGCCATCGAGCACTGGGCGCTGCGGAAAGTGCCCCCGGTTGCAGCCATACCGGCCGCCGCCATCGGCCTGAACACTTGAACTTTACCCGCAGCGGGCGCTTCAGTACTATTCAACAGCGCGACCATTTCGACACGCCAGTGTGCACCACCAACAGGGGGAACAAGGGCCATGTATATCAACCGCCTATTATTGTTGTTTGCCGGCGTCGTACTGATTTTCTTTCCCGCAATCGAGACCTGGATGCTCAACTCAGAAACGGCATGGTATCGACCCTACCTACTGTGGCTTTTGGTCGTCGTTGGGGCTTACTGGAACCAGCGCTCCAGGTACCCGGATGAGCTTTAGTCTGGCGCAGATTTTACTGTTTATTGTCGCCTACCTGATCGGCTTATTTGCGGTTGCCCACCTTGCCGATAAGGGCATCATTCCAGAGCGCATCACCCACCACCCCGCTGTTTATGTACTGTCGCTGGGCGTGTTTGCCGGCGCGATGGCCAGCAATGGTGTGATCTCCCTCGCCCATCAGTATGGCTATAACTTCTTACTGTATTACCTCGGCGTGGTGTTGATGTTTGTGGTGGCCGCGCTGTTGCTGTTTCCGTTACTGCGCCTGTGCCGGGTCTATCAACTCGCTTCTCTGGCCGACGTTCTGACCTTCCGCTTTCGCAGCCCCTGGGTCGGCGCAGTGGTCACTATTGCCATGTGCACCACCTTACTGCCGCTGCTGGCGCTACAGATACAAGCGGTGGCCGACAGCATCCACATTCTGGCGGGCGATGGCGCAGCCCTGACCTCCGGCGGCCCACAGCACAGCAGGCTGGCCTTGTTCTTCTGTGTCATCATCACCGTATTTTCTATCGCGTTTGGCACGCGGCACGTGTCCTCGCAGCACCGCAACACAGGCCTCGTCACCGCCATCGCTTTTGAATCGCTGGTGAAGCTCTGTGCACTTATGACCCTGCTGCTGGCATCAGTGTATTCGATCTTCGGCGGTTTCGACGGGCTGCAGCAGTGGCTGGTACAAAACCCACCGGTAAATCACTCCCTGACCCAGACTATACAGGGCAATGATGCACGCCTTCTGCTAGTGATTTTTTTCGCCGGTGCGGTGTGTATGCCACATATGTTTCATATGGCGTTTGCCGAAAACAATGACAGCCGTGATTTGCGCAGTGCCACTTGGGGCCTGCCGCTGTACCTTCTGTTGCTGAGCCTTCCCATTCTTCCGATGGCCTGGGCGGGGATCAAGCTGGGCCACGATCTGCCCATGGAGTACAGCGGTCTGGCGATTGGTATGGCGCTGAACTCCATTCCATTCAGCGCAGCCGCCTTTGTGGCAGGCCTGTCTGCCGCCAGCGCCACTATCATTGTGACCACACTGGCACTGGCCAATATGTGTCTCAACCATTTGATACTGCCCTTCAGGCCGTTGCAAATCGACCGGGCACAAAGCCTCTATGCGCAACTCAAATGGCTGCGTCGCTCGCTGATCGCTATTCTCATTCTTGCCGGGTACATCTTTTTTGTGACGCTCGGGGGCAGACAGTCCCTCACCCAGCTGGGACTTGTCGCGTTCACCGGTACGCTGCAGTTCCTGCCCGGTATCATCGCAACACCTTACTGGCGTAAAGCAAACCGCACCGGCCTGCTGTCTGGGATCTGCGGAGGACTTAGTGTCTGGGGCTTTTCCATGCTATGGCCTCTAGTCGGCGGCGACCATCCACAATGGCTCACGGCCGTCTACAGACAGCTGCTCGGCGAGAGCGACAAGTTGTGGACAGCCGTTGCCCTGGTATCGCTGCTACTGAATACCGGGTTGTTCATTCTGGTTTCCCTGCTGACCAAAACCAGTAAAGAGGAGCGAGTCGCTGCGGAAATATGCTCAATGGACGACCAGGCTCGCCCGACGCGGCAGGTACTGTCGGTCTACAGTGCGTCTGATTTCAGCCATCGCCTGGCCCCGGCCCTGGGCCAGCGAGCAGCTGAATCTGAAGTCGAGCGGGCACTGGAGGAACTGCAGTTTTCTACCCATGAAACCCGACCTTATGCGCTGCGTCGCTTGCGGGCTCGCATAGAAGTCAACCTGTCGGGACTGCTCGGGCCGGCTGTCGCCCACCGCATCATTGAGGGACGCATTCCGTTCCTGCCCGGCGCACATGCCTATACCGACGACCTTCACCTGATCGAGCGCAACCTGGATCAGGCGCAGCCGCAATTTACCGGGCTAGCCGCCGATTTGGACAACTTGCGACGACACCATCGCGAGACACTCGACAAATTGCCTATTGGCGCCTGCTCGATCGGCTCAGATGGTGAACTGCTGATGTGGAATCAAAGCATGCAGCACATCACTGGGATTGCACCTACCGATGTACTGGGTTCACTGCTGGGTTCCATACATCATCCATGGGGGCATATTCTCGAGGACTTTTTGCGCGGAGACGCCGATACCACTCTGAAAACAGAGGTCGTCATCGACAAGGGCCCCTCGCGCTGGATTGGCTTACACAAAACACCCATCGAAGAGGGCTCCAACAGAAGTACCGTTATTTTGGTAGAAGACATTACCGAGCTCGAACTGCTGGAGGAGGAGCTGCTGCACAACGAACGTCTGGCGTCCATCGGTCGCCTGGCCGCTGGCGTTGCGCATGAAATCGGTAATCCGGTCACTGGCATCGCCTGCCTGGCACAAAACCTCGAGTACGAGTCTGACCCCGAGGAAATTCGCTTGATGGCCCAGGATATCCTCAAGCAGACGAGCCGTGTCACACGCATCGTGGAATCACTGATGAACTTTTCACATAGCGGTTCCCCGTCCGTCGAGACCAAACTGGTCCCTACCAACCTGGCGGACTGTGTGGATGAGGCCATCCACCTGCTGGAATTAGACTTGGAGGCGATGCCTGTACAATTTCAAAATCAAAGTGATCGCGAAGTGGTAGTGCTGGCAGATGGCCAACGCCTGCTACAGGTCTTTATCAATCTGTTGGGCAATGCCAGAGACGCCTGCAATGAGGGCGATGCCGAGGTGCACATAAGGTCGACCGCCAGCGCCGACCAGGTGCGTGTCGATGTGGAAGACAACGGCAGCGGCATCGCCCAGGAGTTACATACTCAGGTCTTTGAACCGTTTTATACCACCAAGGATCCCGGAGTCGGCACAGGGCTTGGGCTGGCACTGGTATTCAGTATCATGGAAGACATGAACAGCAAAGTGCAGATTACCAGCCCGTTGTTTGAAGGTAACAATCCCGGCACACGGATTACCCTGATATTACCCCGCACCAGCTACAACGGGATGTTCCAACTATAGCCACTCTTCCGCTGCTGCGCTGGATGTTTCCATTTTGACGTAGTATGTTGAGTCCGATGTACTCCAAGGTAACGATTTATGCATAAAGTCCTCGTTGTGGAAGATGAATCAGTCATCCGCGCCGCACTGCGCCGCCTACTGGAACGCAATGGTTATCAGGTCAGCGAGGCAGGCTCGGTGCAGGAAGCAGAAAAGGACCACACTCTCGACGATTTTGATCTGGTCATCAGCGACTTGCGACTACCGGGCGCGCCCGGCACTGACCTGATCAGAAAAGCGGGCGATGTCCCAGTTTTAATCATGACCAGCTATGCCAGTTTGCGCTCTGCAGTAGACTCGATGCGTATGGGAGCGGTGGACTATATTGCCAAGCCATTTGATCACGGCGATATGATCGGCGCCGTGCAGCGCATCATTGCCGACCACCCAACCGGCCGCCCTGAAGATAGAACCCCGCCTCCAACACCTGCCAAATCCTCGGCCGGTATGATCGGCAACTGCTCTGCGATCCGAACACTGTTCGAACATATCGAGAAAATGGCGCCTACCGATTCCACCGTGCTGGTGCTGGGAGAGACCGGTACAGGCAAGGAGTTAGTGGCCCGCAGCGTTCACCAGAACAGCTTGCGCGCCAACAAGATCCTGATCTCGGTAAACTGCGCCGCGATCCCTGACACCCTGATCGAATCAGAACTATTTGGCTACGAGAAAGGCGCCTTTACCGGCGCCCATGCCAGTCGTATGGGTCTGATCGAGGCCGCCGACGGCGGTACGTTATTTCTCGATGAGATCGGAGAGCTCCCCTTGGAGGCGCAAGCGCGACTGCTACGCTTTATTCAGGAGGGAGAAATTCGCCGTATCGGTTCAGTGCAATCGCGCAAGGTAAATGTCCGACTGATCTGCGCCACTCACCGCAATCTGCAGAGTTTGGCCGCGGAGGGAAACTTCCGGCGGGATCTGTTCTATCGCATCAATGTGCTGCGCTTGGCGCTCCCCCCACTACGCGAGCGGGGCAAGGACATATTGCAACTGGCGGAATGCATGCTGCAAACCCAGACTGAGCGCCTCGGTAAACCGCTGATGCGCCTATCGCCACGCGCGATACAAGCCATCACGACTTACCAGTGGCCGGGAAATGTCCGGGAACTGGAGCATGCCATTGAAAGGGCCGTAATCCTGTCAAGCAGTGAAGAAATTGACAATGAAGCGCTGGGCATCGATCTGGAACTGGTCAACATCAGTCGTATACGCGGCCAGCAGGGACAGAGCTCGGCCCATGCGAACAGCGGGCCTACCAATAATGATCCGCTTGAAGACTTGTCGCTGGAAGATTACTTTCAGCGCTTTGTGCTGGAGCATCAGGATTCCATGAGCGAAACCGAACTGGCACAAAAGCTCGGTGTCAGCCGCAAGTGCCTGTGGGAACGGCGCCAGCGATTTGGTATTCCCAGGAACAAAAGCAGCCTTTCGGCGCGAGGCAAAATGGCCGTAGTTGATGGAAAATAGGCGTTACCCGAATTGACACACACACCTCAACGGGGAGTAGATTGGTAACAACCTACGCCTTTCCCTAGTCTTTTAAAATCTCCGCAATACCCTAACTCTATGTTTAATATATATAATGTATAGTTGGCACAGGAAATGCTTACTTACCAATGTCAGAAAAATAAAAATAATAGCTACGACAATAAAAATAATACAGATTGATATGGACCTGGATGGGGGAAGAACGCTTTCCCTCAATTTCCATTTGTTGCATGTTGCGTAAAAACCGGGCACATGGGCGATGTTACTAGCGATTGCTTGGGAAAGTTGGTGTTAACACTCCCGGGATATTAGGCATTAAATACATGTGTGTTTGTACTGACACTATAAAAATAACAACGCACAGAAATAACAATAACTCCTGATGTGAGACCCGGATGGGGGAAGCAGAGCTTTCCCCATCATTCCCTCCCTCAACTATTTGAGACCATCCGACACGAACCGCACTTGTATGCTAGACTTCTCGCCTGTCGGAACACCGCAACAGGCCCTAATCCGTTTGAATATCATCTCCAGGGATCAACACTGCATATCCCGCAAAAACATCAGCGACGGCGCACTCAAAGTGATGTCGCGCTTACGCAGCAGTGGCTATCAGGCTTATCTTGTGGGGGGCGCGGTTCGCGATCTCTTGCTGGGCGGGCACCCCAAAGATTTTGACATTGCGACTGACGCGACACCGGAGGCGGTGACGGATCTGTTTCGCAACTCGCGCATCATCGGGCGTCGGTTTCGCATCGTTCACGTACGCTTTGGTCGCGAGATTATCGAAGTCACCACCTTTCGCGGCCATCATGACAGCGGCGGCAGCGGCGGCAGCGGGAGTGACCAACCGGAAACGGGTGGCAATCACTCGCGCCAATCGGCCAGTGGTTTGCTACTGCGAGACAATGTCTATGGCACGCTGGAGGAAGATGCGGTGCGACGCGACCTCACGGTTAACGCACTGTACTATGACTCTGGCAAGTTCGAGGTCTTTGATCACGTAAACGGCCTGCAAGATCTGGAAAACCAGAGCGTTTCTATTATTGGCGATCCCGAACAGCGCTACACCGAAGATCCTGTGCGCATGTTGCGTGTCGTGCGCTTCGCAGCAAAACTCGGCTTCAGCATCGATCAGAAAACCGCCGCGGCGATACCGCGCTGTGCCCACCTGCTGGGAGAGATTCCTGCCGCGCGCCTGTTTGACGAATTTCTCAAGCTGTTTCTGGCCGGCTACGCCGCCAGTACCCTGGACAAACTGTTGGAGTTCGATTTACTGCGCTACCTGTTTCCCGATACCAGTGTCTGCATACGACAAGACGAAAGAGCATTAACACTGGTGCAAGCGGCCATGGAGAACACCGACCAGCGCATCGCACAGGGCAAACCAGTGACACCGGCTTTTATTCTCGCCGCCCTGCTGTGGCCCGTCGTCACCACCAGAACCAAACGCCTGGAAAGCCAGAGTGAATCGCCCATGCTCGCCATGCACAGTGCGGCACAGTCTGCCATTGGAGATGCAGTCAACCACATCTCAATTCCGCGCCGCTTCAGCCAACCGATGCGCGAGATCTGGGAGTTTCAACTGCGATTGCAACGGCGCACCGGGCGCAAAGCTGCAGAGTTAGTCGAGCATCGCCGTTTTCGTGCGGCCTACGATTTTCTGTTGCTACGCGAACAAGCTGGCGAAGACATCGGCGATCTGGGCCAGTGGTGGACAGATATTCAGGAACTGTCGCCAGAACAGCGCCTGGAACAAGTAACGGCCTCGAACGACGGCCGCAAGCGGCCGAAAAGAATCAGGACACGCCGTCCCAATCCTGAGCCATGAGACCAGCGTATGTTGCACTCGGTAGCAATCTAGGCGACCCCGAGAAACAACTCTGTACGGCCGTTAATGCATTGGCAGCGTTACCAAAGTGCCATCTCGACAGCGTCTCGAGCGTCTACTGCAGCGCGGCACTTGGCCCGGGCACCCAACCCGATTACCTCAACGCTGTGGTGCGACTGCATACAGCGCTGAGCGCCGAGGCGCTACTGGACGCCCTGCAGCAGATAGAACAGCGACAGGGCCGCATCCGGGATGTAACATGGGGTCCACGCACGCTGGATCTCGACCTCCTGCTATACGAAGACCAGACAATCACCTCACCGCGCCTGACGGTACCTCACCCACAGATGCAACACCGGCATTTTGTGCTGTACCCACTGCGCGAAATTGGCGGCGATACACTGGTACTACCCGATGGCACAGCACTGTCTACACTCCTGACACATTGCCCTGAAACAGGCCTGGTGAAAACGCAATGCCAACTGCCTTGCAGTAGCTTCACCCGCCACGGAGCGCCACACAGGAACCTGTCGTAATGCCTGACAACTCGGCCATTCCCATCGACATGAAAGGGCGTACACCCCCCGCCTTTATCGCTATAGAGGGCTCCATAGGCGTCGGCAAATGACCATAGACGCCCCTAACCCAAGCCGGACCTCGTGGTGCACCTACAGGCGTCTCCCGATGTATTCCTTGCACGGATCGAGCAGCGCGGATTAGCCATAGAACGCGATATTGACAGGGGCTATCTGGAGCGCCTGAACGAAGTGTACAGTGCGTTCTTTCTATATTACGATGATGCTCCGCTGCTTATAGTAAACGCCAGCGAAATCGATCTGGCTAACAGCGCAGAGGATTACAAAGACTTGGTGGATTACCTGCTGGATATTCGTAGCGGACGCCACTATTTCAACCCGACATTTTTCAGATAACGTCTCTGCCCTGCAGGACCAGAAGTGATGTGACACATCGGACAGGACACCTAGCCATGGGCAAGACCACGATTAATACCCTGGACAAGATGAAAACCAGCGGCGAAAAATTTGTCTGTATCACCGCATACGATGCGACTTTTTCGCGGATTATCAGTGAAGTGGGCGCGGAAACCATTCTGGTCGGTGATTCTCTGGGCATGGTACTACAGGGGCATGACAGCACAATTCCCGTCACGATCAGCGATATGGCCTACCACACCCGCTGTGTAATTCGCGGTAAGCCGGAATCTCTGGTTATCGCGGATTTACCCTTCATGAGTTACACCACCGCCGAACAAGCGATGGAGAGTGCCACACAACTGATGCAAGCCGGCGCGCACATGGTCAAAATGGAGGGCGGCACCTGGCTAAGCGACACCATAAGTAAACTGGTGGAACGCGGCATCCCGGTTTGTGCTCATCTGGGCCTTACCCCACAATCGGTCAATACCTTCGGTGGGTTCAAAGTACAGGGGCGCACGCCGAAAGAAGCGAAATCAATTCTAGCAGACGCGGTCGAAATTCAGGACGCAGGTGCCAGGTTGCTGGTACTGGAATGTATTCCATCAGACCTCGCCGCCGACATCAGTCGCAAACTGGATATACCGGTCATCGGTATAGGCGCCGGCCCCGGCACGGATGGCCAGGTGCTGGTCATGCACGATTTACTCGGCCTTACGGGGCACAGTGTGCGGTTTGTTCAGAATTTCATGGAAGGGCAAGCGTCGATATCCGATGGCCTCAGAGCCTTTGTCGAAGCCGTCAAGTCCGGCGAGTATCCTCGGGAAGCACATACCTATAACTGAGTTGGATGGCGCAAGTTCAAGTACCATCTCCGTCTGCGAGCAAGTGCTTCGTTATGTCAATGTGTAAATCGAGCACATTCAGCACAGTCATCGCGCTTTTTTAGTAACAAAAGTTGTGAATTTTCACTAAAAAGCCGTTGCCGGGTAAAGGGTGTTGGGGCATACTCCACGGCAATCTAGAGTGCATTGCACTCGGAATACAGGTTGAAAACGAGTGTTTTTTACTGCTTTAGCGTCACCATTGCGGCGATAGGGATCAGGTAGATATGCGAACTTACAGTAGCAGCGCGCAATTACAATCCGTTCTACGTGGATTCCATCGCAATGGGCAAACCATAGCCTTTGTTCCGACGATGGGAAATCTGCACGAGGGGCATCTGGATCTGGTGCGCAAAGCGCGGCAATTGTGCGACGTGGTCGTTGTCAGCATTTTCGTCAACCCCCTGCAATTTGGCCCTAACGAAGATCTCGCGGCCTACCCGCGCACACTGGCAGCGGACAAGGAAAAGTTGTTCAGCGAAGGAGTTCAAGTACTGTATTCACCTGACGTTCAGGACATTTATCCTGAGGGGATGCAGGCCCAGACGGTTGTGCACGTCCCAGAATTAGGCGACACCCTGTGCGGTAGTAGTCGACCAGGGCATTTCGACGGCGTGACGACTGTCGTCAACAAACTGTTCAATATCGTACAACCCGACGTCGCCGTTTTCGGTGAGAAAGATTTCCAGCAATTGTCTATCGTTCGTAAAATGGTGCACGACCTGTGTCTGCCCATCAATATCGTCGGCGTCACCACCAGTCGTGATGAGGACGGTCTCGCCAAGAGCTCCCGCAACGGTTTTCTCTCGTTCGAACAACGCCGTATAGCACCCGTATTGAATCAGACACTCAACTGTTGCCGCGAGGCCATCGCCTGCGGTTTTGACAATTTTCTGCAACTGGAATCGCACGCCCGTATGAAGCTATTGCAGGCTGGATTTGAGCCCGACTACTTTGCCATTCGCGATGCCCGCACGCTGCAAACGGTCACTAAGAGCACCGAGGAGGTCGCCATTCTGGCCGCCGCGCGCTTAGGGTCCACTCGCCTCATCGACAACGTAAAGCTGTCTCTCAATCCTGTATCAGATTGGGGTATGCTGGCCGGCGGTCACTAATCGGTATCCTATCGTCCAATCCCAAGACCGACTTGCACATCACAGTCGGACGAGTATTATTTTGCAGTCCCCTATAAGCTAATAAGGAAAAGGTCTCTATGTCTGAATTTCCTATCCGACCTGTACCCGCTAACTTTAAAGACTCGCATATCAATGCCGATCGCTATCAGGCGATGTATCAACGCTCGCTGGACGATCCTGAGGGCTTCTGGGCTGAAATGGCCGATACTTTTTTGTCCTGGGATAGACCCTGGGATAGCGTCTTCAGTTACGATTTCATTAAAGGGGAAGCTGATTGGTTTAGTGGTGGCAAGCTGAACGTAAGTTATAACTGTATCGATCGACACCTCCCACAACGCGCCACACAGACCGCGCTACTGTGGGAAGGCGACGATCCCGCTGACAGCAAACACATCACGTATGCCGAATTAAAAGACCAGGTCTGCCGCCTCGCCAACACACTGACGGCTCGTGGTGTGCGCAAGGGCGATCGCGTGGGTATCTACATGCCGATGATCCCAGAGGCAGCCTACGCGATGCTCGCGTGCACCCGCATCGGCGCTGTGCATTCGGTCGTATTCGGGGGCTTCTCTCCGGAGGCACTCAAAGACCGCATACTGGATTCGGACTGCCAAACGCTGATCACCGCCGACGAGGGCGTACGCGGCGGCAAAAATATTCCACTAAAAGCCAACGCAGACAAGGCCCTGACGTTTTGTCCCAATGTTCACACCTGCTTGGTTGTGCGCCGAACAGGTGGCGATATCACCTGGCAGGAAGGGCGTGATATTTGGTACCACGACACGGTAGATCACGCAGACAGCGAATGTGCCCCCGTGTCTATGGACGCAGAGGATCCGCTGTTCATTCTCTATACCTCCGGCTCCACCGGCATGCCTAAAGGTGTCCTGCATACAACGGGCGGCTATTTGCTCCAGTCCGCCATGACCTTCAAGTATGTGTTTGACTACCGTGAAGGAGAGGTTTTCTGGTGTACTGCAGACGTTGGCTGGGTCACCGGGCACACCTATATTCTCTATGGCCCCCTCGCCAATGGCGCGACAACTCTGATGTTTGAAGGGGTACCCACCTATCCAGACGCCGGGCGCTTCTGGGAAGTCATCGACAAACACCAGGTAAATACATTCTATACCGCGCCTACAGCCATCCGCGCCCTCCAAGCGGTGGGCGACGAACCGGTGACTCGCAGTTCCCGCGCGAGCCTGCGGCTGCTGGGCTCCGTTGGCGAGCCTATTAATCCGGAAGCCTGGGAATGGTATTACAACGTGGTGGGCGACGCGCGGTGTCCTATAGTGGATACCTGGTGGCAAACAGAAACCGGCGCGCACATGATCACGCCACTACCAGGTGCTACCGATCTGAAACCGGGGTCAGCCGCACGCCCATTCTTTGGCGTCGACCTGGCCCTGCTAGATGAAAGCGGAACAGAAATTGAAGGACCCGGCGCCGGGTACCTGGTAATCAAGTCCTCCTGGCCCAGCCAGATTCGCTCGGTGTACGGCGATCACCAGCGCATGATTGATACCTACTTCAAACCCTACCCGGGTTACTACTTCACAGGCGATGGCGCCAGCCGCGATGCCGACGGTTACTATCGGATCACTGGCCGTGTAGACGACGTTCTCAATGTCTCTGGCCATCGCATGGGTACCGCCGAGGTCGAGAGTGCACTGGTCTTGCATAAGCATATTGCCGAGGCTGCGGTGGTGGGTTACCCGCACGACATCAAAGGCCAGGGCATCTACGCCTATGTCACAACAATGCAGGGGGTGGAACCAACCGAGCAACTGCGTGCCGAATTGCGGGCATTGTGCACGGCGGAAATCGGTGCGATTGCCAAGCCCGACATCATTCAGTGGGCGCCCGGTCTGCCGAAAACCCGCTCGGGTAAAATTATGCGGCGCATTCTACGCAAGATTGCCGCAAACGAACTGGATAATCTTGGCGATATCAGCACACTCGCCGACCCGTCCGTTGTGCAAAACCTGATCGACGATCGGCCAAAATGAGCCATGCAACGGAGCAACTTACAGTGCAGTGACGAGTAAGATCCGTAACGTTGACAAGGTGACACCATCGATCACAGTGGCAACGCCACGTCGACACCGCAGTCCAAAGCATAAAAAAGGGATGCGCCTGACGGCGCATCCCTTTTTTATTACTGCAGGTTAAGCTAGAACTTACTCAGAGGGCGCTTCGTCGTTTGCAGACGCCTCGTCTTCCAGCAACTCCTTGATAGAGAGCTTGATACGGCCGCGTTGATCCACATCCAACACCTTCACACGCACGACTTCACCTTCCTTGAGGTGATCGGACACATTCTCGACACGCTCATTGGCGATCTGCGAGATATGAACAAGACCATCCTTGCCAGGCAGTATATTGATGAACGCACCAAAATCCACGATACGTGCAACAGTACCTTCGTAAACCGCCCCGATCTCGGCTTCGGCGGTAATTTCCTCAACCATGGCGACTGCCGCATCACGTGATGCCTGATCCTGGCCGAAAATACGTACCGTACCGTCATCATCGATATCAATAGTCGCGCCGGACTGCTCGGTGATGGAGCGAATGGTGACGCCACCTTTACCAATAATATCGCGGATTTTGTCGGAATCGACCTTAAGAGTCGTCATGCTGGGGGCATTAGCCGATGTCACGGTGCGAGCCGCAGGCAACACCGCATTCATCTGTCCTAGTATGTGCAGGCGAGCCACTTGCGCCTGCTCCAGCGCAACTTCCATGATCTGCTCATTGATACCTTCAATCTTGATGTCCATCTGCAGTGCGGTTATGCCCTCAGCGGTACCGGCTACTTTGAAGTCCATGTCACCCAGGTGATCTTCATCACCGAGGATATCGGTCAACACGGCAAATTGATTGCCCTCCTTCACCAAACCCATAGCGATACCGGCAACCGGTGCTTTGAGAGGTACGCCAGCCGCCATCATGGCCAGTGAGCCAGCGCAAACGGAAGCCATAGAGCTTGAACCATTGGACTCAGTAATCTCGGCTACCACACGAATCGTGTAGGGGAATACTTCGTTGGTAGGCAGTACAGCGGCAAGACCGCGACGCGCCAGACGACCATGGCCGACTTCACGACGGTTGGTGAAGCCAACACGACCCGCCTCGCCCACTGAGTAGGGAGGAAAATTATAGTGCAGCATGAAAGGATCACGGCGCTCCCCTTCCAGCGCATCGATGATTTGTGCATCGCGTGTCGAACCGAGCGTCACAGCGCCAATAGCCTGGGTCTCTCCGCGAGTGAACAGCGCGCTACCGTGAACCTTGGCCAGTACGTCGACTTCGCAGGCGATGGGACGAACAGTACGGTTATCGCGACCGTCAATACGGGCTTCGCCAGACAGGATGCGCTTGCGTACCAAGTTCTTTTCAATTTTCTTGAAGAGGTCTTTCACATCATCTGAAGAGGGACCGCCTTCAACAGCGAGCGCAGCAACAGCGGCATCACGAATAACACCAACGCGCTCGTAACGAGCAGCCTTCTCGGTGATACGGTAGGCTTCGCCAAGATCGGCTTTAACCTGAGATTCGACGGCAACCAACAGTTCTTCGTTCACTGCTGCTGCAGTCCATTCCCAACGCGGCTTACCGGCTTCAGCTACCAGTTCATTGATCGCCTGAATGACGACCTGCATTTCCTGGTGAGCGTAAAGCACAGCACCCAACATCTGATCCTCGCTCAATTCCTTAGCTTCGGACTCCACCATCAATACTGCATCTTTGGTACCTGCAACTACCATGTTCAGCTTGCTGTCGTTCAACTGCTCATAGGTAGGATTGAGGAAATAACCTTGTGCTTCGTTAAAACCGACACGGGCCCCACCGATCGGGCCATTGAAAGGACAACCGGAAATTGCCAGCGCTGCAGAAGTACCGATCATGGCGGCAATATCAGGGTCGATGTGCTTATCCGCTGACATCACAGTACAAATAACTTGTACCTCATTCATGAACCCTTTAGGGAACAAAGGACGGATGGGCCGATCAATCAGACGAGAAGTGAGTGTTTCTTTTTCGCTGGGGCGCGCTTCGCGCTTGAAAAAGCCACCGGGTATTTTGCCGACAGCGTAGGTTTTTTCGGTGTAGTGGACTGCCAGCGGGAAAAAATCCCGACCCGGGCGTTCTGTTTTCTCTGCCACGACGGTACACAGTACAGAGGTGTTCTCAACGGTCACCAGGACCGCACCACTCGCTTGGCGAGCTATACGTCCGGTTTCCAGACTGACGGTCTGGCCGCCGTACTGAAAGGTTTTTGTTACTGGATTCACAATATTTCTCCAATTCTCAATATGACACCAGGGCGCTCCCATGAGTGCCCCGGAAGGGATACAGCCTATCTACGCAGACCGAGTCGTTTGATCAGATCACTGTAGCGCTGTGTGTTCTTGCGTTTCAGGTAGTCCAGCAGTTTGCGACGCTGGTTTACCATGCGGATCAGACCCCGACGAGAGTGGTGGTCATGCGAGTGCGACTTGAAATGCCCCTGCAACTGCTCAATATTCGCGGTCAGCAGTGCTACCTGTACTTCCGGGGATCCCGTATCGCCAGCGCCTACCTGGTACTCTTTAACGATCTCTGCTTTCTTTTCTACTGATAAAGCCATTTTCTAATCCTCTCTCTCAATCTGCCTCAGGCGGCGTACCGCCCTTCATTAATAAAAGAGCCTGTCCATGCAGAATTACAGACAGGTTCGCGTCACCCTCCGGTGACAATCAGTCGACGCGGCGCCACGCGCCCGTCGTCCAACATCTCTCCAATACCTAAAAACTCGCCACTGTGCAGCGCGACGCGCACAATACCACCACAGGGTGCGTTTGGCACTATTACTGCCTGCCCCTGGCGTATGCAGAAACCACCAGATTCGCTGAGGCATACCAATGGCAATTCTCCCAACGCGGCATCTGCGGGCATTAACAGCGCATCTATCGCAGGGTATTCGCCACTGACTTTGATCGCCTCCAGTGCAGCCTGTGTCACGCTACTTTCTATACTGAAAGGGCCCGCTTTGATCCGACGCAGCGCACTGACAAAGGCGCCACAGCCCAAAACACGCCCCAGGTCCTCCGCCAGCGACCTCACGTATGTACCTTTACTGCACTCCATGTAAATATCGATTTCGGGGCTATCACCGCCCCGGAAGGCGCGTAATTCGAGCTCTTTTACGACCACCCGGCGGGGCTTTCGTTCCACTTCCAGCCCCTGGCGAGCGAGCTTGTAGAGTGGCTGTCCGTCCTTCTTAATAGCGGAAAACATGGAGGGAATCTGCTCAATCTCACCCTCGAACTGCTTCAACGCCGTCATCACATCACTTTCAGTAATCCCGGTCGCATCCCTTACTTCCAGTATCTTGCCTTCGGCATCACTCGTATCGGTGACAGTACCCAGAGTAAATGTACTCTGGTAGGCCTTATCTGCGTCCAGTAAATACTGCGAAAACTTGGTTGCTTCACCGAAGCACAGCGGCAGCACACCTGTTGCCAGCGGATCGAGGCTACCGGTGTGACCAGCCTTGGCTGCGCAGAACAGGTGTTTTACGCTCTGCAAGGCCCGATTGGAGCTAACGCCCAAAGGTTTATCCAGCACCAGAATGCCATCTACCGCGCGTCCCTTGCGACGTCTTGCCACTGCTAGGACTCTGACTCGTTGTCGTCACGCAATCCCAATTCACGATCAGCATTGGCGGCACGTTTGATCAGATCCTCCAGATCACGTCCGCGCCCGACGCTGGAGTCGAAGTAAAACCGCAGTTGCGGCACAGTACGCATATTGCTGTCGCGGGACAGTTGGCTGCGCAAAAAACCCGCGGCCTTATTCAAGACTTCGACAGATTCACCAGCCTCTTCGACTGAGTCGCTACCCATAACGGTAATGTAAACCCGCGCATGTCCCAGATCGCGACTCACATCAACCCCGGTGATGCTGACCATACCTACCCTCGGATCGCGCACTTCGTGCTGGATCAGGGCGGCCAGCTCACGCTGCAGATAATCTGCTACGCGCTGGGATCTGGCGTACTCTTTTGCCATTGGTATCGCTCTATGAGACGCCGCTTACAGTGAGCGGGCAATCTCCTTGACTTCGTATACCTCAATAAGGTCGCCGGCTTTCACATCAGTGTAGTTCTTCACACCAATACCGCACTCCACCCCATTTCGGACTTCGTTGGCGTCATCCTTGAATCGTCGCAATGACTCCAGCTCTCCCTGATAGATCACAACGCTGTCACGCAGTACCCGGATAGGCTTGGACCGATGCACGGTACCCTCGATCACCATACAGCCGGCAATCTGGCCAAATTTTGGTGAACTGAACACGTCGCGAACTTCGGCAATACCGATAATTTCTTCCCGCAATTCGGGCGCGAGCATACCGGTAAGAGCCGCTTTGACATCGTCTATCAGGTCGTAGATAACATTGTAATAGCGCAGGTCAACACCTTCGGCATCCACCAGACTACGCGCGGCATTGTCAGCCCGCACATTAAAGCCGAATACGACAGCGCCTGAGGTTACGGCCAGGTTGATATCGGTCTCGGTGATACCGCCGACGCCGCCGGTGATGATATTCACCTGCACCTCTTCATTGCCAATCTCCAACAGGGAAGATTGAATAGCCTCGAGTGAGCCACGCACATCGGCCTTTACAACAACATTGAGCGACCTTCTTTCACCCGCCGTCATGCTCTCGAACATATTATCCAGCTTGGCCGCCTGCTGACGCTGCATTTTGAGTTCGCGCGTCTTTTCCTGACGGAAAACGGCCACTTCGCGGGCGTGCTTCTCGCTTTTAACAACCGCAAAAATATCGCCAGCAGCCGGTGTCGAATCAAGACCCAGAATTTCTACCGGTATACTGGGGCCCGCCTCATCGATGGGCTTGCCGTTTTCATCCAGCATGGCGCGTACGCGACCAAACTGCAGTCCGGCCAACACGATATCGCCTTTGCGCAGTGTGCCACTTTGAATCAGCAGCGAAGCGATCGGGCCGCGGCCCTTGTCCAGCCGCGATTCAACAACAATACCCTGCGCAGGAACATCCCGCGCGGCGGTCAATTCTAATACTTCCGCCTGTAACAATATGGCATCCAAAAGGTCGTCAATACCATCGCCGGTCAGCGCGGAAACATGAATAAACTGCGTGTCTCCCCCCCAATCCTCAGGTATGACATCTCTGGAAGCGAGTTCGCTTTTGACTCGCTCCGGGTCTGCGCCCTGCTTGTCCATTTTATTGACCGCAACAATGATAGGCACATTGGCAGCTTTGGCGTGCTTGACGGCCTCTTCGGTCTGCGGCATCACACCATCATCGGCGGCCACCACCAGTATCACGATATCTGTACTCTTCGCCCCGCGAGCACGCATTGCAGTAAATGCCGCGTGTCCGGGCGTGTCGAGAAACGAGATCATGCCGCGATCAGTCTCAACATGATAGGCGCCGATATGCTGCGTGATACCCCCGGCTTCACCCGAGGCCACCTTGCTTTTACGAATATAATCCAACAGCGAGGTTTTACCGTGGTCTACATGCCCCATTACAGTAACTACCGGCGCTCTGGCCTCCTGGTTTCCCTCGTGTTGCGACAGGGTTTCTTCGAGCCTTTCCTCCAGCGCATCCGCACTTAGCTGCTTGACTTCGTGGCCAAACTCTTCTACCACCAATGTCGCCGTATCACGGTCAATCATCTGATTGATCGTGGCCATCACGCCGAGCTTCATCAGCTCTTTAATAACCGCGCCAGACTTGACTGACATCTGTTGCGCCAGATCAGTGACCGAAATCATATCCAAAACGCCGATTTCGCGGATCTTTCTTTCAGTTGGCATTTCAAACCCGTGTTTTGAGTGTTCCGCATGAGAAGACTTCAGCTTCTTGCGACCACCCCGGCGGCGACCCACTCCCGTCTCCGAATCCAGATCCGCTAACGATAAGTTGTGGTTGCGCTGTTTGCCACGACCCGGGGGGGCGTTGCGAATCAGCCTGCTGCGTGGCTTGCGACTATCTTCCTCTCCGGCATGCGGCGCGGAGGGTATGTCGTGCAAACGCTTCGGTCGCTTGCTCGTATCTTTCGATTCTTTCGTCTCTTTAGCTTCTTTCGTCTTCTCCTGGCTTTTGGCCAGAGCGTCAGCTGTCTCCTGCTTCTCTGCGGCCTTGCGCACTTCGATTACTGCCTGTCGTGCGGCAGATTCGTCAGCTTCCATCAATTTGCGGCGCGCGGCTGCTCGTTGTCGTAAAATCTCAGGATCGACGGTGGACAGATCTTCATCCGCGTCACCCTCTAACTCCGACACCGCCGCAACGAGTTGCTCGCGCTCTGCTGCAGCCGCTGCTTTTGCCTCTTCCGCCTCTGACATCTCGGCCGTTACTTCCTCGGCCACCGGTTCAGGCTCCGGTACAGTCCCTGGCACGAGCTCACCTGCTGGCTGTTTGACCAGCTCCTCATCGAGAGATACCTCTGCGTCGTCTAATTGCTCAGCATCGCGCTTGACGTAAGTGCGCTTCTTGCGCACCTCCACATTGACGGTTTTCCTACCTTGCGAGGCATTGGTTCGCAAAGTGGTGAGCGTTTTACGCTTCAGAGTTATACGCTTGGGGGCGTCTGTCGACTCACCGTGACTTCGCTTCAGAAATTGCAGCAGGGTTTGCTTGTCCTCATCAGACACAGCCTCTTCTGCTTTCTTGTGCGGCAATCCCGCTTCCTTCATCTGCGTCAGCAGACGATCCGAGGACGCACCTACTACTTCCGCGAGCTGTTCTACTGTCACCTGACCCATTTAATAATCTCCTTGGTACCCTGTCATAATATGCTTTAGTCGCCGTACCAGGTTATTTTTCCGCCTCGGCAAACCAGGGCGCTCTCGCAGTCATAATCAATTCTCCGGCGCGCTCTTCTGTCATGTCCGGGATATCCATAATGTCGTCCACACCCTGCTCTGCGAGGTCTTCCATTGTAACGATGGCACGGCTGGCCAGAAGATACGCCAGATGTCGATCCATACCGTCCATCGTCAACAGATCTTCGGCAGGTTCGTGCGCACCTAGTTGCTCTTCGGACGCAATGGCCAGGGTGAGCAGCGCGTCCTTGGCTCGGGCGCGCAGCTCCTCAGCGATGTCCTCGTCGAATCCTTCTATCGCGGTCATTTCTTCCAGCGGTACGTAGGCCACTTCTTCCAGGGTGGTAAAACCTTCGTCCACCAGAATTCCCGCCACGTCTTCATCGATATCGAGACAGTCGACGAACAACTTAATCACCTGCCCGGCTTCCGCCTCGTGCTTCTCGGCAGCGTCCTCCAGACTCATAACATTGATGGTCCAACCGGTGAGCAGCGCGGCCAGGCGCACATTCTGGCCTGAGCGCCCAATAGCCTGAGCCAGGTTGTCCTGTGACACTGCCACATCCATTGTGCCGCTATCTTCATCCACAACAATCGACTCAACCTCTGCCGGCGCCATAGCGTTGATCACCAATTGTGCAGGATTGTCATCCCAAAGTACGATATCAACTCGCTCATTATCCAATTCGTTTGATACGGCTTGTACACGCGAACCGCGCATACCCACGCAAGCACCGACCGGGTCGATACGCTGATCGTTTGTTTTTACCGCAATTTTGGCTCGCGATCCCGGATCACGCGCAGCGGCGCGAATCTGGATAACTTCTTCAGCGATCTCAGGAACTTCAATTTTAAACAATTCTATCAACATCTCGGTGCATGAGCGGCTCAATATAAGCTGGGGACCGCGTGCTTCTGTACTGATTTCCTTCAGGATGGCACGTACGCGATCATTCACACGGAACGTTTCACGACCTACCAGTTGATCTCGCGGCAACAGGCCCTCGGCGTTGTTACCAAGGTCTACGATAACATTGTCGCGCGTCACCTTTTTGACGGTACCCGCTACAAGTTCGCCAACCCTGCTCAGGTATTGCTCCACGACCTGGGCGCGCTCGGCGTCGCGAACTCGCTGGACAATAACTTGCTTGGCCGTCTGTGCCGCGATCCGGCCAAACCCGATATTTTCGACTTCCTCTTCGTGGATATCACCGGGCTTCAAACTCGGATTCTGCTCAATGGCTTCCTCCGTGGTGAACTGGGTGCCCAACAGTGCCATTTCGTCATCACGCACTACCAGCCAACGACGCACGGAGACGTAATCCCCGGTTTTTCGGTCAATGGTGACGTGAATATCGGCTTCTTCGTCGTAGCGCTTTTTAGTCGCCGTCGCCAATGCCAGCTCAATTGCTTCAAAGATAATGTCCTCAGACACGCCCTTCTCATTAGAGACAGCCTCAGCCACCAACAGAATTTCTTTCGTCATCTCAAGCCTCACCAGTTCTCTTTTCACGTTCAGACACGGGGATGTACACGTGCCTTTTCAATCGAGCCATAGGGCAACAAAAACTCGTGATCGTCGATCTGTATCACTACGTCCTCGCCCTCAATACCTTTTAACATACCCTTGAACTTGCGCCGTCCTTCGAATGCACTGCGCAAACGCAGCTCCAGCATTTCCCCTATATAGGCGGCATATTGTTCCAATGTGAACAACAGCCGATCCATTCCCGGGGAGGATACTTCCAGGGTATATTCCCCCGCGACCGGATCCTCAACATCGAAAACACTGCTTACCTGTGCACTGACAACGGCGCAATCCTCGACTGTGATGCCCGCAAGGTTGTCTATATAGACCCGCACAATACTGTGCCGGCCCTGCGCCGCGTACTCCACACCCCACAACGTATAGCCTAGGGCCGTCACTGTGGGTTGCAACATGTCAGTGATTTGCTGGTCTTTACTCGCCACGGCCGGTTTGTTTACTCCATATACGAAAAAGCCCCTAAAAAGGGGCTTTTTCGTCTTCACACTGCCTACTCTCTGGAGCCGACAGTGCCAATTGGTAGCGGGGGCCGGATTTGAACCGACGACCTTCGGGTTATGAGCCCGACGAGCTACCAGACTGCTCCACCCCGCATCAAAACTTTCTCGATTGTGCAGTGCCCCTCGGCACATCACATTGAAACCCTTACTATTCTCTAGAGCTCAATTTCGAGGATGAGCATTATAGTGAGGGCCCCTACCCCGGTCAACTGTAGACGCTCAAAAGAGATACGAAAGATGTAAATCGATCTTGTTGACAATCATTCTCATTATTATTACGATAAGCGCCTCAGTAGATCAGAGTGGTTAAAACCATGTACGTTTGCCTCTGTAAAGGAATCACCGACACCCAGATTCGCGCAGCGATTATGGATGGCGCGAACTCGTTTAAAGAAGTGCGGAAGACGCTCGGAGTTGCCAGTCAGTGCGGCAAGTGCGGCATTCTTACCCGTGACATTGTGCGTGAGACGCTACTTGATAATACGCAGGAACAAGCGCTGTTCTACGCTCTCAGCTAGCCTCCAGACAACCCAACTCACTATGCGTTTCCTAAGTCAACCAGGTCGCAATACGATTGCGAACCTCTCGTATTACTATTAATAATTAGCTTTAACAATCAATGACTTACAGTTGACACACACCTTCGCTCAGCGCCATACTACATTTTTTGGTAACCAACAGGTGCGCTATGAAGGGCGACGCAAAAGTCATCCAATATCTGAACAAGGTACTGGGCAACGAATTAATCGCAATCAATCAGTATTTCCTCCACTCACGCATGTACAAAGACTGGGGCTTCAAAGAGCTGGCAGAACATGAATATGCCGAGTCTATTGATGAGATGAAGCATGCCGACAAGCTCACCGGACGTATTTTATTTTTGGAAGGCCTGCCTAACCTTCAGGATTTGGGCAAATTGCTGATAGGCGAAAATACACAGGAGATGCTCAAGTGTGATCTCAAACTCGAGTTGAAAGCCATACCGGATCTACGGGAGGCAATTGCACACTGTGAGTCCGTACAGGACTACGTATCGCGCGAGTTGTTTGAGGAAATTCTGGAATCAGAAGAGGAGCATGTTGACTGGCTGGAAACCCAACTCAGCCTTATCGAAAAGGTCGGCATACAGAACTATCTGCAAAGCGCTATGGAGGCGTCGAGCTGAGCCTGACGCACAAGCCATTCCTACAGGACAGTCAGCGCGCTGGCCTCAATACAGCTTAGACTGCCCGCCCTGACGCGCACATTCATTTTGACACTCAGATGTTGCAGGTCACATCAATTTAATCCCCAAGGCTGGGAATTCAGTATTGTTCAGCGTCAGCGATTTGCTAACCCGGATCAAACCTGATCAGGACAAATTACTTGCGTACACCCCGGTCAATCAAGCATAGTTGTCGTCCAAAAAATCCTACGAAATTATCTCCTCGGCTGTCGCAACAATCGGGGAAAAGTCGGTACGTATAGACCGCTGTCGAAACCTACTTCGCGGGGGGGGCTCTCTTCTTACTCAATGGTTCAATTAATGCGGCGACACCAATTATCTGGCTCACGGCCCTATTCGCTTTGGCTATTTACCTTACTGTTATTGGTGACACTCAAGACCGCCGCCCAGATTGAGCCACTAACGCAGCCTATTCCAGCAACTCAGCCAGGCCAGAGCCCAAGTGAGTCTCCCCAGACTGCAGGTGAGGCGACGGAGCCGGTTGCGAAAACATACGCTGCCGAAAATAAAGCGAGTGCATCATCGCAGCCACCAGTCATTGGGAAACTACAGCCGATTACCGTCCAGGCCCGAACTCTTGAAACTCTCCCTGCCAAGCCTGTCCATAAGACCGAACCCGAACCCCAATCGAAAGATGTAGATCAAGCGCTGGAAATACTGGGCACACATGTCGCTCGCGGCGCATCGAAGCGCTTGTTGTGGGTCTCTGGTGAGACAACATATGGTAGTAAGCTGGAAGCACCCGTCTACGTGATACATGGCAAGTATCCCGGGCCGACACTCTGCTTGACGGCGGCCATTCATGGGGATGAGTTGAACGGCGTGGAGATCATCCGCAAACTGGTGAGTGATCTTTCGCCCAAAAAACTCTATGGCACGGTCATTGGTGTGCCCATTGTGAACCTACTGGGCTTCACACGGGGCACCCGCTATTTGCCAGATAGGCGTGACCTCAATCGCTATTTCCCAGGTAATCCCAACGGCAGCTCAGCCTCGCGCATCGCTTTCTCCTTCTTTGAAAACATTGTTCGTCACTGCGATCTGCTAATCGATCTTCACACCGGCTCCCTCACACGCACGAATATGCCACAGGTCAGGGCTAACCTGCAGATACCCAAGGTGCTGGAACTGACTACAAAATTTGGTTCAACAGCGGTATTGCACAGCAGGAAGCTGCGTGGAAATCTACGCAGCGCTGCCACCAATTACGGCATACCCGCGGTCGCTCTGGAACTGGGGGAACCTGGAAGCCTGCAACAGGCGCATGTCGAGGAAGGCATTGAAATCATCGAAACGGTAATGAGTGGGCTGAATATGACTCGCCGGTTGTGGACAGTCGGCGGGGCCCAACCGGTGTTTTATAGCTCACGCTGGGTTAGAGTGAACACGGGTGGACTGTTGATTTCAGAAGTTGAAGTGGGCGAGCGTATCTGGGCAGGCGCTGTGCTGGGCTCTATGGTAAACCCGATAACCAATGAATCCTTCGAGGTTATTTCACCGTATTCGGGCCGGGTGCTGGGAATGGCATTGAACCAATTTATGTTGCCTGGGTACGCGGCCTTCAATATCGGCATAGTGGCTGACGAAAAAGAAGTCGTCGACGACGCCCAGAGCTTTGAGTGCATCAGTAACGATATGAATCCAGATCAGGTTTCTGAAGAATTTGGATGCGCTCCTGGGGATGACGAAGAGCTCGAGAGTGAGTACATTGATCGTGGTATTACCGAGGACGAAGAGGGCTCCTGAACTCATCAACCGTTAAAACGCTTTAATACAATAGTATAAAAATATGACGACAGGGATGCACCACGTGCTAAATCGGATACTTTATATTTTGCCTGTTTTGCTTACACTGTCCTCTTGCGCTGCTCCCCAATTACCCTTGCTGACACAAGAAACTTCGCCGCCGCCTAATATTCTCCTGATCGTTCTGGACGATTTTGGTTATAACGATCTGGGGGCCAATGGAAATCCAAACACACCCACGCCCCACCTGGACGCCTTGGCTGCAGAGGGTATTCTGTATACGCGCCACTATGCGGACGCGACTTGCTCCGTCGCTAGAGCAGCGATGATGACGGGCACATTTCCAGCGATACACGGGCTTCGTCCCAACCATCTCGGCCTTTCCGTCGGCACACCGACTATCGCCAGCATGCTGCACGACAAGGGCTACCGGACACAGCACATCGGAAAGTGGCATATCGCGAGCGCAACACTGGAACAATCTCCCAACCAGTACGGTTTCGATGAATGGTATGGATTTTTGCATAACAACGAACTGAAGGGCTCCGCTTTGGATGGCATCCACTACTGGTTTCCGAGCTACCATGATCCTTGGTTACGCGACAACCAGTCGCCACCCGTAAAGCAGTCGGGACATTTGACCAACATACTGACCGAGCGCGCTATCAGCTTCCTGAATGAGCAGCAGGAGCAAACCCAGCCCTGGTTTTTGAACCTTTGGTACTATGCGCCACATGCGCCGATCCAACCCGCACGCGAATACGCAGAAAAATATCCCGATACCAAGGAAGGGAAATACCATGCGCTGATAGATCAGTTGGATTTCAACATCGGTCAGGTGATGGCTGCGCTGGTCAGAAATGGTGAAGCTGACAACACACTGGTCATTGTGGTGAGTGACAACGGTGGCACCAACCAGCAGACGGATAACAACTACCCCTTTTTTGGGATGAAGTCCGTATTCACCGAAGGCGGCCTGCGCACGCCGCTGTTTATGCGCTGGCCTGGGCATATTGCGCCCAGAGTCGTCTCGGATGAGCTTGTCAGTATCTACGACATTCTTCCCACTATTGCCCAGGCCAGCTCCGCGACGCCTCCAGCAGATATTATTGGCAGAAGCCTGCTGGATCCCGAACGTGCGGATTTTTCTGAACTTTACTGGGAGTACTCAAACTCGGTAACTCCCCAGTATTCAGTGCTTTCGTCGGACGGTCGCTGGCGGCTATTCTACTTTTATGGAGGGACAAACCTGATCGATCTCGAGGCCGACCCCACCGGCAAGACCGATGTCCTCGCTCGCTACCCCGAAGTCGCCGCAGAACTTACCGAGCATTATTTGCAATGGCGCAAGGCTGTAAGAAAAGTTACTGTCGACTATGAGTCAATCAACAACCGTGGAGGCGCCATCTTGCGCGGCGATGACCTACAACGTAGTCCAGGCTACAGCGGTTTTACACTTGCTATCGGGGTAACCCCGTCAGATGGCGAGAATGAACAACCTGAGGTCATAGCAGAACAGACCGGGCGCTGGCGATTACAAACGAACGGCACACAAGGTCTGCGTTTGGAAGTGCTTGGACAGGTCATTGAGATCCCGGCGCTACCTGCCGGACAATGTAGCGAAATAGTGGTAAGCACCCATTTTAGTTTTTCGCCCGTCCAACCGGCTCTAAATCAGTCTTACATTGACCTCTACATCAACGGTGTGCGGGCAGGCTACCTCAACAAGAAAGATCCTGCGTTGATTACCTCGGGCTATGCTAATCCAACGTATATAGGCATGGACCCCAGCGGTAAGGAGCTGTTTCAGGGGCGACTCAGCACGCCTCTTATACTCAATGAACGGGTGCTCCCCAATGACTCTAGCGAGTTGATAGGCAACAACATTTCGGAGGTCCCTTCGACATGCCCCGCACCATAAGCCCACTTACAAGACACTCGGCGTCTTTACTCACCGGGGTATGAACATGACTCCCAACGTTTTTCAGGCAATTGTATTGCGAACACGAAGCCTGGCCCTATGGGTGGCGTTCTCGTTATCGATTTGCGCCGGAATGGCATATTCAGCAGCGGGGCCAAGCGTGACAATTTCGGCTGGATTGGCCACAGGTATTGCTGCCGATCTCTTTCCCGCAACGGTCAAGCTGACCGCGGGCAATCTTTTTCTTACCAATCCGGTCGCACTTTTTCTTGAAAATGGCCGCGTCGGCCTACAGGTCCGCGTGCAAGCATACGATCACCGCCCCGCCCAGGGTATCGCCATCAGCGAAACAGGGCGGGCAACCGTCTCCGGAATACTGGGATACGACCCGGGCACGCAGCAGATTCTATTGGACGATCCAAAAATAGAGAACCTGGAGTTCGACCAAACGAACAGTGCGACCCAAGGGTTTTTCCAAGAGATCAACGCGGCCTGGTCGGCCCAGGTGACAAACCCACTGCGCGCGGGGATACCACCACACCCCTATATGCTCCCATTCAGGAACAATATCCAAAATCTCTCTTACGACGGCAATAATATTATTGTTTTCCTTTCCTACGAATGAGGCAGAGCTGGAATGTATGCGGCAGGCAAGCCGGCCGCACCATTAGTACATATAGCCGATATTAAAGCTTGGCAGGGGCCAGCCTCAGATATATGTCGTAGCTGAACTAACGTCAGGTAACCGCATGAACTTCAGTCACTTTTGGGACATAGCCCCGTTCGACTGGCACGCCATCGCCACGGCCGTTTTGTGCGGCACTATCCCGCGCTCCAATGACAGGTCACTAGCCAGTAAAAAGCGGCTCAACGTAGAGCGGCCATGGCGGTAAGCCCCTCAAATACCAGGTCGGGCGTCCACTGCCTCGCGTGCGGCACCAACCGCATCAAGGTCTCCCCTGCGCCTCCGCAGAAAAACAGGGACATAGGCTCATCCCCTGCCTGGTCCAGCGCCAACCCTACCGCCCCGGCCTGCGCCAGTGCGATGCCGTGGCGCACCGCCTCAGCCGTAGATCTTCCCGGCGCGAGGGCGTAGTCAACCTGTTCGTCAAACCGCACTCGATCGGTGTCCAACAGCAACGCCCGCTCCATCAACGCGGGACCTGGGATAATATACCCACCTTCATGCTGACCGGTCGCACCTACGATATCGATAGTCAGCGCGGAGCCCGCGTCGACCACACACAGCCTGCCCTGCTCTCGCTCCCGGGCACCCAGCATGGCCAGCCAGCGATCGACCCCCATGCGGCCCGGCTCGGCATAGCTATTGTGGAGACTGCCAGTACGAGCCTCTGTGCGCGCAAACCAGGGCGCCATGCCCCATTTCTTCACCAGCAACGCTGTGAGTTTTTCTTCCGTTGCGGAGGCGGCCACACTGGCGATCCAAATAGTGTCCAGAGTTGCGGCGCAACCGAGCATCACGTCCTGAGAGCCTGCATCGTCGGGCCGGTAATTGCCCCTGGCTATAACGTGTTCTCCACTCACCAGCCGCCACTTCGCGCTACTATTACCTACATCCAATTGCAAACAACGGCCTGACACGCTCACTGCGCAGCCCTCAGGGAGATTTCGCCGCCGTAGACCGACTGTACACCGGTGGTAGTTTCCAGTTGAAGTGCGCCGCGCTCATCCACGCCCCGAGCGACGCCCGCCAACTGTCCTGAGCCGGTATGCAACACTACCGGCTGACCGGCAAACGCATCCAGCGCCTGCCACTCATCGCGCCACTGGGTAAAACCCTGTTGTTCAAAGTCAGCCGCCAGCGGCAGAAGTTCATTCAGCAATTCCGCCAACAGGCGGTTACGGCCGGCATGTGGTAGCGCGCTGATGGATTTAATATCGGTCCAGGCCTGATCGATGGCGCCAGCCGCCGCTTTAGGCATAGCGACGTTGAGACCCACGCCGATCACAACCCGACAACTGCCAGCCGCATCGCCACTCATTTCCAGCAAAATGCCACCGAGTTTAGCCCCGGCGTACAACACATCATTGGGCCATTTCAGCTGCACAGCAGGGACATCACAGGCGCGCAGTGCACGGGCCACTGCGACGCCGACCGCCAGGCTTAAGCCCTCCAGCGCCGCAGCACCCTGGCTGAATTCCCACAGCAATGACAGGTACAGGTTACTGGCGTAGGGACTCACCCACTGCCGACCACGGCGACCACGCCCGGCGGTCTGTTGCTCGGCGCTACACACTAGGCCAGAAGCCCCCCCCTGCCCCGCCCAACGCAAGACTTCCGCATTGGTGGAATCGACGCTGTCGAGAATATCCAGTCGGGATAGCAGGGAGCGGGCTCGCGCGCCCAGAGCGTCCCTCACTTGATCGACGTCAAGCAGGTCTATACCGCCCGGAATCCGATAGCCTTTTCCTTTTACTGATTCGATCGCAATGTCGGATTCCGAGGCGAGTCGGTTAACCTGCTTCCACACAGCCGTGCGGCTCACCCCCATGACATCGGCCAGTTCCTGGCCTGAGCGGAACTCGCCACTTGCCAGCAGTGGCAACAGCGTGGATTTGAACATGTACAGCGTCACCTTGTGAGTCGATAGAGTCGCGATGATAGCAAATAACGTCGCCGAATCAGACAAGACAACGCGTTTAAGTTTACGTTTGCGTCAACGTCATTATCTACTACACTGCGAATCGCAAGCCCGCTTGCCAGGACCCAACAAGATGGTAGACAAAACCTACACGATCTCGGAGCTCGCCCAGGAATTTGGCGTCACCACCCGCACCATTCGCTTTTACGAGGAGAAGGGTTTAATTCAACCTCTGCGGGATGGTCAAAAACGGCTGTATACGGCCGCCGATCGGGTTCGTATCAAACTTATTTTGCGTGGCAAACGTATCGGCATGACACTGCAGGACAGCGTGGACCTGATCGATCTGTATGATCCATCCCGCAACAATGCGCAGCAGCTAAATGCCCTTATCAACACAGTCGTTTTACGGCGAGCTACCCTGCTGCAACAACGCAAAGATATCGACGATATGTTGGCTGGCCTGAATGAAGTGCAAGCGCTATGTGAAAAGGCTCTTGGGAAGCACAGCAAAACCACCTAGGCCGCAAGCAAGACAATTGGATGTCGCCGCGAGACCAATTTCTGCTACTCTTGGCAGGAAAATTTCGTTCGTGCCAGCACGCGTACGCCTCGAATACCCTTAAGCTGAGATTCACATGGCACATGGTCCAGGCTCATTGCTGCGCAATACCGCCGCCACACTAACGTGCCTTTCAGGCATTGCCCAGATTGCAGCGCTGTGGCTGCGCGAATTGACCGGGACAGCACTGCTCGATGGATTATGGGGAACGGTATACCTCATCATTGGCATCGGCCTCTACGGACACTCGCGATTTTCTATATTCATGGGCATAGTCATTCCCAGCGCGGCGGCCGGCACAGTGATGTATACCCTGCCCCACCCCGAACAGGCCTATACTCTGCGTATTGCAGTCGACGTCGTAATCGTATTGCTGTGCGCAGTCGTATTGTGGGAATCACGCCACAATCCCAAAGTATGACCCCAACGGCGCAGCCGAAAGGACGCACTCAGTATAACAAGCACACCTCCTTCAATAACGGTAAGGACGCATCGACACCATGGCGCTAAAACCTACTATATACAAAGCCCAGATCGAGCTGGCAGACAGCGATCGCAATTGCTTTGAATCACTCTCTTTGACACTGGCCAAACATCCCTCTGAAACACTGGAACGGATGGCGGCACGCCTCCTTGCCTACTGGCTGAACAGCACCCGCGGCCTTGAATTCACCAAAGGTATCTCCACCGCCGACGAACCGGATTTGTGGGTCCACAGCGACCATGGTGACATCGAGCACTGGATTGAAGTGGGTCAACCAGAGCAGCCCCGGCTGCGCAAGGCGTGTGGAAGAGCACGTCTGGTCAGCGTGTATGCGTTCGCCAAAAGTGCGCCAACCTGGTGGAAATTAAATGGCGAGGAGATCAGCGCTTTGCCACATTTGCAGGTCTGGCATATCGACTGGGCTGAAATACAGGCCGCTGCCGACCTACTTGATCGCACAATGCAACTGAATGTCAGCATCGTCGGGGGCATCGTTTACCTGCATAACGGCAGTGCTTCTACCAGCTTGGAACCAAAACTCCTAAGCGAGAGCGATTAACAGCCAGGACCATACTCCCAGCGATTGCGTATGGATGATGACGCACGCTTGCTCCGAGAATTTGAACCGATTTTTGGCGGTCGTTAAGGTAGCCGGCGTGAGTCGCTAGTGCTTTTCGCGACACGGGATTCGAACGCGACTACGATCACTGCCCTTACGAGGACTATACACGCTTACCAGCAGTGAGCTTTTGATTGCTGCATGAAGACGCGAGTATCAAGCCCGCACTACAGGCTACCCCGCGGTATTTATTCGTTAAGTACGAACAAAACCAAGTATCCTAGCGGGGTCATCAATCTAGACAAAAAAATTACATCCAGCAGAATAAATCCTAAACTGCTTCACTAGATTGATTGACTCGCTCAATGTATTTTCACCTAATCTAGATGATTTAGTTCGACAAGCTTATAGCTAACCAATCGGATCGCTCTCTTTCGCCTAATTCTTGACGAAAATCTCAAACTAAATCCATTTTCCTTATAAAAGGAATAACGATCACAGTGACTAAAAGCACGCTGAGCAAGAAATAGATGCCGTCCTGCTGTTCAAAATAGAAATTCATCCACCGATCAATATCTTGCGGTGCAATCAGGAAGTTCGATCCAAAGAAAAACACCAGACAAAGGACGGAAGCCGCCCCGGCGGATATTGCAACTACGTATAGCCACTTTACTAATACACGCATCCCTATTCCACCTATTTGCCCTTTCCCCAATTGGTATAGCTACCGATTTCCGCAGCAACTGATGCGCCGAATCTAAATCCGAACCCTCTCGGCTGCTCTAAAGTATTATTTTGTGCAAATGCACCATCACCATTGCCAGACCCCAGAAAGTCGCCTCCAACTGGTGTGGTTACCGCGTTCCCAGAGGTTGCTGTAGCTTGAATACCTGTTATCACAGGACCTATACCAACTCCCGCTTGAGCATTAAATCGAGTTCTCGCAATATGCCCTGAACCTACACGTTTTCAGCCAACCTAAGTACAGGCGGACCATGAATATCCTAGTAGTCCAAAATTTTTCTTGAGTTGCGGCATAACTCATTTTTAATTTTCGCGGCATTCATGAATATTGGAACAACAAAAATTCAAATTTTTACCATAGACCCCCCACTATTTTTTCAACCTACTCCAACATATAGGAAAGCACAAAACTGCCGGCAGTAAAATTGTAATAGGTATCATCTTGGCACTGACCACATCAAAAAAATCAAGTCCGAAAAAAATCATAGGGATTTGCACAGTAATGATAAGTGCCACTGAGCATGCGATTGAGGCCACTGCAGAGTGAAGAAATAAAACCCCACCACTAATCGCCTCGTCCTTCTGCTTTGTGGCGTGCCAACAGACAATTCCAACCATCGCAGCACAAAATAGACCACTGACGACTAACCTCCCCCCATTCAAATCTGGGCTAACTACAACCTCCATGATTATGAATGCAATCATCAGTATCAAAACTAGAATTCTTAGACGAATACTCATCAGATTCTCTATTTCCCTTTGCCAGATCTACCAGTAAGAGGTTTACTATTATTGGATCGATTAATCGCGTTCCAAGTTATACTGGTCACTGCGGCCGCCCCCTTCGTTCCAGTAATACCTGCATCGTAGCCAATATCGATAAACCCATGTCCCGCAGAACCTGCAGCACCCATATTTACTGCGAAAAAACCGTAACCAGGCCCAAACGGTACCGTAACTCCAGCTTGAATAGCTTCATAGCTACCATTGAAAACATTTGGATTTATAAAATTAAGGGAGTCCTGAACAGCCACTCGACTTTTTGAGCCACTCAGAGTGACGCCATAACCGAGACTAGGTCCCACAGCCGTAACATTAACCGTCGCAGAAGCCCCTTCTACCACTTCCGAGATCAGAGTGTACCTCGTAAGAGTAGCCCCAACAGGAGCTGTGGCTGATAGAGTCGTCGCAGTCCCAGTCCACTTAATCAGCCCTGTAGGATCCACAGCGTTTACAGGGTCTCCACCAACATATGAGTAGAGATTTAGACCGCCAATAAACCCCGCTGGATCCTCAGAAATGAATCGACCCGTCTCGGCGTCGTAGTAACGGGCGCGCATATAATAGATATTATCACTCTCTGTAAAAATACCCACTTGGCCGGCATATTTGAAGGGCTGATTAAAAGCCTGCACTTGCCCCAGCACTTTTCCATAGGGCGAATAGGTATACTTGTTTACCACTGTATTATTGGCATCTGTAAGCGCAACGGTGTGACCGGTACCGTCGAAGTGGTAGACGTAGTAGGTGCTACTTTTTACCATCGCTGCGAGCCCCACTCCGTAGATGTAGTAGCGCGTGGGCTGGCCAGCGCTATTAGTCTCTGCCAGTAAATTACCCGCAGCGTCATAGACATACTGCGTCTCCAGACCATCGCGAGTGGCCTTCAGGCGATTGCCTACACCGTCGTATACAAAGCTGTCACTGCCTCGTTGTACCAATCGATGGACGCTGTCAAAAGTGTAGTCCACGGCATCTTTGCCGACAAGCTGCCCTTCGTTGTCGTAAGAGTAACGACTAGCCACCGCATCCAGAGTTCCGACAAGCTCTCCTTCAGTACCATAGGCGTAGGCATGTTTTGATGTTGATTTTAAGCGGTTGCGCTGGATGTTGTACGAGAAACTTGTGTCGTCGGTTACCAGACTCCCAAGCGTGATTGGCGCAGGAGAGATCGTTTCCCGTTTGCGATTACCATTGTCGTCCAGCAAAAAACTGTAATCCACCAGAGTCGAACTGCCAGCGTGGGCAATCCCCGTTAACCGGTCCGTATCATCCCAGCTGTAGTCCGTTTTCATAGCATTAAAATGTTCAATTCGGTCCAGACGACTGGCATCGTCATACACATAGCGCATTGTCGGCTTGCCCGCTAGCCAATCGATGGTTACCGTACTGAGGCGATTTAGGTTGTCGTAAGTATATTTTACTTTCCTGAATCCTGGCGGATAGGTTAGTGCGGTCACATTCCCGGCAGCATCGTATTCATAGCCCACGGTGTGGCCATTGCTATCAGTATGGCTCGTTAGACGGCCGGCGACATCGTGAGTACCACGAGTAGTACCGCTTGAATCAATCATTTCTACCAAATTATCTCTACTGTCGTAATTGAAATCGACAGCCAATGCCGAAGATAGAATCAGATTCAACTTGCCAGAATCCGTGTAGGTGAAGAACGTAAGATTATCGTTTCGGTCAGTCGACGTCGCCAGCTTGCCAGCTTTAGTATAATTATTGCCTGTAGTCTTGCCTTGAGCATCAATTCTCTTTTTCACCAGACCACGATTATCATAGGTAAACCAGGTCATCGCCCCCTTTTGATCAACCAGTCGCTGCAATTCGCCCCGAGTGCTATAGTTCCAGATTACCTTGGGATGACTACCCGTCTGTGCGGTGCTGATATAGCCATTGGCATCGTAACTTAGTTCCGTCTCGGTCCCCCGAGGATCTGTGACCGTATCGACAAGTCCCGTAGGGAGATATGTTGTCTTCACTTTTCTTCCGTAGTGATCTCTCTGCTCAATGAGATGATGCTTCGCGTCATAGTCAAAGTTAGCTTTGTGATTCAGCGGATCTCTGGTTTCTTTTAGTCGATGCTGTGCATCATAGGAAAATGTAATCTTGTTGCCGTTATCGTTTATCTGTTCCTTGAGATTATTGTCGCCGTCGTAAACGGAGATGGATGAAAAACCGCGAGGATCCGTTTGCTTGATCGCATGGCCCTGACCGTCATACTCGATGCGAGCTGTATTTCCCAGGGCATCTTTTATAGCAACGCGACGGCCATCGAGGTCAAAGTGATAGGTGGTGCGGTTCCCCTCTGGATCTTCCTCGGCCGACATAAAGCCACTGTAGTGCAACTTGTATATTTCTATCCCCGTGTCGCGCGGAGCACGCTGTTCTACTACCCGATCGAAATCGTTGTAGGTGTTGTCTACAATCTGTACATCAACGGGATTCTTGACTGTTTTCAGACGATGAAGATTGTCGTATCCATACGTCCAGTTAACCGCTTGCAGCCCACTAACATTGGTCAGATCCCCATCTGTTTGGTTATAGGTGACCTGGTGAAAGGTAGAATCATACGATCGCACAAGCTTATCATTGGTATACTGGAAAAAAAGTTTGCGTGAATGCGCGTCCTCTACCCGAGTTAACTTTCCATCACCATTGTAGGAGAATGTCATCACGTTACCGTCCACATCTTTGATGGAAGCGATTCGGTCATCGGAATCGAACATCCAGGTCGTACCAGAGCGCTCGTGAAGTTTGAATAAATTGCCTGTTCGCATCAGTTTGGTGGTGACGCCAGCCGGCGGCATAAACTCCCCATTGGGCATCTCCTGATACGTCAGTGCTTGCGAACCCATTTGCACAGTAACGGACTTGTTCAGCAGTTGGTCCATGCCCCAGTTCGCGACCATCGCGGCAACGCCCCACTGCATTGCAGTTGGGACATTGGCCTGTAGCAGCCGGCGAGAAATTTCGTTCACAACCACCATTGGAATGGCATCAAATACTGTCCGCTCGCCCAGGGCAGCCTCAACATCGCTGTGTTTGGACAGGTAAATGTTGTAGTTGTGCGTCCAGCCACGCCCCAAACCCGCTGTGTCTTGTGATGCCATCTGACTGTTATAGCTACGTGTAAGCGCAAAGCCTCGCGTCCCACTACCTGCGACGCCAAAGTCAGTGACACTGGAAATGAAAGCGCCTGTGCCCAAGTCCACTGGGTCACCCGCGGGTGTAATCGGGACATTCTTTCTAAGACTTATCTCGGGAAGATAGTCCCTGCGTACGATTCCCGTAGAGGCAGTGCCCGACTTTGTGCTCTTTCCACCATTCAGGCCACCGCCAATAATCATACCTATGGATCTGCCTTCACTCGAGTCCCACGAATCTACATAGCCATGACCCGTCCACCCCATTAGCGGAATCGCGCCCTCCTCCGGTATCATCAATGTATGAGATGCGTTTGTCTGTAGGCGGAACTCAGCCAACGTATCACTAGAGTAGTTGCGCAATTGCGGCGCAATATTGTCATAGTTGTTCTTGTTCGCGACAAACAGGCGCTCTCCCTTCCAGTTCGTGAGTGCCAGAAGTCGAATAGTAGACACCGCAGGATTAGTGAGGCCTTGAGCGCCATTAATACCCTGAAGTTGATCCAGAACACTGTGCTCCATCGCGCTCGCTATAAAGGATTGGGTTTTAAACGCCCCCTGCTCGGCGGTTGCCACGCGGTCGGAAGTAGATGACAACTGAGCAGCCATGTCGACGAAGTAGCCTGCTTCCTGGCCTACTATACCAAAACGGTGATGCCGAATATTGCGCTTACCCGATAGAGCGTAGAGCAGATCGGAATTGAGTTGAGTCTGCTGCATCCAGGTCTGGCCAATCACATTGAGAGTCTCAGTAAGTCGCCGTGGCGCGTTGGCAGCTGTCCCATCGACACTCATGCGGTTGAGTATGCGCTGACGCTCACTCAACAACGTAGAGCTCTTATCACCACCGAAAGCGGACACGATTACATAGGCGCCAGTACGTTTCACGGGAAAGTCACGTGATTGATCTGCGAAGGTTCCTCCAAAGGCGGCATAAGGGTGGTTGATGATTAACTGGAGATTGTTCTGGTCGCCGCTCGCAATATCTTCGTAAGCCTCCAGACGGTCATCGATAAAGAGTTTCGCAATGCGCTCGGACGCTACCACCCCTGTTAAGTCGTAGATCTCCTCATCTACAGGTTTACCCCTGTAGTAGTACTTGATCGACAACTTTACATTCTTACGTCCTGGTGATTGGCCAATTCCCGCGAATCTCACACCGACAGAGTAGGGTGCACCCGCCGCTATCGTGTGGGGCCCCTTGCCAATGGTGATCTCGAATGCACTCGCATTTGGACCAGAAATCGAGGGCACCACTTGAAAGGTAAGCCCCGTCCCGTTGGTCCCGTCCCAGACCTGAGTTCCCCCTGCAACATCTATCGGTAGAGAACCATAATCAGTAGCACCATTGAGTGGTGACGGGAAATCAGTACTGCCTGCGCGGTAGAGCAAACTCACCTTGCGTCCCGCTATATCCGATATGTTTCTGGTAATATCAATGCCACCATGCCTAAGCCGCAATGTGTGCATATAGTTTGCGGGCACCGTATCCCAGACTAGGGGCGTACCAATCACAGCCAGCGGAAGGCTTGCGGGCAAATTTTCACTGTTGTCTTGAACAATTTTGAATCCTCCCAACACGTCCTCCACGCGATCGTTGGGATGATGTGATTTCAAATAGTTCTGCAGGTTTGTGGCTCTCTGCTCAAGATAGTCGCCGAGCGCATCGAGTTTCATGCCGCTGATTGATATGCCTGTTTGAACACCGTCTGCCGCAGCCAACACCCCCGCTTCGGTATATTTCATAGCGGCTGTCAGATCTATGCTGCTGTAGCGAGTTGACGGTTTAAAGGCAGGGTCCAATAGGACCGCTTGTTGGTTGATAGTGGCTTCAACCCAGACATGATTGAAGCTAACCGATGAGTCCGTCAGCGCCACAGGTACACCGCCCTGAGCAAACGTTTGCGCAATCAGTTCTAGATCTGCATCTGTCCCCAACCAATTAGCAACTGCCTGCACATCGACGACACTGGATACCGTAACCGTTCCAAACTGAAATCTTGCCGAAATGTTCGCTGCTTGTAGCAGTTCAATAAGCAGCGCGGACTGGTCGAAATCATTGCCGCTGCGCTCATGAAGAGTTAGGTACGGCCCCTTGAGAAAACCAAAGTAAGGCACATACTCGAAGTGATTGCGCACATACTGGTATATGCGCAGCGGATCGTTCTCCAGCGCTTCCGCCAGTTCTGCGTAATCACCAGGGGTAGCATATGCCGCTCTTGCGCTGGGTAACGGCGCGTCGCCTTCCAACTCATTCGATGTTGCGCCGAGTAACTGCAGCGCTTCCTCTGGAGATACCCTTTCAGCAACTGCAGACACCCAGCCAGGAGCGACAATGGCTGGTATTGAGGAGGTGCTTTGCCGCAACTCGGGAGCAGTGGGCGAAACGGTATTTCCCTGTGTCTGTAAAGCTACTATCGCCAACAGCACACTGCTCAATCCAACAAGTACACCCCTGCGAATATCCTTTTCGTAAATTCGGAACATAATCCTTTTCCTATTGCTATCTATCAAACCGGGGCGGGCTAGTACCCAAAGTGCAAGCGCCTCAGGATCACCAGGTCACCGACATCAAGGCGGCCATCCATATTGACATCGCCGTGTCCGGACGACCTCTGTTCTTGCGTAGCATCTACCTGTTCAAAAATGATGCGCTCCAAGACCACGATGTCTCCGAGGTCGAGATCATCGTCACTATCTAGATCACCGTGAAAGTGATTGATGTCTGAGTCCTGCAAGTATTCGTTAATATTGCTGATTCCATCCCCGTCGAGGTCGCCCGCGGCATCACTGGGTAACAGGGGATTCAAGCCAGCACCAATTTCAGTGGGATCAGATATGCCGTCATTATCATCATCGGTATCGACAAAATTCGGAATACCATCGCCATCCGTATCGGGGCTATCACCCGTCGCAATCCATTCAATATTCGAAGCTTCATCGTACTGATAGACAGCACTCAATGCGTCGTCATTATGCGCAACGCTTGTGAGCCGATTCAAATCGTCGTAGTGGTAATCAATCGTCACGGCCGCTACGCCATGGCCGGGCGAGGCGAGTAAGGTAATGGCCAACAAAGCCATGCACATTGCTCGCGGGGTATTCAATTGAGATTGACGCGAAGAAAGCACATCAAGGGAGATAGCCATCACACAAAAATTTGAGACGGGTGAGCATCGCAGAACACAGCGAGCTGACTGTGCCAGTGGACTGGTCGTACGCTGCAGAAACGCGCCAATAAGCTGGCAAAGAACGTGATATCGAAAAATTTTCGAATACGGAACTTTCATTTCAAACTCCAGTGAGATTCTTCTCGAAAAAGTGGATGGCTTCTACTCTCATGGGCGAACATCATTCTTTCTGAAAAAAGCAAACAAACAGCTTTTCTGCCCTGTAAAAAATGGCTCACACGTAGTCCATAATTTTTTTTGACCCACCGCCACTTGATGCTGTGACAAAAAAATTAGCCCCTGATTCGCTATTAGGCAAGCAATCGGTTGGAATTGGTGGATTAGCTCAATTGACATTTTTTCTTTAGTGCATCATCACAAATAATTTCGCGAGGTTAGGTCCGAGCCTCGATGCCAAGACGACAGAAACTTAAATATTTCAGCAGTAAGGGCAGCCGCGACCAGCTGATTCACTGCTGGCCGAAATTGCTCGATTTGCGCGCTACACAAATTAGAAAACACACACTAGACTCCTAGTGAATTGCTGGAGATTGGCGAATACAACCAGCGATCACTTGGATGCGACTGAGAAAGGTAAGTTTATGCAAAGCTGGATCTACCACGTTGCAGTTGATGCCCTTTCGCGCTAAATCGAAATCGGCTCAAAGTCTTGCTGTTAGGGAGAACAGAGATATGAAAAACCATGGAATGGAATTTTTAGGCGGCCTGCTGTTTTGTTTGCTGGTACTCGGAGGCTGTCAAAGCGACATATCATTGTCGAGAGCAGTAAGAACGGGAGACACCCTTGTCGTATCACTTGGCGACGCGAATCCATACGGGGAAGACGCCAACGTTAACAGCACACTCCTTCGCGAAGTCGATGTTATCGCGAAAATGATCGACAATAACTACATAACTCATACTGTGAGAGTTCGTCATATTTTTCGCGTCTATGGCGACCCCACTGCCGTCTATGGCCGAGTGCGTGGGCAGGCACAGTGGATGGCCGTAATTGATTTGGTTAACCCCCTGAGCGGGTATGCACCTTCTTTAGCGTTGGGGAATGGCATTATTCGTCTCGAGTCAGACAAGTTTAGTGAGAGTCAAACGGTTAGTACCACTATCATCGCGGGCACTGGCGCTCCCCACCCATTTATATCGAAAAATGAGCCCGTTAATATCGGCCTTGATAAACTGGAATATGTAAAACCTGCCACGCAGGCACTCGTCAGCGTGAGTGGAATACTTCCTCAGGACGTTAAACTCGCAGGTGCTGAGTACCGATTTGATCTTCCGGCTGTACACAGCACTAATTTACTCGGATACCGTGTTGAATCTGTGGCACCCGCCAAGCTAACCACTAACCAGCAAATTTATTTCGAGTTCAAGAGGACTGAACGACAAGCTCCGGTCGGAACGAAAGTTCTGGTAGTACTGACATCAACTGAGGGCCTCGATCAAGGCAGTTTGTCGGCTTTTAATTTCGTGATGACCAGCGATATGGAGGCTATTTCCAAAAACCCCAGCTATTGGGAAAACAAACTCACCGGAGCCAACTTCTACGATACAAACGGCCAGGAAATTGCGGGGCTGATGGGGCATATCGGGAAGAACCTGTAAAATAGCGTGGCGTCAGGGGCTGTGCACCCCATTCCCTCCAAACGCGTTTTACCTAAATAGCTGGCGCGACATTACTCGTATGTGGCGTGCGCACTATCATTAACAGGAACCCTACGTTCAGCACGCCGTAAACTATCGCCCAAAACAGTACGCCCGCGCCCAGAGCTGCATGGGATAACCACAGCAACAGGGCGATGCTACCCATACGCGCCATTTCCCACTTCAACACACTGCCAGCATGCCTACCCTCCAGCCATAGGGCCGTTACCAAAGTAGTCACCAGTAATATCCCCCACCCGGCAACACCCTGCCAGTAAGGAAGGTCCGCGCTTTCCATAAAATTCAACAACAGCACCACGGACACCAACTGGAAAAATGCGTAGCCGGCAACCAGACCTGGTACCCTGGGATCGTAGCGCTCAAATTGGCTCAGGTCCGTTTTCTCACGTGGATATTGCTTCGCCACGTCTGCCGGTCGCCACCCCGTGCGCGACACCCAGACTCTCAGCTTGTCGCGCCAGTTTTTGGTATGCCAACTGTCCCGTGCCATATCCACATAGATATGCGTCAGTGCCTTAACCGGGCTCCAGCTCTTGAGTGGACCGCGGATACCGAACACCACCGGTTCGTCATCCAGCTCTTCCTGAAAAGTACCAAACAGGCGATCCCAGAGAATGAACAATCCACCGTAATTGCGATCCATATAGTGATCATTCTGCGCGTGGTGTACCCGGTGGTTGGACGGTGTAACGAAGATCCATTCGTACCACCCCAGTTTTGGCACATGCTGGGTGTGCACCCAGAACTGGTAGATCAGGTTAATAGCACCCACCGCTATCACCACTTCAGCGGGAATGCCGAGCAAGTACATGGGAATGTAAAACAGCCAGCCCAACAGAAAGCTGGTACTGGTCTGGCGCAGCGCTGTGGTGAGGTTATAGTCCTCACTCTGGTGGTGGGCCACATGCGCGGCCCATAAAATAGTGCGCTCGTGCCCCATCCTGTGCAACCAGTAGTAGCAGAAGTCGTACAGTACTACCGCCAGCACCCAGGTAAACCAGTGACTGGCATCCATCAGCGGTAGAGAGAAATACTCCGTCAACAAGTAGTAGATGTAGCCTCCAACCCCCAGCGTGACAAAACGCTGTGCCTGACTGAGCACACCGAGCGACAGGCTGCTGACGCTGTCGTTGAGGCGGTAGGTATTGTTCTGCTTTACCCAGCCATAGGCCAGCTCTACCAGTATGGCGAGAACGAAAAACGGAACAGCGTAAACGACAAGATCCATAACAATTGATCCAGACA
>CAWWAG010000027.1:0-46488 GCA_963934845.1 uncultured Halioglobus sp. | reverse complement strand
CCTTGGGGGTCGCCGCTTTAGCCTTGGGGGTCGCCGCTTTAGCCTTGGCCGCTACTTTCTTGGCAGCACTTTGAATTCTTTTTTGCAGTGCTTTACTTTTCTTGTTGGCCCGTTTCTCTGCGGCAGTTGCCTTAGCTTTCAATTTCTTCTCAGCATCACGGAGCTGTCTCCTTAACTTTCTTTCGTATGCTTCCACTTTTTTGGTGTCAGATTTGACGCGCGCACGCATCCATTTTTTAGCCTGGTCTGCCAGATGCTTGGCGTGATCAACTTCGGCTTTAACAGCGAGCTGTGCTTTTTTCTCCATCAATTGCTCTTCGGCTGCCAATTCCTTTGCTTTTAGCTTGGCGGTATCTACCCACTCGTCCAATTGGTCCCACGCTTCTTTAAACGCGTTACTGAGGAAGTTGCCTTTTTCAGGCTGCTTTGCAGCGGCTTTTTTAACCGGTGATTTTTTTTCTGCTACTTTTTTAGCGGGGGTGGCAGGTCGCTTTACTGCGGCCTTTTTCTTTGCGGGTGCTTTCTTTGCTGCGATCTTTTTCTTCGCAGGTGACTTGTTTTTTGCTGTAACCATTTACGTACTCTCCCGTGGCAGAGGGCGCAATACCCCCGTTGAAAAATAAAATAGCAACAAAAGTAAGAGTATTCAATGAATCTTTGCCCACATTATTGCGCATTTATGACGCGAAAAAGCGTGCGGTTGTTTTGCTATCCCTTTTTTTTGTTGGGATGCATCGTGTAGGGAATACACTTGTAGTATCGACGACAATAAGAAACCGCAGGAGAATAGAGTGTCACGCCTGTCAAAAGAGCGCGCCAGGGAATACACGCGCCGAAATATTTCCCTGGTAATAAAGCTGTTAACAGTTTGGTTCATCGTAAGTTTTGGCTGTGGCATATTGCTGGTCGACGTTCTGAGTGAGATCCAGATTGGCGGATATAAACTGGGTTTTTGGTTTGAACAGCAAGGATCTATTTACGTATTCGTTATTCTGATTTTTTACTACGCGAAGAAAATGGCTGCGCTGAACCATGAGTTCGCCGTGGACGACGAGTAGGGGATGGCGAGATGGATCTACGCACACTGGCTTATCTCGAAGTAGGGGCAAGCTTCGTACTTTACATCGGTATTGCATTCTGGACGCGGGCGTCCTCCACCAAAGGTTTTTATGTAGCCGGCGGTGGGGTCCACCCGGTGCTCAATGGTATGTCTACTGCCGCCGTCTGTCTGATCATTTGCTCGGTGACCTATGTGATTGCTCATATGAAGGGCGTGCGGGTCGCGTTTGTGGTTTCGCAAGTGACGGTTGCGCCGCCGCTATCGGTACAACAGTTGATGGAGGATATCCGTACGCCGGATCACGCGCCTGTGGCCCACGATCTGGAGCCGCTGCTGCGCGTATTCGACTGGTACTGAGTAGGGTGGGCAGTGCGTGTTTCGTTGATGCCACTACGGCGTTCTTACAGCAGCCGTAGAATACGACTCGCGAATATACCTCGTTGACGTCAGCCCTATCTTTTGCCGCCGTCTCTGGTATAGTGCCCGCGTTCTGGTGCACTTCGGTCTGCGCCTCGCATCGGCCACACACCCTGTGACGGTCGATTCCATTAAGCATTTTCAAGCCTGGACCGAACCATTCGCGAGTACTTTTGCTACTGCGCTTTCTGGTCAGGCGCTCTCATAACGAGAGATTCAGGAGTAAAACATACATGTTATTTAAAGATCTCGGCCTTTGCGCTGAACTGCTGCGTGCGGTCGAAAAACAGGGCTACTCAAAAGCAACACCAATTCAGGAGCAAGCCATACCCATCGTACTGAAGGGTAAGGATTTGTTAGCTGGCGCTCAGACAGGCACAGGCAAAACCGCGGGTTTTACACTGCCAGTGCTGCAGCGCCTGCAACAGAACCACAATGAAAGTCAAAAACGTCACCCTCGCGTGCTGGTACTCACCCCAACCCGTGAACTGGCAGCCCAGGTGCATGAAAGCGTCCGGGATTATGGACAGTACTTGCCGTTTCGTTCTGCGGTCATTTTCGGCGGTGTCAGCATAAACCCTCAAAAGCAGAAGCTTATCAAAGGCGTCGATATCGTCGTGGCCACGCCCGGGCGCCTGCTTGACCATGTGCAGCAGCGCAGTATTGACCTGTCCAAGATTGAGATTCTCATCCTGGACGAAGCTGACCGGATGCTCGACATGGGCTTTATCCGTGACATCCGCAAGGTGCTAAACGTCATACCCAAGCAGCGTCAAACTCTGTTGTTCTCGGCGACGTTCTCACGAGAGATCAAGGCACTGTCAGCGGAGTTTATGAATCAACCCACCCTGATCCAGGTCACACCAGAAAACACCGCTGTTGATCTGGTTAGCCAAACTGTCTACCCCGTGGACAAGCACCGCAAACGCGAATTGCTGTCGCAAAAGATTGGTGAGGAACAGTGGCAGCAAGTACTGGTGTTTACACGAACCAAGCATGGCGCTAACAAACTGGCAGAGCAGCTTGGCAAGGACGGTATCACCTCGTCTGCGATTCACGGTAACAAGTCGCAGGGCGCACGCACCAAAGCACTGGCTGATTTTAAAGCCGGTGCTGTCAGAGTGCTGGTTGCCACAGATATTGCGGCGCGCGGTATCGACATCGATAAACTGCCCCATGTGGTGAATTTTGAACTGCCCAATATCCCCGAGGATTATGTCCACCGAATCGGGCGTACAGCGCGCGCAGGCCGGGAAGGAAATGCGGTGTCGCTGGTATGCGTGGACGAGTTAAAACTACTTCGCGATATTGAGAAGCTTCTGGGTGCACAGATTGAGAAGGTCAATCTGCCGGGCTATGACGTGGATCCCAGTATCAAGGCTGAACCCATTGTGAATGGTCGTGGCGGTGGTGGCGGTCGCAACAACTCCGGCGGTCGCGGCACCAGCAATGGCAATGGATCTCGTGGCAATGGTCGTGGTGCCGGTGCTGGTGGTGCCAAGCCCGGCGGTTTTGGGGCTCGTTCCGACAGGGGCCGTGCCCACTCCGGTGGCGGCAACCGACGCGCCAGCTGAGCGGGTTGGGCGCAGAATTCCCTGCTAATTGCTGATGACTAACAAATAGCCGTCATAATTAGCGGGGTCTGAGACTCCATAGGTGATTAGAAAAGCCCTAAAATCTTTTTTACAACGCTGTGCCAGGTCGTGGAATGTAGGGCGACCTGGATCAGCGATAATAATCGTTTTCACACCGTTGGCCAGTCCACGCTTGATGGTGTCATATAACGCGTCTACCTGTTCGTCCCAAAAACAAATATCACCGCCGACGACGATGTCTTGCTTGGCAAGTACCGCATCGCTGATTTTTTCATAGCGACTGATTTTGGTTTTTATTTTTACGTCATTTTCCTGCGCATGTAGCTTCAGGAAGGGGAATACATTTTTGTCGGCATCGGTGGCCAATACTCTCGCGGCATACTTTTTGGCGCAATACAGACTCAGCACTCCCCAGCCACAGCCAATCTCAAGAATTGAGGAATTGTCCGCGGGCGGGTTGTCGTCCAGGAAATCCATAATGAAATAGCTGGACGCCCACACTTTGTCGCCATGAATTTTAGGCGCATGTTTTTCATTCATTAAAGCCTGAATAGCGGGGTGTTTCTTGGTCAGGATTTTAAGGCCGCGAACTTTCTTGATGTGATTTGCCACAAATTTATATCTCAGTGATTAGTCGATCTGGTCGGTATTCTAGGGTAAGAATTAACCAAAGTACAAAGTTCGGGGGAGGATTCTCTGGGTATGTTTCTCACAGTTCCTGCTGTAGTTACTCTACTGCACCGTTATACGGTGTGGCGCCACAGCCGCAGGTAGAAGACCATCAAACAGACAGGCACAATGTATTTTTTCGTCTTCACTACTGATTAAAGCCCTGACTTTTTGCAATAAACCGCTCTAAACCTATCACAGTAGCGGGATGGGCAGATAGTGATGTGGGTCGACCGAATTTGAAAAGTGGACACAAAGGGCAGCAGTGAATCCAAATTTGGGCGATAATCCTTCACCAGCGACCACGCAACCTGATCATCAATACTCTGGAAGTAATATGGCACAGCACCTTATGACACATCTGCGTTCACACTATTCGTTTTTAGCCATCTGTTTTTTTGCCCTGTGGTGCGCGAACGTGGCGCATGCCACGGATGCGGGTATGCCGAATCCACCCAGTTCACCCACGGTGGTCAAGTTGGGTATATTTCTCGCAGATATCATTGATATGGACGAGGTCGAAGAGTCCTTTCAGGCTGAAATCATCCTGATAGCCGAGTGGAAGGACCCGCGATTGGCGTTCGACGCGCAGGCAGAGGGCCGCGACTACAAACTCTTCCAGGGTGCGTTCCAGTTTAATGAGCTGTTTGCAGGATGGTGGCCACAATTGCTCATCGTCAACGAAATTGGCTCCGGGGATGTCAATGCGCTGCGTATCACCGTTCAATCTGACGGCACGGTGCGGTATAAGGATCAGCGCAGTGTGACACTGGAGACGCCTATGGCGCTGCAGAGTTTCCCCTTTGACGTGCAAACACTGCAGGCCTCGATTATATCGTTTGGGGACTACAGCGATCAGGTGAAACTGGTGGTAGACGAGAATGTGCTCGGCGCTACCGAGGAGTATGCCGAGGTCAACCAGAAGGTGAACATCGCGCAGTGGGATTTTCTCAATCTGGATCTTGTGGCGGGAGTGTCTGATTTTCGCTATTACGGGACGAAGCAGGAATTCTCGGAGATCGCCATGACTATTACGCTTGAACGCAAATCTTCCAATACGCTCTGGAAAATCATGTTCCCGCTGATTTTGTTAGTGTCGCTTATGTGGGCCGTATTCTGGATGGATATTGAAAACCTGGCTGACCGTCTTAACGTCGCCTTTATTGGTATCCTGACGATTGTGGCTTATCAGTTCCTGCTTGATGGCAACATGCCACGTATCTCTTACTTCACATTTACCGATGCGGTGCTGCTCTATTCGTTTGTGATCATGTGTCTGTGTATTTACGAGAGTCTCTTGGTCTACAGTCTGTGGAAGCGTGGCCTGCACGAGCGGGCCGAACGTATCGACAGGGCCGTCCATTGGGCATTCCCCGGTGTTTATGCCCTTGGCCTGGCGATAAATTATTTCTATTTTCTGAAAGTCAGCTAGGCAGGTGTATGCCGTTGGTTACCTCGGCTTGTTAGTCATTGCGCTGGCTAATGTCTTGATTGAAAGGGGGGTGGCGGAGTGGGAAGTGCACTGGTATTTCACTCGGGTAATCGAGTACAAAAAACCGCCCACGGATTCTTCCTTCCGGTCGCGCGTGTTGAGGATTTTTAAGCGCAGTTCTGACACGAAGGCGATGAAAACTGCGCAACGTCCTTCAGGGATGGAGTTGCCCTACCGCGCTGCTGAGATTGTCGTTGATGACCGTGCTTGTGACGTTTTGTACGGGGACTAACGGGGACGTCGTGCCGATGATGCGCCATTGTGTCAATTGCCTTTAGATATTGCATTCAGCTGTCGTCATCACTTATGCTATTTTGACTTTTTTTAATAATAAACCACGCCAAGAGGTTTTCAAATGATCAAGCCTGTAATCCCTGTTTTGGTTGGCGTCAGCTTGGCATTGTTGGGTTGTAGCGACGGCAATGACAATAACAATGACGAGAATGGTGCCGCTGTCACGTGCTCCGGCACGCAGGTAAACCCGGTGCGGCTGTTCTTGCAGCAGTTGGGCTCTGACCGAGTTATCGTTAAATGGCGTGGCAACGCCGATGACGGCCCAGAGGCGACCAATGTTTGCTTTGGCACGGACATGGCGGCATTGCCGGCTTCCAGCAAGACCGCCGCGACTGTTACAGCGACCGGGCATAGCGAGGTGTTGCTCAGTGGGCTAGAGCCAGGAACAGCGTACTACTACTCCGTGGGTGGTGCAGGCGCTGCTGACGAAGCGCATCAGTTTCGTACCGCGCCCGTTACCGGCGAATTGCCCTCCGACGGCAATACACGGATATGGATTGTTGGTGACTCTGGTGTCGGTGGCACCGGTGATCCAGAATCCGGTTATGTGCGTGATGGCTTCATGACCTTTGCTAAAAACAACGGCGATGAGCCCGCTGATCTGTTCGTGATGCTGGGCGACAACGCCTACAACCAGGGCACAGACATGGAACATCAGGGAGCGGTGTTTGATGTGTACACTGACATTTTGGCCACTACGCCCATGTGGCCCACAATCGGCAACCACGAGATGGGAAGCCTGGGTGTCTCTACCAGCAACAGCCCCAACGATTATGCGATTCTGGGTGATGGCGCGAACGGTGGGCCCGATCCGGCGCCTGATAGCCCTATGCCATACCTGAATATATTCACCCTGCCCACAGACGGTGAGGTGGGTGGCCTGCCCTCGGGTACGGAGCAGTATTACTCGTTTGACTATGCCAATGTGCATATTGTGAGCCTCGATTCACAATTGTCTATCCGCGACGCTGACAATCGCGCTGCGATGATGCAGTGGCTGAAAGATGACCTGATGTCCAACAATCAGGATTGGACGATTGTGATTTACCACCACCCGCCCTACACCAAAGGCAGTCACGATTCGGACAAAGAGCTTGGCGGCATTGATCAACCGATATTCGCCATCCGTGAGGATTTCACGCCAATTTTTGAGCAGTATGGCGTCGACCTGGCCTATGCCGGCCACAGTCATATTTACGAGCGATCGTATTACATCAATGGTAATACCGGGCTGTCGACTACCTTTGATGCTGCGACAATGGCTGAATTGAATGATATGAATATGCCGGCAAACGGTCAGGGGGATGAGGCCTACACCCAGATCGCTCGTGATGGCATGGATGACAAAGTTGTCTACACTGTTGCGGGCAACGGCGGCAAGGTGACGTACACCACCGAGGGCTATCCTCACCCCGCTAACTTTTTCAGCCAGCTGGAGTTGGGTTCTGTCGTGATTGATCTGAATGCTGACCAGCTTGAGGCCAGTTTTGTGGATGTAAACGGTGCCGTGCTGGATTCTTTTGTTATGACCCGCTAAGCGCATTCCCTCACCGGATGTCAGAGTCTGGCATCCGCTACGGTTTTCCATTATGAAGTTATCTGTGATGCTGGTTCTCACGCTTGTCCTTTTGCGAGTGAATCCGCTCATGGCTGACGCTGGAGTCGCTCAACGGATTCAGGCGCTCACGCAAAAAGTTGATCAAAGTCCTGAAGATGCAACGCTGCGCCTGCGGCGCGCGTGGGTCTATCTGGAGTTCAACCAGTTCGAACAGGCAATGCACGATATTAAGCGGGCCGAATCGCTGGGCGATCCGGTGGCGGCTGCCTATACCCACGGCGTACTGCTGTATCGGCAGGGTGATTATGCTGCGGCTCGGCCCTACTTTGACCGCTACCTGAAATCCTATCCGGAGCAGTGGAGCGCGCTAGGATACCGCGCGCGGCTGCTGCGCGATATCGGCGAGAACCGCCTGGCGCTGGCTGATTATGAATCGTTGATACGCCTGAATGCTGCATTGAATCCCGGTTATTATGTGGCAGCTGCCCGTTTAATGGCGAACGAGCCGGGACGTGGCGTCGATGAAGCACTGGCTCTGCTGGATGCGCGCGCGGCGCGGCGGGGGTCGATAGCCAGTCTGCAGCGCTATGCCATTGAACTGGAAAGGAATCGAGGCAACTATACGGCGGCCATTGAACGCATGGGAATGCTGGATGAAAAACTGCGCGCGACGCCACAATGGCAATTGGACGTTGCGGAATTGTTACTACTCGAAGGGCGTGGGGAAGAAGCGCTCTCCTATCTGACAGTGGCGCAGGAGCAACTGCAGGCAGGTCGAATGACGGCGGTAAACCGGCAGTTAATGGCAGCAGCACAGCAGCTGCGGGAGCAGGCTTTGGCCGCTGTGCAAAAAGCCGCTGACTCAACTGCCCTGGTGCCGCACTCCTAGCGACCCATTTTCACGAGTGTGTGGCCAATCATGCCGCCCGTGAACAAACCCTCCAGTGCGGCGGGAACTTGCGTCAGTGAAATTTCCTTATTCAGACGTTCGATCGCAGGTAACTTCGCACTGCGTGCCAGTTGCTTCCAGGCCGCTTGTTTTCCCGCCAGTGAAATTTGTACTGAATCCACACCCAGTAGATTAACGCCACGCAGAATGAAGGGCAGGACTGTCGCCTCGAAGGCGGGGGACTGGACCAGGCCACAGCAGGCGACACTGCCGCCCGCTTGCAATGATTTGATCACATTGCTCAGAGTATCACCCCCGACAACATCAACAGCACCGGCGAAGCGTTCTCTTAACATGGGACGTTTGTCTGCCTCGCCAAACTCCGCGCGGTCTATTACCTCGCTGGCACCAATCTCCTTGAGCATCCGGGTTTGGTCGGCCTTACCGGAGCTGGCGACAACCGTGTAGCCCATGCTGCTTAACAGCGCTACAGCGATACTGCCGACACCTCCGGTGGCGCCCGTGACGAGTACCGGGCCTCTATCCGGCGTGACCCCCATCTGCTGTAATTTGTTGATACATAATTGGGCGGTGAGACCGGCTGTGCCAAACTGCATACTGTGTTTTGGGTTTAGTCCGCGGGGACAGCGCAATACCCAGGCCGCTGGAACACAGATGTACTGGGCCAGGCCGCCCGCGGTATTCATCCCGAGGTCATAGCCCGTTACGATCACCTTGTCACCCGGTTGGAATTCGCCGCTTGAACATTCTTCGATGACACCGGCGGCATCGATACCACCCTGATGGGGAAATTCGCGTGTGACACCTTTATTGCCGTGTGCTGACATGGCATCCTTGAAGTTGAGTGAGGAGTATTGCACTTTGATCAGCACGTCGTTCGCGGGCAAGTCATTGGTGTCGCGTTGAACGATAGACCGCTGCATGCTGCCGTCGTCGTTTGCCTGAATATAAAACGCTTTGTAAGTAGCCATGGGCTAACCTCCGTGGTTGCTAGTGAGCTGTAAGCTTGCCCAGTCGGGCGAATGCAGGCCGGGGGGCAATGCTCGAAGATGAAATCGAGTGTGTTTGTTCGCCCGCCACTCTAGGGCGACCTAATCTAGCAGACGCCCGACTCAGTTAACAGCGCGATGCGGGTTGAGGGCCCCGACCGCGGAAAATAGGGGGTTGAAGGGGCTTAACGACAGTATAATTTGCGCTGAAACGGAGCTTTGCGGCCGCCCGGGTACCGGTTTATAGAGAAGTATGAAAAAATATTACTAACAAATTCAATAAGGTACTGGACTATCATGATAATTTACGAGAATATATTGAGCAATCACGGCTCAAGCGCGTCGTAAACGTCTGATACAACAATCTCCAAACAGGTTTTACGCGGGGGAACGACTTGAAAAACCTAATAAAAATTCAGTTTATAGTGATTCTATCGCTGTGCAGCACTTTGGTGCAGGCACAGACTCTGAAAGGGTCGCGCACCTCAGTCGACAAACAGTATCGCACTGCAATCTCTTACGGTTTTACTTTTGTACAGAGCTCCAGCGGATTAAAGTCGGCGATCGGCGCCAATCAGTTGATTCGAGTATCTCCCGATCGCTACATGGATCTGCACGATGTCTCCTATCCGTATGCGGTGCCCGGCACCCGGTTATTCCTGTCTCGGCTCAGCTCGCAGTATTACAGTATGTGCAAGGAAAAACTCACGGTGACCAGTCTGTTGCGCCCCAGAGATCGCCAGCCAGCCAATTCAGTGGCGCACTCGGTACATCCGACAGGGATGGCGGTTGATCTGCGTATACCAAAATCGCAAAAGTGTCGTTCCTGGCTTGAAAACACCTTGTTGTCGCTAGAGCGAGAAAACGTTGTAGATGTCACTCGCGAGCGTTACCCGCCGCATTACCATGTTGCCGTGTATGCCGAGCACTACGAGACCAGAGTGGCAACGCTTAGCGGGTCCAAGTCCGGGAGCAGAAGCGCCGGCGCTGATTCGCAGCCCATCTCGTACGCGGGCTCGTATCAACGGTATAAGGTTCGCAAGGGCGACACGTTGTCTGAAATTGCCCAGCGCAATGGTATTCAGGTGGCGCAATTGCGCGCTGTGAATACCTTGCGCGGAAATTTGATCAATGTTGGCCAGAAACTGCGCATACCCTCAGGGTCTCCAAATGCCAACGGTGCTGAAGTGGTCGCAGCCTACGAAACGACCTATCGCGTCAGTCGTGGTGATACTTTGTGGCAGATCGCGAACCGTTACGGTACCAGCGTGAAACAGTTGCGCAGGGTGAACGGCAAGTCCAGCGATGTCCTGCAAGTTGGCCAGGTGTTGAAAATTTCCAAGGGCTAGACCCCGGTGTCCTGGGTTGAATGGGCTCAACGCGATTCTGTTGTGAGCTGCTGCTCTTATCGCGTCTGTCTGTTTATAGTAATCTGACCTTCCATTTCCCCTGCCAGTCATTTTGAGGAGACTCACATGTCCGCACTTCGATTTAACCATATGGAACTGACGCTGCCAGTTGGCACTCTGGCGCGCGACAGGGAAGCGATTATTTCATTCTACGGCGAGGTATTTGGTTTTGACGCGATTGATGTGCCGCTCTTTGACACTTCGGGATTGTTGCTGCGAACGGATCCCGAGACCAGTCAGTTCCTGTTGTTGATGGAACAGGAGGAGCATCTGCAGTCTCCCGGTTACGACCACCTCGGTTTCCTGCTTGAAAGTCGGGAAGAAGTGGATGAGAAGTTGGCCCTGTGCAAGCAGTGGCAGCAGAAGGATGAGCGCTTGCGACTCAAGGAATACGATGATCTTGTTATCAGCCCCACGGTGACCCACGCGTTCTATGTTCACTACCTGCTGCCTATCTGGTTTGATATCCAGGTGATCGAATACGATGCGGGCACAGAACCGCAAAAGAACTGGGCATTTCGATGAGTCACAGTTACCTGATTTGACACCACCGTCGTTGAGACTGCTGCAGCCCTGCGTAAAACCCTGTTATAACTACCTGGATGTGTCCTCGTCTGTTGCGTTGCGGTTGCGGGGTGGCCGGTGTGGATCAGAGAATAGCTCGCATACCAAGCGCTGTCAGCTTGTCGAATAAACATCAGATCGCCTATTAATTGACATTTCACTGCACCTCACGCACCTTGCGCTTCTCCACTTGGAATGAGTAGTGTTTGATGCACGACACCCTGCTATATGTCATCTCGGCCGTCATCGTGCTGGGTATATTTGCCCAGTGGTTATCCTGGCGCTTGAAATTACCGTCTATTCTCGCCCTGCTGGTGATCGGAATAGCCGCCGGCCCGGTGACGGGGCTGTTGCGGCCAGATGAAATGTTTGGCGACATCCTGTTTCCGATGGTTTCACTCGGCGTTGCACTGGTGTTGTTCGAGGGCGGGTTGACCCTGAGGTTCAGCGACTTGCGTGGTCATGGCGCTGCGGTGAGCAATCTTGTTAGCTGGGGGGCGTTGCTCAATTGGGTGTTGATAGCCGCCGGGTGTTGGGTGCTGGCAGGTTTCTCCGTCGAGATGGCCTTGCTGTTTGCCGCGCTGGTGATTGTGACAGGCCCCACCGTGATCAATCCGTTGCTGCGCACGATGCGCGCCAAGCCAGAGGTCAGCCAACTGCTGCGCTGGGAAGGCATCCTGATTGATCCGGTGGGCGCACTACTGGCTGTTCTGGTATTCCAGTTTATTATCGCCGGGACAGAGTCGTATTTCCTGTTTTTGGAGAGTATTGCTGTCGGCATAGTGGCAGGTGCCGTGGCGGCACTGACCCTGGCCTTTCTGATCCGCAGGCATTGGATACCGGAATACCTGCTCAATGTGGTTGCCCTTGCCTGGGTGGTGCTGGCGTTTGCTGCCAGCAACGCTCTGGCACACGAATCCGGGTTGCTGGCGGTGACAATTATGGGCGTGTGGCTGGCCAATACACGCGGCGTCGACATGTCTGAGGTGCTGAGCTTCAAGGAGAGCCTGTCGATACTGATTATTTCCATGCTGTTCATTGTGTTGGGCGCGCGGATTAACCTGTCAGATATTCTCGCAACCGGTTGGGCCGGTGTAGGCGTATTAGTGGTGGTGTTGCTGGCAAGGCCTATCGTCGTCTGGGCCTGTACCGTGGGCGGGAACTATAGCTGGCGCGAACGCGCGCTGGTGTCCTGGGTTGCGCCACGCGGCATCGTTGCCGCTGCAGTATCGTCGCTTTTCGCATTGCGCCTACAGGAGTTCGGCTATCCTGAGGCCGATTTGCTGGTGTCCTACACGTTTCTGATCATCATCGTCACTGTCGTCGTGCAAAGCTTTACCGCCCGTGGGGTCGCGCGCATATTGGGGCTGGTGGAGGAGGAGCCCCGGGGTATTTTAATCGTTGGTGCCAACCCCGTCGCAAGAGCCATCGGCAGGGCATTATTGCAGCAGGGATTTCGGGTAAAGCTGACCGACACCACCTGGTCTGAACTGCAAACTGCGCGTATGGACGGCCTGGATACGTATTATGGCGACCCAGTATCGGCACATGCTGATCGCCATCTGGAACTCGAGGGAATAGGGCGACTGTTTGCGATGTCCCGACGCCCCGCCCTCAACACGCTGTCCACAATAAAGTTCAAGCGCGAGTTTGGACGCAACAGGGTATTCACCTTGCGGACATCTCAGGAAAAGGATGCATACGAGAAGCGCCGTGTGGCGCAGAGCTACCGTGCACCCCGTTTGTTCGGGGAGGGTGTTACGCAGCAAAAGTTGGCCAGCCTGATCGCCCAGGGCGGAGAAATCAAGGCGACCCTGTTGACGGAGAACTTTGCCCTGGCCGACTACCAGAAAGCCAGGGGGAGTAGTCATATTCCCTTGTTTGCACTGGATAAGAATGGCCACCTGCGCGCGTTTACAGACGAACATCAGCCCGAGGTGAAGCCCGGTTGGACGTTGCTCTCGCTGGTTTCCCCGGAGCAGCTGGAAGCTGAAAAAGTTGAGTCAGAGGCGTCTGAGAGCGCAGCCGCTGCCAAGCCTGCTTAAACACGTAATCTGTTGCTCACGAGAGCGTCTTGTTCACGTCGAGCAGGCGTGCCACCACCCTGGCATCCACCACGCCCACAATATCTTCTGCGCGGTGTCGGCCGGGGTTGCGCGAGACGAGTACCAGCTGCGACTCCGAGTTCCACAACTCGCTAACCGCAGCAAGTGGGGTGGCCTGTTCAGCCAGCAGTAGGTAACGCACAGTCTCTTCAGTCGGGCTGCTGCCAGCCGTGCCCTGCGCCGTATGAGGGTAGCGTGAAACGCCTGTTATCTCACCATTGCGAGTATGCACGGCAACGGCAGCATCGTTGGGGATATCGTCGCCAGCGGCCACCAGGGCAAAATCGGTGCTCATCAAATCCCGCATGTGTTGCGAGGTCAGTACCGCCGAGTGTAATCCTTCCGGTACGGTATGGCCCCGCGCGCGCAGCTTCATGCTGTATATGCTGTCCTGCATGATGGATTTGCGCACCACATAGGCGGCAGCACAAGTGAGAACCAGCCCCAGTGTGATAGAGGAATCCATGGTCATTTCTGTCAGCATGATCACTGCGGTAAATACCGCGCCAGTTGAACCCGCAACTGCGGCTGCCATGCCGGCAATCGCAAACACTGCAATGTCAATGTCGAGACCGGGTATCAGCATCAGGCAGAAATGGCCGAATGCCGCGCCGCCGGTTGCACCCATGAACAGCGCGGGTGAAAAGACTCCACCCGATGCGCCGGATCCCAGCGACAAGCAGGTCGCCAGCAGCTTGAGCGCGGTGAGCAGGAGCAGAAACCACGGGTCGCTCAGTGTGCCTTGTAGCACCGCCATTATTGTCGCGTACCCTACACCCTCGACATAATACTGGCCGCTCTGCTGCAGCATGAGATACATCATCACGCCGACGCAGAGCATGCCCAGTGAATGGTGGAAATAGTAACCTCCCGGGAGGGCATCGAAGACGTCCTCGATCGCGTAAAGCCCGCGTATAAATGCGACGGAGAGCAAGCCTATCAGCGCGCCCAGTGTGGCAAATACGGGAAGGCCCCAGTTGTGAAGCAACTGAAAGTCGGGGATTTCCAGACTCGGTATGTAGAAGGAGGGCGCAGTGCCCAGCAGGTAGTGACCTATTTGCGTCGCGACCACCGTCGCCGTTGTCAGCAGCATTATGTTGCGGGCATTGATTGATACCAGCAGCAGTTCAACGGCAAAGACAATGCCGCCCAGTGGCGCGTTAAACGTTGCGGCAATGCCGGCCCCGGCGCCGGCTGCGATCAATGTGACGCGATCGCTGATCGACATGGGAAACAGCGCTCCCAGGGTAGAGCCAAAGGCTGAGCCGATCTGAACAATAGGGCCCTCGCGCCCGACCGAGGCGCCGCTTCCGATGGAGATGGCCGAGGCCAGTGATTTTACCAGCGCGACACGCGGCCGAATCCTGCCCTCGTTGTAGTAAATCGCATCCATCACTTCTGGTACGCCGTGTCCTTTTGCTTCAGGCGCAAAATTCTTCACCAGCCAGGCGACCACCAGTGCGCCCGCCACGGGCACCAGCACCACGCCCAGTCCCCAGGGGCTGGCTGGTGTAAAAACATTGGCGTCATAGTCAACGCTGAACTGGCCGAGGAACAAGGTGTTGTGAATCAGGCCGATCAACATGCGAAACGCCCAGGCACCGACGCCTGCAACCCCACCGACCACCACCGCCATGAGAATCATGAACGCCAGATTTCGCGATGCTACAGGCGCGGCCTGAACTGCGTTGGATGGCGACGCAGCGGTATTGTTATTCACAGCGTGACCCCCTTATTGCTTAGTCCGTCTGATAAATTCACTGGGCTCTTTGCAGTCCGGGTGGCAGCCAGCTGCCGTCAAGCGCTTCCTCTTTCGGCCAGTAGAGTCGCAGCACCAGGTAGATCGGGCCATTTGGCGCTGGCAGCCAGTTAGCCTTCTGGGCGGGTTTCGTCGGTTCGTCTTTCTGGATGTGCAAGGTTAGCGAGCCGTCGGTATTCTTTCGCAGCTCGGGCAGCATGGGCGAGTTGATCAGGTAACGATTGCTTGAGTTTTTGACTAACAGCTGGGTGTTGCCATCGTACATTGTAACTGACCAAAAGGCGTTCACTGGTGGCAGCTGGCCCTCGGCAAAGGTCAGTGTGTAATTTGCGTTGGCGCCGTCAAGAGGCTGACCATCCTTTTCGTGGCGGGTTATTGCATAGACAGCCTCAGCCGGATCGTTGGCCAGTATGCCGCCCACGGCTACCGCAGCGCGCTGCGCCCAGTCGCCGTCATACACTGCGCGATCGCCAATCCCCGAGACGATCCACTGCCAGCCTTCGACGGGCGTACCAAGGGTCTCAAGCTTTTCCTCGATCACCGCTTCTGCGGGTTGCGCGACTGCTGCCAGTGCTGCCTTATTCGCAGCAGACAATGAGGTGCTGGGAAATGATCTGCCGGCTCTGATACCAATTGAGGAAAATCTTTCTCTCAGTGGAATCTCTACAGCAGCCGGACCGGTGGGTGGGGCGAATTCGAGCAGAAAAGCGAGGTAGTCAAACAGTTCGGATTTTTCCATGCTCTTGTCGATTTTGGGCCAGTTCACCGCTGGCGTTGGTTTGGGTTTGGGGCTGCCGAGGAAGACCGACAAAGTCCTGGCCTCGTACTTGTCCTGAATGGCCTTGACGTTGCCAATGTCGCTCGGATCGAAGAGTTGTGTGCGGTAGGTGGCGAGGGCAAATTCTGTTTCAGAGGTGAAGACGGTGTCGATACTGGCGGGCATGTCCCCCGTCCATGATGGACCAACCACGCCGTAACACCCGGCGCCGTTGCCGGTTGCACGAGTGCCGATGTAACCGAAGTTAAAGGTGTATAGCGATGTCAGCATGACCGAGTAGTAGCGGTCTGGTTCTATCTCGGGGACGCAGAGCACCATCGGTTCTGATCGCAGATCCATCCATAGGAAGGAATAGGGCGTGTCACTGTTGGGCGTCACGACCGCTGTGTCAGCTGGCGTGTATACCCGCGGTACATTGGCAATGGTGTTGAAGGGCGCTTTGAACTGGTCAGAGCTCTCGTCGATGGCGTATTCGTTCATGATGCTGTATAGCATCACCATCGGTAAGCCATAGAGGAAGGCCTCCTGTCCGATGGCCTCGATATCACTGTTGCTCGAGGTATTCTGCGCCGTGGTAGCGGCGGAAAATGCGATTGTCGCGATGAGAGCTGCTACTCTCAGGACAGTACCTGTTTGCATGGGCTCTTCTCCTTATTCTCTGGAAGGGTGTTTCATAACGGCAATATCGCGCTACAGCGGTCAATTTACAGTGGAAGTTATATTGGTGAATGTCGCGTTTGCCTGACGTCGATCTCATCTTGTCAACTTTTGCGGCGCACGACAAGGCGTTCTGCCATCGTGTTGATGGCATCAACCATGGAGGTGACTGGCTAGCGCTGCTACTATTCTCCACGGTGAACTAACCGGAAGGAGTCGCAGTATGATCGTCGAGCAGATATGGACAGGCAACGCGTATCGCAATTTCAATTACCTGGTAGCCTGTGGTGAAACCGGCGAGGCCATGGCAATTGATCCACTGGATCACCAAAAGTGTCTGACACGGGCGAAGGAGCTTGGCTGGGAGATCACTCAGGTGCTCAATACGCATGAACATCCCGATCATACAGGGGGCAATACGGATGTTATCATCGCTACGGGTGCGCGCCTGTTGGCGCATGCGAACGCGCGGGACTCAATCCCTGGCATAGACCGCGGGTTACTGGCCGGTGATGTGATAAAGATTGGCAAGACCGTCGAACTGGAAGCGCTGGATACACCGGGACACACGATGTGTCACATTTGCTTGTTGTCGCACGGCGATACTGCCGCCCTATTTTCCGGCGATACATTGTTCAATGCCGGGGCGGGTAATTGTCACCACGGCGGTCACCCGCCAGAGCTCTACAATACGTTTGCGGAACAACTGGCGCGCCTGCCAGAGGCGACTCTGGTCTACCCCGGGCACGATTATCTCGCCAATAACCTCGCGTTTACGCTGGACCGCGAACCAGATAACGAGCGCGCGGCGACACTGCTTGAGCAGGTAAAGGATCAGGATCTCAACAAAGCGCTGGTCACCACTATGGCGCTGGAATGTGAAATCAATACCTTTATGCGCCTGGACAGTCCCGCTGTGATTGCGAGGCTGCGTGAATCCTTTCCCGATCTGCCAGCTGAGCCCGATCCTCGTATGGTGTTCCTGAAACTGCGCGAGCTGCGCAATGACTGGTAGGCATTTGGCTTACGGCATCTGATGTGACCGGGGTGCGGTACCTATTTTGGGTCCGCCAGATACCCTACAAGAAGACCAATGACGGGCAGGATAATGATTGGCAGCGACCACGGGACTTTTGCCCCCGTGGAGGCGCTGGGTCCGATCACCTGAAAGATTACTTAAATGTCGAGGACAAGAAAGACAACGCCGAGAATTCCACCCATTTTCATAATGTGTCCCTTGATAAATTCGTTGTTGTTGGATGCACTAACGCACTGGAGCAGTACGATTTCTCGCTTTATGCATGTCGTAGCAAGGCTGAATAACATGATACGTACTGTCGAGATCACCTTACTCGAAGCCGACGTCTCTTTGCCCTTCGCACCTGACTGCTGTGCTCCGGCGGATGCCAGAGGCCCGATACGCGTGTTTCTCGCAAGGCTATGTCAGCCTACTCCAGGTTAGCGGCTGTGATTTCTACGGCAGCGTGAGTTTGCCGGCAGCAATGTCCCACTCACCAAGTGGCCTTTGCGCATCGCAGCGGTGAGGATAGATACACCGATCCCGGGCAGCGTAACACTGTTGAGGTGATTGGTACGCCAGGTTCAGTCGTGCCGGCTTTTGCGTTAGATTTGCGTCGCGGGTTGAATTTTACGGCGTGCAGGTTGTCGACTACTCTTAACAGGGCGCGATGTTGATAGCGCTCCAATTTTGGTGCTGAGGAGTCCGTATGTTGTTATCCATTGTATTATTCCTGATTCTGCTCGCCGTTGTGTTCTATTACCGGCCATCCCTTGCTGCAGGCTCGGTCATCATGGTGGCGGGTGCAGCGGTACTGACGGTGCTGACTGGCAGCGCCTGGATACTGCTCGTTTTGGCAGTGGTAGTAGCGACGCTGATGAATGTCGAAGCATTGCGGCGCCAGTTTTTGACGGAGCCCGTGTACCGGCAGCTGCGCGAATCACAGCCAACCATGAGCAGTACAGAAAGAGAAGCGCTGGAAGCCGGGACCACCTGGTGGGAGAAAGATTTATTCAGTGGTAGCCCGGACTGGGAAAAATTTGACGGTATCGCATTGCCACAGTTGAGTGAGGCTGAGCAGACCTTCATCGATGTTGAAGTGGAGACCCTGTGCAAGTTGATCGATGACTGGGATGTGCAGCAGCGACAAGACCTTTCGCCGGAGACCTGGACGTACCTGCGCGAGCACGGTTTTTTCGGTCTGATTATTCCCAAGGAGTTTGGTGGCAAGGCCTTCAGTCCCTATGCCCAGAGCCGGGTGATGAGTAAAATAGCCAGCCGCTCTATCACTGCCGCAGTGACCGCTATGGTGCCAAACTCCCTGGGGCCAGGCGAATTATTGGTCAAGTACGGCACCGACGAACAAAAACAGCGTTGGTTGCCCGGATTGGCAGACGGCTCGGAGTTGCCCTGTTTTGGCCTGACAGGGCCTGAGGCAGGTTCTGACGCCGGTGCGATTCCCGACATTGGCACAGTCTGCAAAGGTGAATTTGAGGGCGAGGAAGTGCTTGGCCTGAATCTCACTTTCAGCAAACGCTGGATCACCCTGGCACCGGTTGCCACGGTTGTCGGCCTGGCCTTTCAGTTGCGCGATCCCGATGGGCTGTTGGGAGATCCCGACACGGTGGACTACGGTATTACCTGTGCGCTGTTGCCCGCTACCCATCCTGGCATCGAGATTGGCAAGCGCCACAATCCGGGCGTGCCCTTTATGAATGGCCCTATCAAGGGTGACAATGTTTTTATTCCGGTCGACTGGATTATCGGTGGTGCCCAAATGGCGGGTAAAGGCTGGCGTATGCTGATCGAATGCCTGGCTGCCGGGCGCGGTATATCGCTGCCTGCACTGGCCACGTCCAGTGGTGAAATGTGTTATCTGACAGTGGGTGCCTTCGCCCGTATTCGTCGCCAGTTCAATATTGAAGTCGGCAAATTCGAGGGGGTGCAGGAAGCCACGGCGGATATCGCGGCGGGCGCTTACGCGTTGGAAGCGATGCGCCAGTTGGTGACGCGGGGTCTGGATGAGGGCGCACCCTCTGTTCTCACGGCGATGGCCAAGTTCCATGCCACTGAGCGTATGCGAAAGCTGGTTAACCACGGTATGGATGTGGTGAGCGGTCGTGCCATTCAACTCGGGCCGCGCAATTTTATGGCATCGGCATATCACGCCCTGCCGGTGGCGATCACCGTTGAGGGGGCCAATATTCTCACTCGGTCCCTGATGATATTCGGGCAGGGCGCGCTGCGCTGTCACCCGTATTTATTTGATGAAATGCGGTCGCTTCAGCACGATGATGAAGCGACCGCAGTAGAGGAATTCGAGCCCTTGTTCCTGCGGCATCTCGGTCACGTAGGCAGCAATTTTTCCCGACTGCTGCGGTACGGCTTCACCGGTTCTCACCTCAGTCCTGCGCCTGCGGGCGCCAGTAATTTTAGCAAGCGCTGGTACCAGCGTATCAATCAATTGAGCGCAGCACTGGCTATGTGTGCGGATGTGGCACTGGGCGTGCTAGGGGGTGATCTGAAGCGGCGTGAACTGCTGTCAGCGCGCCTCGGTGACCTGCATAGCGAGCTATTTATTGCCTGTAGTATTTTGAAATACCATGACTCGAATGCGCAGAGCGCCGCCGCTGCGCAACACGCCGAATATGCGCTGCGACAATCCCTGTCAGCAGCGCAGTATGCGCTCGCTGCCTTCTGCCGAAATTTCCCGGTGCGCTGGTTGGGCCTGGGCTTGCAGCTCACTTGCCTGCCGCCCGGCAGTGCTGTGCATGCGCCGGATGACGATGCGATCCGCTCCCTGGGTGATCTGATTCTTGAGCCCAACCCGGTGCGCCACGCATTGGCCTGTATGGTGTACGTTAGCAGTGACCCCGACGATGCCGTTGGGCGACTGGAAACTACTTACCAGATGCTGCTCGAGGTAGATGAAGCGTGGCAGGTCTTCGCTCGTGCGCGCAGCCAGGGTGAATTGTCCTCGCTGGATCTGGCCGGCGCATTACAGGAAGCTGCCAACAAGGGTGTTATCACCGAGGATGAGGCGACTGCCATCGCCGCTTACGACGCGCGACGCTATGACTGTCTGCTCACGGATCACTTTGATGAGTTGCCCTTTAGGGTGAAAACCGCATGAGTGATACCAGGGTTTTGGCAGCGGGGCTGTACTTCGGTGAGGGGCCACGCTGGCACGACGGGCGTTTATGGTTCAGTGACTTTTACGCACACGCGGTAAAATCGGTGGACGAGTCAGGTACTGTGCGCACTGAGATTGACTTGGATGACCAGCCCTCCGGGCTCGGTTGGCTTCCGGATGGTCGCCTGCTAGTGGTGTCCATGAAGGAGCGCGTGGTCAAGCGTCTTGATGCTGGCAAGTTGGTGGTGCACGCCGATATCAGCCATCTCACCGCCTTTTTGTGCAACGATATGGTCGTGAATGCGTGGGGTACCGCGTGGATCGGAAACTTTGGCTTTGACCTCGATGCAGAACTGGACGCGCGCGGTGAGGAGGTTTTTCACAATCATCCGGTGACGAATCTGGTGCGTGTCGATGCTGACGGCTCGGTGCATCTGGCAGCGGGAGATATGCACTTTCCCAATGGCAGCGTGATCACGCCCGATGGCAAAACCCTGATTGTGGCCGAAACCTTTGCCAGTTGTCTTACTGCATTTACTATTGCCGATGACCAGTCACTCACCAATCGCCGCATCTGGGCGTCACTCCCCGGGGTCGCCCCCGACGGTATCTGCTTGAACGAAAACCAGCAGGTGTGGGTAGCCAATGCTTTGGGTTGCGAAGTGCTTCTGGTGGCCGAAGGCGGGGAGATCGTCAATCGAATTGCCACCAGCCAGAACTGCTACGCCTGTATGCTGGGAGGCAGTGACGGAAAAACGCTCTTTGCTGTCACAGCGGCCTCATCCCATGGCGCGCATGCTGCGGCTGAAACAACCGGGAAGATTGAAGTCGTCGCAGTTGATGCAGCCGGAGCCGGGTGGCCCTAATGTTAATGAGGCTTCCTTCAGTTCATTTCCAAAGACTGCTGCCCCGCTGCGGTAGGGGTGCCCCGCTGCTGTAGGCCGCTCTGCCCGGTGTCCAGATTGGAACTGGAATTTAATGTGCCAGGAAGCGGCTCAAGTAGTGAGCTTCCCCAGTGGTGTTGCGGCATTATATCGGTGAGGTCCTCCACATCCACGACAGAGACAAAGCCAAAAAGGGGCTGAATCGACTTGCCACCGCCACCGTTGCTGTCCCAGTTGGAGCGTGCTGCGCCGGTTAAAAGGTGCTGCTTGTCAAAAGTCAGCAGTAAAAACTCACCCTTGATACGCATTTCGCCCCAGTCTGCCGACATAAAATCTGCACCCAGCATGCCCAGTCTTAGGCCGACAGAGTTTTCACGGATATGCCAGTGTTCCCAGGCGAGCACAAACCCGGTGTCGGTAGCAGACATTCGCAGTGGCGGCCCGAGCACCGCCAGTGCCTCTGCCAGCGGTGTGTGTTGTGCGGGAATGGCAATGTCTTCCGCGAGCGGGGTGCCCAGATCATAACGCCACTGCGAGCAGGCGGTTAACAGCCCGCAGGCCAGCAGGATACCGAGCGCTTTTATCGCGCTAACCCTCATCGGTAGTGTACAAGCGCGTGGCAAATTCAGTCAGTACATCGTCTTGATCAAAGAAGAATATGGCTCGGTCATAGCGGGTATCAATACGCATCCGGTTGTACACCAGCAGAATCAGGCCTTCGCCCTCAGAGTGCTCGAACAGGTAGTACAAGGCTGATTCGCCATCGAGCGCAATGACTTGCGAAGGTGGCCCTAGCATTGCGAGTACTTCACGCCGTGTACTCTGACCATTGACCAACTGTTCCGTAACCGTTGACTGCCAGTTGACCTCCACGCCACGCCTGCTTTCAAATTGGGCGCATCCGCCCAATAGACTGGCGCAGAGCACTAGAGCGGTAAGTGCGACCGATCGATTCATAGTGTGTTTTCCAAGGTAGCGGGTGAGGGCATAGAATAGGACATTAACAGCGGTGTCGCCATGCAGGAGTTAGCGCTTTTTGGTGTGTCCTCAGCGTGAAACCAGCTGTCGCCGACGTTGGAAGTGTTATCCGCTGCACAATTTTTCGGTTTTCTAGCGCCAGTGGTCTTGTAAGAGGGTAACACCACGGTCGCCTATGTCTTATAGTGGCGGTGGTGTATTCATGTCGGATACGTGCGTAATCCGATGGCGCCATTGATTTTTCCAATGCTCGGCGCGTTTGTGGCATTGGCGTCAACAAGGACTTTCAACATGCCAGAAGAACAGATCAACGGCGAGGTTTCCACAGAATTAGTGGAGCGGTCCTATTCGGACTTTCCCGCTAGAACCTTTACTTCATTGGGGCGAACGCTGAGTTCCGTAATGGATGTCGGCCGGGAACTGCTGGCCAGACGTCGCGCCTCCCAACCTGCGCCGCTGTCAGCAGTCGATAATCTGATTGCGCTCTGCCAGGATCTGTTGGAACACCGCGGGGAGGCATCTGGTCTGGCATTAGCCAGTGAAGTTGCGACGGCCTATCAGCGGCTGCCGGTTGTAGAGCGGCAGGATTTTTTCGCTGGTCTGGCGATCGACTTTGAGGTCGATGCCGCGGCGATTCTGGAGGCAATGGAGAATTATCGTCGGGACGATCGTATCGAAAACCTGTGGGCCATGAATCACGCGACAGAAGCCCCTCGCCAGAAACTGTTTCGCAGAATTAATATGGCACCGGAGGGTACCCGCACACTCGTGGTAATGCGCGGGCATTTACTGGCAATGCTGCGATCCAATCCTCAGCTGAGAGGTGTTGATTCTGATCTCAAGCACTTGTTTATTTCCTGGTTCAACAAGGGCTTTCTGGAATTGCGTCGTATTGACTGGTCATCGCCAGCGAGTGTGCTGGAGAAGATTATCCACTATGAGGCGGTGCACGAAATTAACGGGTGGGAAGAACTGCGCAGCCGTTTACGCGAAGAGGACAGGCGCTGCTTTGCGTTCTTTCACCCCGCACTGGATAACGATCCTTTGGTGTTCGTGGAAGTTGCGTTGACTGACAGTATTCCCAACGCACTATCCCCGCTGTTACTGCAGGAACGGCAGGTGTCGCCGGGCGAGCGCGTGAATACGGTTGTGTTCTATTCTATAAGCAACTGTCACGCCGGATTGGCTGGTATTACCTTTGGCAACTTCCTGATAAAAAGTGTGGTTGAGGAGATGAAAAAGGAAATCCCCACGCTCAAGAGCTTTGTCACATTATCGCCGGTACCGGGCTTTCGAAAATGGCTGCTCGACAGCGACCTCGAAGGCTTGGTGCCAGAGCAGTTGATCGACCGGGTCAAGGGCCCTGTGGGTGCTGTGGTGGATACAGCGGTCTATGAAGCGCAGCTGAAACTCTGCGCGCACTACCTGTTGCGCGAGAAGTCAGGCCGCTTGCCCCGCGATGTAGTCGCTCGCTTTCATTTGGGCAATGGTGCGTTATTGTACGGCATTCATGGCGGTGCAGACCTGTCACACAAAGGACGCGATCAGTCGGCTGGTATCATGGTGAATTACTTATACGATCTGCCGAAAATCGAGGAGAATCACGAGGCCTATTTTGAAGAGGGTAAGATCGCCGTTTCAAAAGCAGTGAACAAACTTCTGGATTAACCGGCGGCTGCCACCATGCGCCGACGCAGGCAGGCAACCTGTGCGGACAGCGGCAGGTCTCTGGGGTCCAGTTGAAAACGGGTAATCTGGTTTAATCCAACGGCGTCGACAAAGTCCTCGCGCATCCGGGCGCTACCGCAGGCCGCAATACAGCCGCCGCAGATGCCCGCACGGCGCACGAAATCGAACTGCAGCGATGGTTCCGGAGTCTGGCGAACTTCGTTCAGGCGATGAATGGCGAGATGGTATCCGTTTCTTTTAGCTCAAACGTTTGTAACTGCGGGACACTTTGTGGGTGGTGGGAGTTGCTGCGCAGGGCATACCTTGTCCTGCCTCAAGTATCGGCGCGATAGGCAGGTGTGTTGTGCGCTGCCGATCCGCTATAATGCGCGTTTTGCATATGGGCAAAGTCAGGGCTGTAGCGTATGTCAGATCATGACCGCATTCCCGCCGTACAGGTCGGTAGCGGCGACAAGTTCGTTAACGACCGGGGTATTACCGCCATCAAGGACGGGATCAAGTCTACGGCAACCGCCGGTGTACGTGCGAGTAAGCCCGACTGGTTGAGGGTTCGAGTGCGCGGCGGCGCGACCTTCGAGAAAGTGCAGGGTATTGTCCACGAACACAAACTGGCTACGGTCTGTGAAGAGGCCAAATGTCCCAATATGAGCGAGTGTTGGAGCGCTGGTACCGCCACCATCATGTTGATGGGTGATGTGTGCACCCGCGCCTGTCGCTTCTGCGCCGTCAACACTGGAAACCCCAAGGGGTGGCTGGACTTACAGGAACCTCAGAACACGGCACGCTCCGTACAGTTGATGAACCTCAAATACGTGGTGCTGACTTCGGTTAATCGGGATGATCTTCCGGATGGCGGGGCCGCACATTACGCTGCGTGCGTAAAGCAAGTTATAGCAGATAACCCTGACACCGCGGTAGAGGCGCTTACGCCGGACTTTTTAGGGGCGTTGAAGGATGTCGAAACCGTGTTGGATTCTGGCATCGTGGTGTTCGCGCAGAACATTGAGACGGTGCGACGCCTGACGCACCCCGTTCGCGATCCTCGCGCCGGCTATCAACAGACACTCGATGTGTTGTCCCATGCCAAGACTTACCGCCCCGAGGTGCTGACCAAAACCAGCCTGATGTTGGGCTTGGGCGAAACCGAAGCAGAAATCAAGGCGTGTATGGATGATCTTCGCACGGCCAGTGTCGACATTCTCACCCTCGGCCAATACTTACAGCCTACGCTCAACCATTACCCTATCGACCGCTATGTCCCACCCGCCGAGTTTGAGCAGTTCCGTCAGTGGGGTCTTGAAAAGGGCTTTCTGGAAGTGGTCTCTGGTGTTTTTGTGCGATCCAGTTACCGCGCTGAACAGGTGTTGGCCAAAAACAATGTGGGTCTGTCATAGATCATCCTAACGATCCAGTGATACAAGGCCTCCTTGATACCCCTGTGCTTGGGGTGTCATTGCGCAATGTGAGTCTGTTGCGCCTGGACCAGACCGGTGGCCTCGCACCAGGAAATAAATCTTTTAAGTTGTGCCAATACTTAACGCAGGCCAAACAAGCAGGTGCTGAGCGCCTGGTGTCGTTTGGCGGCGCTTGGTCTAACCATTTACACGCGCTGGCCGCACTGGGATATCAGCACGGGATAGAAACCGTGGGTATCGTCCGCAAAGAGGCGACAGAGGGAAATTCAGCAATGCTGGCGGATGCCGCTCGCTGGGGTATGGGGATACTTCACGTCAGTCGCACAGAGTATCGGCGGCGCAATGATGTTGAGTATCAGCAAGAGCTCAGCGCGCGTTTTGCGCCCTGCCTGCTGATTCCAGAAGGGGGTGCGTCGCTTATCGGTGTGCGCGGCTGTGCAGATATTGGCGAGATAATCCGGCGCAGGGCGCCACAGGCCAGAAGCATTGTTGTGCCGGTGGGTACCGGGACGACGCTTGCCGGTTTGGCGAGCACCCTGGATATACGCTGTGAGCTCCATGGGATATCCGCACTAAAAGGGGCGTTTGATCTGGAGCAAAAGGTTGCTGATGTGTTGCAGGCGTTGCAATTGGACTGTGAGGTTCGCTGGTCTATTTGCCATGAATTTCACTGTGGCGGTTTTGCCCGTGTCGATGCTGCGCTGCGAGATTTTATGCTGGCGTTTGAGGCGATTCAGGGTGTTGAGCTTGACCCTGTCTACACCGGTAAGATGCTGTTTGCGATCCATCAGCTGCGTAAGCGGGGAGAGTGGGACCCGGAGGCGCCCGTACTGGCGATTCATACTGGAGGTTTACAGGGGCGCCGTGGCTACCCCTGGATGAAGTGAACGTCTTTACGATTGTTTATTTAGTATTGCACTCTAACTTGATTTGACTGATCCTCGTATCCAGCTTTTTGTTGTACTCACCAGTGCCGATTTCGAAGCTGGTTGATGCGCTGCCACCGAACAAGTGGGCGACTGCTCCGGTGGGAATGATAGAGCTGGCACCGTCTTCAATTTCCTGCGAGGTTAGTGCTTTTTCGCTGTTCAAGGTTTTGATATCTGCGCCAGCATGATCCCCTGCTGCTCGCCGGGGCTCTCGTGAGCTTTACGCTATACGTGTGTCATGCGACAGCGTTGAGCGAGTAGGGCAGTGACGCCAGTGCAGATTTACCCAACAACTGCGCGTAGGTGCTTTCCAGAGCGTGACAAGCCGTGCGAATATTGCGGATAGAGTCACCCTGTATGGGGGGTAATACAGTCACCCGTATGGTGGCGGGTCGAATGAGCCAGCCGCCGTTGGGTAGGGCATCCTTCACGTTGTGCAGGACGATGGGAACGATGTGCACGCCCGCCTTGCGCGCCAGGAAGAACGCCCCGTGTTTGAACGGCTGTATGTCGCCCAAGGTGCTGCGGCTACCTTCTGGTGCAATGACTAATGAGCGTCCGCTTTTCAGGACTTCCAGAGCGCGCTGCAGGACCTCGCGTTGGTCGGACTTCTCGCGGTCTACGAAAATGGTGTCGGTTTGACGCAGTAAATGCCCTACTATCGGTGTGTCCGCCATTTCCTTCTTGCACATCGCGACCACGTCCTCGCGCAGTAAATGCGCCAGTACCATGGAGTCCAGCAAGCTCTGGTGATTGAACACAAAAATAGCGGGGCGTTCCCGGCGCAGGTTGCACAGCCCCTCGATTTCGAAATCCAGCCCGGCAAAAGCGCTGCCTATATCGCCGAACAGGCGGGTCAGCTGATTCGCGGAGCGATAGGGGGAGCGCCCCAGCCGTTTGCTCAGCATCCCGAACGCCGTCGTGCCGATAATAGTTTGTGCTGTGAGTACGGTGCGCGCGACACTTTCCAGGCTGGGTAGGCCACGTGTCGAAAATGACAGCTGCGGCCACTGCTTGGTACGAGCGTGGACGCCCAGTTTGTCAGATGGGTTAACGGCCACCGGATGACCCACCTTGCGCAGCAGGGGCAGATCGTCACTGGAGTCGGAGTAGAACCAGCAACTTTTCAGTGTGGCCTTGTATTGGCGAGCGCTGCGCTGCGCTGCCAGTAGTTTGCCTTCGCCAAAACACATGGGCGAGATAACGTTGCCGGTGAAGCGACCATCTGCAACTTCCAGACGCGTACAGTGGATGTCCTCAATGCCCAGCACGCGCGCCACCGGTTCGACCTGATAGCGACTGGCAGAGGTGATGATCACCAGTTTGTGTCCCGCCGCGCGGTGCGCCTCCACCAGTGCCACCGCTTCCCGATAGAGCGTTTTGGCGATGTGCTTACGATAGGCCTGCGCCCCGATCTCATGCAGTGAGGATTCGGAGACCCCGGTGAGCGCCTTCGCCGTACGTTTGACCAGGCGATGGTAATTTGTGCCGGAACTGTAGACTTTGTGTTTGACGATGTCCTGCACAACCTTCCCCGCCTGTCGCAACCTGCCCCGTCGAGCGCCCTGTTCGGCGGCTTCCCGGGCGACCGCCAGTATCGAGTAACCCGCAATCAGGGTTCGGTCGAGGTCAAAAAATGCGATGGTGGATTGCGGGCTGCTCGTGGTTGCTATGGTTTGGAGTTGAACGTCAAGCGCTGTCATTGTATGTCTTCTCTCAATACGGCGGGTGGTGGCATTATCTGTGAATGCAAGAATCCGGCCAGCTGTAGAGTACAGAGTGTTCGTGTCAATTATGTTGCAGTAAAGCTAAGTAGTTATTGCATGTGTTGCGATGGGCGGCGTGGCGGGGCGACGAGAGTGCAAGATTCTGGTGCGCCGGCGCACCGCAGTGATGCCACAGGCTGCTGTGCAGGAAGCGGTTAATCGTTTGGACTGGGACTGCTAAATTGCCCCAAACTGGTAGCTGATTTGCAGATAGGCACCGCGTGGCTGCCCCACAAAATACCGGTATTCACCGAAGCCGTAATCTGCCCGCTCGGCATATTCTTCGTCCAACAGATTGGTCAGGCGTAAACCCGCTGACCAGCGCGGTGTCAGATCACTGGTGATGCGCAGGTTGAGCAGAGAGTGGCCGTTGTACTGGTGTTCATTTTCAGGCTCAAGGAAATAGGAATCCATGTACACCCATTCCAGTTCGGCACGGCTGGGGCGTTGGGCCAACGCGGAAAAATCCCAGCTGAGGCGGGCACTGCCAAAGGCCTTGGGCGCGGTGTCAATGTCGTTGCCTTTGATGTCGTTATTGCTACCCAGCAGCTCTATGTGATTATCGTAGCTGTGAGAGGCGTAGTTGGCATCAATGCCCACGGACCAGCTGTCGCTGAGCAGAAAATCAACGCTCATCTCTGCGCCGTAGTGGTTGGTCTGGGCACCGCTGACATTTTGTCGGTCGGCATCCTGGAAGATCACGTCGTCCTTGTTCATGTAGTAGACGGCAATGTCATAACGGGTGTTGCGTTGCCAGTAACCGCGCAGGCCCAGTTCCACATTGTCGATCTTTTCCGAATCCAGATCGGCACTCTTTTGTCCCGCTTGCAGGCGGTACAGCTCGCTCGCCTGCGGCGCGCGGAAACCGTGCGCATAGCGCAGATAAACAATATGGTCCTCGCTCAGGCTGTAGCTCACCCCGGTGTTAAGCGACCAGTCGGCGAAATCGTCATCGCGGTCTACCGGGCGGTAGAAGCGACAGGCGCTAGCATCGGGCGCGCAGGGCGCGCCATCGTCGGTACGGTTATTATAGTCGTAGTTGGTGTACTCAAAACGGACCCCGGCGTCGAGCTCCCAGGGCGAGTTAAGCTGGGTGCGCACCTGGCTGTACAGCGCCGCGACGCCAGCATGTACCCGGTAATCGTAGTGCACGCCGGCGGGTTGGTTGGGGCCAAATGGCTCATCCTGGGTTTCTTTCAGCGTTGCGTCAGTGTATTCCAGCTCAATGCCGCTTACCCAGCGCAATGCACCAGTATCGGTGTTCACGGTGGCGCGCAGTCCCAGGCTGTCGTGGGCGTTTTTCTCCACCGGCTGCCAGGCCAGGAAGTGTTGCAGAAACTCCATATCATTCGCGCGCAGGTAGGGCGTGAGGGTGAGTGTGCTGTTGTTATTCAGCGGCACACTCGCCTCGCTGTAAAGCCGCACGGACCAGGCATCCCGGTAGGCGTCCGGATTGGGGTTGGTTTTACTGCGGTCGCCATCACGGTAGGCTTTGTAGCTCGCGATGTAGCCGGCGGTATCCTGCCTCAGGTTAGCGGTATCCAGCACGGTGCGAAAATCCCAGTTCTGGCCGCTGTAGTCGTGGCGCACGATAGCCTTTTGCTGGTCGTATCCAGAGTCGTCCTGGTAGCCACCGTCGGTGGTGGCGTTGGCGCTGACGCTGATACCATTGCGGCCGACGGTGTCGCTGTAGCGGTACTTGGTGCGGTAGTAATCGTAGGGCCCCCCCTCCACTGACAGCAAGCTGTCCAGTTGTTCGGTGGGCGCGGCGCTAATCACGTTGATGACGCCGTGCATCGCACTGGAGCCGTAGAGCGCAGTAGCCGGACCGCGTAACACCTCGATACGACCGGCCTGTTCAAAGTTGGAGTCAAACAGCTGGTTGACGTTGCAAAAACCCGGTGCGCGCAAGCTGATGCCATCGGCGGCTGAAAAGAATGCGCCGCAACTGCCACTGCCAGTGAGGACGGGTGAGCGCAGTGCGATGATGCTCTCCTGACCATTGCCACGACTGATCCAGGCGCCCGGCACGCGTTGCATGATCTCATTGATATGTACCGGGTCAACCAGCTCCAGCGTCTCCTTGTTCACGGTAGACCAGGACAGTGGCAGCTTGAGTGCGTCCTCCTGCACCCGGCTGGCCGTGACCAGCACATCCTCCTGCACCGGCGCCGTGCGTCCGGGAAGGGCAATGGCCAACAGGCTGGCCAGCGCAAGCGTGCTGATTGACCGTGTTGTTGGTACGGACATGGCATAGACCGGTGCTAAAATGAAGCGAGAGTGTAGCGGATTTGGTGCGGCAGCCCAACGGCTGTATCGTGGTGCTAGGCGGCTCTGAAAATTTGGGTATACTTCTGCGATCCAAAGCGCCCGCTGGTCAGGATAGGACTCTCCTGGCCGGCTCACTGTTGATCAAAGGACGTCGGCATGTTGATAAAACCCGCGATAGCGCTATTTTGCGCTGTATTGTTGCTTGGCGGTTGCGCAGAGTTTGAAGCCTGGAGCTCAAGCCTCAATGCCCCCGCTACGCCAACCGTGACGACTGAGCAGGTGAATAAGCTCTATGTCACGCCTTCCGCACCCGCAGACATTGCAAGTTTTCGTAATATCTACATCGCGCCCGCTAATCTGGCCAATATGCAGGTTATTCAGCCCGAGGGTACGCCCGCGAATCCCGAGTGGTGGGTAACGGATGAGGAGGGCGCCGTACTGCAGCGGACAATTGCGTTTGAATTTTCAATCGCGCTCACCGCGCAGTCCGATTTCACTATCGTGAGCAGTCCGCAGCAGGCACAACTGATCGTCAACACGGCCGTTGTTGCGGTGCACCCCAACGAGACGCGCGCTAGCCTTGCGAAGGACCTCAATACCGGCGGCTCCATCACGGTGAGTGTTGCTGTGGCGGATGCCGCCAGCGGTTTGGTACTGCTGCGTTCAGTGGATACCCGCGAGAGCGAGGATATTTGGGCGTTCAACGAAATCACGGGTGAGGACCCTGCGTTCAATGGGGTTTTTGCGACCTGGGGTGTCGATCTGCGTCGGGGCATACTGGAACTGCAGGGCCACAGCGCTGAGGTACTGTTGCCTTCACCCGTATCCAGCGCGCAGAATTAAGCGTACTGGCGCGGCGTTTCTCGGCTAGAGTCAGGCATGGTTAATCCCATCATTCACCTCGCATTGTGGCAACTGGCACTGGCCTTCGTGCCAGTGGCGATTACGCTGGCTATTTTGTTCAAGTGGTCCTATGACTTGGGGCGTGCCGTCTACGCGTTGACGCGGATGTTGGCCCAGTTGCTCCTGATAGGCTATGTGCTGGCGTGGATTTTCGGCGCGGGCAATGGCGTTTTGATTCTGCTAGTGCTGTTGATTATGTTACTCGCCTCCAGTTGGATCGCTCTGGGTACCGTGCCTGCGCAGCGGCGCGCACTCTTGGGTGCGTCGGTGGTGTCTATTAGCGTGGGCGGTGGACTCACGCTGGCATTGATCACCCAGGTGGTGCTGCAAATAGAGCCCTGGTACCTGCCGAACCACATGATCCCTTTGGCGGGCATGGTGTTTGCCAATGCGATGACGGCAGTGAGCCTGGCCGCGGAGCGACTGTACGCTGAATTGGCCTACGGCGCGCCGTGGGAGTCGGCGCGATTGACTGCCTACCAGGCTGCGATGATTCCCGTCATCAATTCCCTGTTCGCGGTCGGCTTGGTCTCACTGCCCGGTATGATGACAGGGCAAATCCTCTCGGGTGTGTCTCCGCTGATTGCGGCGCGCTACCAGATTGTGGTGATGTGTATGATTTTTGCTGCTTCAGGTATTTCCACCGCTTTGTTTCTGGCGATTATTCGGCGGCGGGTAACGTCACCCCGTTGATACGATTGTCCTGATCTGTGTAAGGTGTTCTATACTCCGCGTAGGGTGCACACGATATGACCACGACGCTTTTCAAGTACGGTTTGATACTGCTTTCTGTTTTGGCTCTGAGCGCTAATGCCCGCGCTGATGCGTGGCTGATTGAGGTGGACGGCGCCATCGGCCCGTCCATGGCTGACCATTTTGTGCGCGGGCTGGAACGGGCTGAGGTGGCGAATGCCGAGTTTGTGATCATGCGTATTGACACCCCGGGGGGGCTGGATATCGCGATGCGCGAGATGATCAAGGCCATCCTCGCCGCGCCGCTCCCGGTGATCGCCTACGTCGCACCCGGTGGCGCCCGTGCTGCGAGTGCCGGCACCTACCTCCTGTACGCCGCCAGTGTGGCTGCTATGGCCCCAGGTACCAACCTGGGCGCGGCGACACCGGTGCAGATCGGCAAGCCTGAGCTCGCGCAGTTTGGCAAAGACGAGAGGCAGGACGAGCCTGCGATGACGCCCATGGAGCACAAAATCGTCAACGATGCGGCGGCCTACATACAAAGCCTTGCACAACTGCACGGTCGCAACAGCCAGTGGGCAGAGCAAGCGGTGCGCGACGGTGCCAGCCTGTCGGCGAACGCCGCGTTGAAACGGGGCGTGATTGAAATTATTGCGCCCTCGATACCGGACTTGATGGCGCAACTGGAAGGTCGCAAAGTAGACGTAGGGGAGCGGCGTGTAGTGCTGAAAACGGCGGGGTTGGCGGTGTACACGCATCCGGTGGATTGGCGCAGCGAATTCCTGGGGGTTATCACCGACCCGAATATCGCCTATATTCTGATGCTGGTGGGGGTCTGTGGGCTGCTGCTTGAGTTCTACAATCCCGGTGGTGGGCTGGCTGGCATCATCGGGACGATTTCCCTACTGCTGGCGCTGTATGCGTTTCAGGCGCTGCCCGTCAGCTATGCGGGGCTCGGGCTGATTTTGCTGGGTATTGCGTTGATGACAGCCGAGGCTTTTAGTCCCAGTTTTGGCTTACTGGGTCTGGGGGGGCTGGTGGCTTTTGTGGTGGGCTCGGTACTCCTGATGGATACGGAAATACCCGCCTACCAGATTGCACTGCCGATGATCCTGGGTGTTACCACGTTCAGCGCCTTACTGTTAGTACTGGGCGTGGGCATGATGATGCGCGCACGCAGGCGGCCAGTGGTGACGGGGTTGAATCATCTGCTGGGCGCGACGGCCGAAGTGGAGGCTGTGCCGGGGGGCGTTGCCCGCGTTAATCTTGACGGTGAATTGTGGACGGTTGCCTGCGACGAGTCGTTGGCACCGCATGATAGAGTGACGGTCGAATCTATCGATGGTCTAACGCTGCACGTCAGTAAGGATAAAGAGAGGTAAGAGATCATGCTGGGCTTTCCGGTCATTGGCGTCATGCTGTTTCTGGTACTCGCACTGCTGTTTGTTATGTTTCGCGTACTGCGCGAATACGAACGCGGTGTCATTTTCACGCTGGGGCGATTTTACAAGATCAAAGGTCCAGGCTTGATCATCATCATCCCCGTGTTACAGCAAATGGTGAAGGTGGATTTGCGCACCATCGTGATGGATGTGCCGACCCAGGATGTTATCTCCCGTGACAACGTTTCTGTGCAAGTGAACGCCGTCATTTACTTCAAGGTGGTTGACCCGGAGCGCGCAATTATACAGGTAGAGAATTACCTGGAGGCCACCAGCCAGCTGTCCCAGACCACACTGCGTTCTGTGCTGGGCCAACATGAACTGGACGATATGCTGGCGGAGCGTGAACGCCTCAATGCCGATATCCAGAGCATACTGGATAAACAAACGGCGGCCTGGGGCATCAAGGTTGCGAACGTGGAAATCAAACACGTCGACCTGAACGAAACTATGGTGCGGGCACTGGCTAAACAGGCCGAGGCCGAACGCGAGCGCCGCGCCAAGGTCATCCACGCGATGGGTGAGGCGGAAGCGGCTGGAAAACTGGCAGAAGCTGCCAAAATACTCTCCGGTCAGGACCAGGCGATACAGTTGCGCTACCTGCAAACCCTGGTGGAGATTGCCGGCGACAAAAGCTCGACACTGGTATTTCCGGTACCCATTGATCTGCTGGACAAATTGCGGTCCTGAATGCACCACGCCTCGCGTTACATACGATAACAAGGTGGTAAAAAGAATGCTGAGCTGGAAAAATTTTGGTAAGGCCCACATGTGGCTATACCGCGTGAGCGGTGGCCGACTCGGCGCCCGCATGGGTTGGATTGATGTGGCGTTGGTTGAAACCATCGGCCGCAAGAGCGGCCTCCCGCGCTGTGTGCCGATTGCCTGTTATCCCTACCGTAATTCCATTGTTGTCTCCGCGTCCAACAGCGGCAAGGAGAGCCACCCGGTGTGGTATCTGAATATGCAGGCCAACTCGGCAGTGACGGTGCAGAAGGGTAGGGACCACTACAGAGCTATCGCAGAGGAAGTGCCTGACGAGGAGCGTGAAGCGCTGTGGAAAACCATTGTGGCGAACAACAAGCACCAGGGCGAGTATCTGGAGAAGGCGCAGCGCAAAATTCCGTTAGTTTGGTTGCGGCGGGAGGACGGTTAGTTTCATGCAGCTAGCTGCAGGCGAACAAGCCGAAGCCAACAACACGGGGTAACAATGAATTCCGAAATGAAAGATGTTCTTATCAAGGTCCCTCAGGTTACGCTGGGGTTCTGGATTATTAAAATTCTTGCCGCCACCCTGGTAGAAACGGGTGGTCTGGAGTTCAGTCGGTATACCGCGGCGGGTGCGCTTTTGTTCGCTATAGTTGTTTTGGTCATCGTATTGCCACCGCGAGCAGCATCAAAATTGCACTGAGATACGAGTGAGAATAATAGGAAGAATGGCTGCAAATCTATTTCTCTATGGCACCTGCAGCCCCTTATGCAGATAATGAATCAGCCAGCCCCAGACAACGGTTATCTTGCTGCGCACGCGGAAGTGCTGATATCCAATTACCACCGTTGTACGGGTAGAGATTTAGTGGATCCTGAGCTATCCGCGCAAGCGCGCTATAGAGCACTCTTTGAAGCGCCTTACGGTGTCGTGTCACACAACTCCGAAGCGGACCCAATCTTCAACTATGGCAATCAAACTGCGCTCAGCGTCTTTGAGAGGGATTGGTTTGAGTTCACCAAGCTGGCGTCTAGAAAATCTGCAGAGCCGGTGAATCGAGTGGCGCGAGAGCGGCTTCTCGCCCGCGTAACACAACATGGTTTTGTAGACGACTACCAAGGTGTGAGAATATCCGCAACAGGCAAGCGATTCAGAATTGAAGACGCGACGGTTTGGAATCTGGTAGACAGGAACGGTTTGTACTGTGGGCAGGCAGCAGTATTCCGGCGCATAAATTTCGATGTTCTTAGCTGAGACTGCTTATGCCAAGTCTATTTGCAAAGAACAGAAAATCGGCAGTGATTGCCATAAGCTGTTTTGGCGAGGTCCTGAGGGAGCGGAATATCGGTATCGACTTTATTGCAGTTGATCCAGTAAAGAAAACGAGCACGGTTGAAGTGACGCTGGATGAGCGAGGCTCAGCCTCATACGATATTGTCGCTGATACCGCGTGGCACAATATTGCATTGAGCCCAGGGCTGCTCGGACAGGTAAAGTCCTCTGATATTTTGGTCTTTGGCAGCCTGGTTGGGCGCAGTGATGTTTCGCTGATGACCTTAAAGAAACTGTTAAAAGTAGTTAAATTCAGTGTGTTTGATGTCAATTTGAGAAAGCCAGATTGTCATCTTGAGATACAACTCACTGGAACAGAATGTCGAGCGTATTTCAGAGAAAACCACTACGCTAATTATTTAAGTAACAAATGGCCGCCACGGTGCGCTACTTAAGGTCGGCGATAGGAATTACTATAACTGCGGCTATTCGATTGACGTAGTTGATACCGTTGGAGCGGGAAATTCATTTTTGGCTTCACCCATTGTCGTTCCACTGGAGGCCCCGCCATGGTCACTACTGCGGCGACCCGGATCACGAAGATCTTGAAACAGAGCTGCGACATATGTTCGGGCGCGCCGCAGACGAACTACTGCCCGATCTGAGCATCTTATCCGCAGTCTTCGCACGTACATCGTCATTGATATAGCGAGAGACCGCCGCGATCGCCAGTACCAATACAGCCAGATCGTCAGCATAACCAATACCCGGTACCAGATCGGTGATAGCATCCACCGGAACAATAAAGTAACCAAGCGCGGCGGCAATCGTGCCCTTGGCCCAGGCGGGGGCTTTTTCTTCCTGCATAGCGTAGTACAGCAGCAACGCTTTTTCCACGACCTCCGTTCCGGCCGTTTTGGCATACCGTTTTAACTTACTCCAGAATCTATTCTCGGAATAAGCGACCCCAAATTGATTCTCTGTATTCATGCTCTTTAGTCCTCTATCCAAACAGCCAGTCTGCCAGCTCATCGCGGTTTTCCACGACGATTTGTTGTGCGGTGGGGTCGTCGACAGGTTCGCCCGGCTCAATATGCAGCAATTGCAGCACATAGGGCACCAGTCGGGCGCGGGTAGCAATCTCAAGCGCGCCATCGGTCATGCCGTAGTCTACCTCAATCACCTCTCGCTGCGCGGGACTTAGACGCGGGTCGGGCGCAATGCGCACGACAACCCGGGTGTGCCACTCGGTATCCTCGTCTGCGCCGTGTGCGGATTCATCCATGATCTCGGGGATATCGCGAAAGCGACTCAGCACAAAGTCCCGGTAGGCACTGTTTTTCTCACACCAGGCGCGCACATGCCAACGCAAGCCACTGTAAACCAGTGTGTGGGGGACGATAATGCGGCCCTCACGGTCGGGGTGATTGAGCGACACATAATCAACATCCAGCCGTCGCTGTTGGCGTGCCGCCTGCATGATAGGGCGTAACACCTCGGGTTTGACGTCCCGCACCGGCAGCGACAGCACTTCGACATTCCCGACATTCAGAGACAGTGATTCAAACACGTTCATCAGTTCATTATTGCGTGCCATGAGGTGCAGGTACTCGTCGGCCAGTCCCTGCGTCACCTGTGGCTTGAACACGGCTGTCGGCTTGTAGCCCTTGAGGTATTTGTCGTATTCGAGATTGCCCGGCCCGACCTCCCGGATGTAATTGTTGATGTCCTTGCTGGCCTGCTGGCGACCGATACCGAAGGTGTCACAAAGGTGGCGGGTGGTGAGTCGGCCCTCCCACAGAACGAGGGTCTCGATAAAGCGGTAGCGCAGGAGAAGATCCCAGCGGAAAGGCCATTTGGCGTCTTGAGGGCTATGCATGCATGCTGCTCATTTGTCTGATTGCGCCGCCAGTATAGAGTGCCGGGATGGACAATTGTACCGCCCCGCGCTGTTTGCGCTCACGGTTTACTGCCGTCAGGCCACGCTCCAGGCGTAACAAAGAAACGGCTGGCTTCTGCGCCATTGGCATCCAGTGCCGCGACCAGCGCAGGGTACTGGTCGTCTTCCCACTGCTGCGGCAGCTGGGCCAGTAACGCCTCTCGAGTCAGCCATGCATCGGATGTGGTGCTTTGCGCGGGGCTCAGCCAGTACATCTTTGGCAATATCACGAATGCCGTTTCATCCAGGGTCGCGCAGTGTGCTGCAAGCTGCTGATAGGTCACCCAGTAGCTCAGTGTGAACGCGCTGTTGAAGCCCGGTGGTGGCGGCGGGGCATTTATGAGGGGTTGGAATAGATACCCCTTCAGGGCGATCTCCCTGTCCATCTCGCCTATGCCGATTTCTTCCAGCTGCCGTTTGGCCGCTGGTGCGTCTGCCAGCATAATTTGGCGCTGCAAGAGTTGATCGAGCTTGGTCTCAAGCCGATCGCGCTGGTCTGGTCCCAGCCACTCATGCGCGTTTGCCGGCGTGATCGTGTCACCACTGCGCGGTACGCCCAAGAAGTATTTCACCGCCAACTCCAGGTGGATATGGCATGCGCGCTCTCTACTGTAGTAAATACAGTCAAATTCGCCCAGTGTCCTGCCGCCATCGTGCACGGGGAGATTGTGCGCGATTAACTCGATGGTCGGGTCTTGCTGTAGGAAGAAGTGCCAGAGTCGCTCGAAATAAACGCCCAGACGGTGAGTAGGGCGCCTCGACAAGTGCTCCAGCAGTGCTGTGGGGTTGCGATCCAGGCCCTGCAGCCACCGTATTCTTTTTGGTGTGAGCGCGAAGGTGCAAGCAGATACCCTCGATCGCGCACTCGCTACGCGCTCTATTTGCAGCATTTGGGGGCCGAAGCAAGCCCAGGCGAGGTCCCGCACTGTTTGAGTCTGGTAGGAATAATTGATGATCGCTGCACTACAGTGTGGGTTCGTGGTTATAATACCACCCCTTTATGATAGAGCAGCAGGGCTGATGCAGGCATCTTTCAAAAAAATTGGTTTGGCCGGCCGTAGTCGTCAGCGTGGACAGACGGGCGTATTGAGAGAGTTGATTACGCTACTGGAGGCGCGCGGTCTGGATGTGCTGCTGGAAGATTCGCTGGGTGACATCCTGCCCGACCATGCGATGCGCCTGGCATCTCTGGATACCATCGGGGCCGAGGCCGATCTGGTGATCGTGGTCGGTGGCGACGGCAGCCTGCTCAGCGCGGCTCGTACGCTGGCGAAATATGATACGCCGGTACTGGGGGTCAACCGGGGTCGCCTCGGCTTTCTCACCGATATTACGCCGGATGAAATTTCCGTGGAGATTCCCGCTGTGCTCGATGGCGGTTTCGAGCGCGAAAGCCGCTTTTTGCTGGATGCGGAAGTGCGGCGAGACGGCGCGGTGATAGGGCGCGGCGAAGCGCTAAACGATGTGGTGGTCAATTCAGGGACCTCTGCACAGATGATCGAATTCGAATTGTGTGTCAACGATACGTTTGTGTACCGTCAACGCGCGGATGGCTTGATTGTGTCAACACCGACGGGTTCCACCGCGTACTCTCTGTCCGGAGGCGGGCCTATTATGCATCCCGCGCTGGATGCGATAGTGCTGGTGCCGATGTTTCCACACGCCCTGAGCAGCAGGCCTATTGTGGTTGACGGGAATTCGGAAATTCGCCTGGACATTCTCGCCAGAAACCGGATTCATCCTCCTGTAACTTGCGACGGGAGAGCCAATATGAAGGCGCGACCCGGTGATTCCGTTCATATCGTAAAGTATCCGCACCGGTTGACCTTGCTACATCCGCTGGGACACAGTTTTTACGCCAGTTGCAGAGACAAGCTGCGCTGGAGCAATGCGTTGGTTAATTGATGGTAGATTTTCACCCGGCCCTCAGCGTCGCTGTTGAGGAAGACCTGTTACCCCTGAGCACACTGTTGCAGCAACGCGGTGTGATGCACCGTATCTTTGAAAAAGGCGGACAGCAGGTGGTGATGGTGGTGCGCGCTGATCAGACCGGGCAAGTACAGGAGCTTTACCGCGCGTGGCGCGCTGGCGAAGTGCGCATCGAATTGTCGCCACGGCAGCGTGCGGCGCCTGCAGCTTCCACCGCGATGCAGTGGCGCCAGGCCCCGGTGACGTTGGTGCTGATTCTCCTGAGTTTTTGCGGATTTATGTTGGTATACCTCCATGCGCCAATTAGCTGGCTGAATTACCTTACGTTTACGCCGATTAGAATGAGTGGCGATCAACTGTTATTCGACAGCATTGGCCACCAGTATTGGCGTCTGGTCACGCCGGTTTTTATTCATTTTGGCTGGTTACATATTGTTTTCAACAGTCTCTGGCTGTGGGATCTGGGAGGGCGGGTAGAGCGGGTACTCGGTCACTTCAATATGTTTATGCTGTTCCTCGTGATCGCTGCGGTGTCCAACGTCAGCCAGTTTATATTCGATGGCGCCAGTCTTTTCGGCGGGATGTCGGGCGTCGTTTATGGCATGTTAGGTTTTTGCTGGGTGGCACCGCTGCTGCAACCGGCGTGGCAAATTCAACCCTCCAAAAGCATTATGATACTGATGATCGGCTGGTTGGTCGCGTGTATGGTGGGCATGGTGGAAATGCTCGGCTTTGGTGCCATCGCCAATGCCGCCCACGTCGGTGGCCTGCTGTCTGGCGCTGCGTTGGGCGCTGTGTTTGGCGCGCTTTCCAAGTACAATCACAATCCCTGACAGCATGAAAACCTCAATGGACTATCAGCAAACAATTGAAACGATGTCACCCGAGATCTACCACCGCCTGTTGCGTGCGGTCGAACTCGGTAAGTGGCCCGATGGCAAGCTTTTAACCGATGAGCAGCGCACTCACTCCATGCAGGCCATTATTGCCTGGGGCGAGAGGCACCTCTCGGATCGCGAGCGCGTCGGGTTTATCCAGAAGAAAGAAAAAGCCGGTGAGCAGTGCGATACGTCTTCTCAAACACCCCTGAAATGGAGAGATTAGGTGTCTGAGTTAGTGGCGGCAGGTGCCGTACGCAAGATGAAAACCGAGCTTGTTGACCCGGTGTCTTACACGATGCTGCTAGGTGAGTATGCAATTCCGATGAACCAGTATCTGGGCCAGCAATTGCAACTGCAGTTTCACGGGGCGATCAACTGCATCCACTGTGACCGCAAAACCAGTAAAAGTTTTAATCAAGGGTACTGTTATCCCTGCTTCAAGCGCTTGGCGCAGTGTGATAGCTGTATCGTCAGTCCTGAAAAGTGCCATTACGCTGCGGGCACCTGCAGAGAGCCCGAGTGGGGCGAGCAGCACTGCATGGTCGATCACATCGTTTATCTCGCCAACACCTCGGGTACCAAAGTGGGTATTACGCGTGGTTCGCAGGTGCCAACTCGCTGGATGGATCAGGGCGCTACTCAGGCCCGGCCGATTTTCCGTGTGTCCAATCGGCTGCAATCGGGCCTCGTTGAGACAGCTTTCAAGTCGCATATAGCCGACAAGACCAACTGGCAGGCGATGCTCAAAAGCGATGCCGAACCTGTTGATCTGGAAGCGGTGCGCCAGCGCCTGATGGTAGATTGCGCGGGCGAGTTGAATGCACTGCTACAAACGCATGGTATACAGGCCATCACGGAGCTGCCCGATGAACCAGATGTCCATATCAGTTACCCCGTGTTGGAGTATCCGACCAAAGTGAAATCCCTCAACCTGGACAAGACACCCGGTATTGGTGGCACCCTAATGGGCATCAAGGGCCAGTACCTGATGTTTGATACCGGTGTGATCAATATGCGCAAATACGGCGGTTATCACGTGTCCCTGCAAACGACCGGGTAGAATTATGCGAGACGCCGATCCAGTATCCATCTTTCTCAAAGACTATCAACGCCCCGCGTACCTCATTGGGCGCACCGAGCTGCACTTTGAACTGCAGGAGGATTGCGCGATTGTGACGTCGCGCCTCCACCTGCTGCGTGACGACTCAGTGGTAGAGAACGAATCGCTCGAATTGCACGGCGAGGACATGGAATTGCTGTCGCTGGCAATCGATGGCGTAGCGCTTGAGCCTGTAGATTATTGTGTCAGCGAGAATTCGCTGCTGATTCACGTGGTGCCCGGCCAGTGCGTAGTCACTTGTCGGACGCGCATTGAGCCCCAGCTGAACACCTCCTTGTCGGGGCTGTACAAGTCGCGGGCCCTGTTTTGTACCCAGTGCGAGGCGGAAGGTTTTCGCAGGATCACCTATTATCTCGACCGGCCCGATGTGCTGTCGGTGTTTACGGTGACAATAGAGGCCGAGCGCGAGCGCTATCCGGTGTTGCTCAGTAATGGGAATCTATTCGATACGAACGACCTCACGGATGGTCGTCACCAGGCCGTATGGCATGACCCCTTCCCCAAACCCGCCTATCTGTTCGCGCTGGTCGCGGGCAGCCTATCCCACATCGAGGACAGTTTTACCACCATGGGCGGTCGTCGCGTCACCCTGCGTATTTACGTGGAGGACAAGGATCTCGATAAGTGTGCCCATGCGATGCTTTCGCTGCAGCAGTCTATGCGCTGGGATGAGGAAAGGTACGGGCGTGAGTATGATCTGGATATCTTCAATATCGTCGCCGTGGACGACTTCAATATGGGCGCTATGGAGAACAAGAGCCTGAATATCTTTAACACATCCTGTGTGTTGTGCAGCCCGGACACCACAACGGATGCCGGCTTTCAGCGCGTCCAGTCGATTGTGGCTCACGAGTATTTTCACAACTGGAGCGGCAATAGGGTCACCTGTCGTGACTGGTTTCAACTCAGCCTCAAGGAGGGGTTCACGGTTTTCCGTGACGCACAGTTTTCGGCGGATATGGGCTCGCCCACCGTTAATCGTGTGGGGGAAGTCAGTATGCTGCGGACGGCCCAGTTTGCTGAAGACGCGGGCCCCATGGCGCACCCGGTTCGCCCCGAGTCGTATATGGAGATCAATAATTTCTACACACTGACGGTCTACGAGAAGGGCGCTGAGGTCGTGCGTATGATACACACACTGTTGGGCGCCGAGTCGTTCAGGCGCGGTTCCGATCTGTACTTTGAGCGCCACGATGGCCAGGCCGTCACCTGTGAGGATTTTGTCTGTTCGATGGAAGACGCCAGTGGCGTGGATTTGGGTCAGTTTCGCCACTGGTATTCGCAGGCGGGAACCCCCCAGCTGACGGTACGCGATGAGTACGACGCTACAGCACAGCGCTACTCGCTGCACGTCGCACAATCCTGCCCGGCGACGCCAGGCCAGGCAGAAAAGCTGCCATTTGTGATCCCGCTGGCCATCGGCCTGCTGGGCGATGCGGGGAATCTTCCGCTGCGATTGGCGGGGCGTGAGCCCGATCCAGAAACCAGTGACAACACCCACACAGTATTAACCGTGAACCAGGCGGAGCAAAGCTACGTATTCGAGGGAGTCGCCGAGCGCCCGGTGCCCTCGTTGTTGCGCGGTTTTTCTGCGCCTGTGCGCCTGCACTACGACTACAGTAAGGACGATCTCTGCGCGCTGATACGCCGTGACGGCGACGGCTTTGTACGCTGGGACAGTGCCCAGGCATTGGCCACTCGCATTATTGGTGAGGTGGAGACGCAACTCTCGTCGAATGCGCTGCCGTTAGTGGATCGGTCGCTGATCGAGTCTTTTGGCGATTTATTGCAGGACGAGTCGCTGGATCCGGCGCTGGTAGCGGAGATGCTGCGCCTGCCGAGTGAGGGGTATTTGGCCGAACTGGCCAGTCACGGCGATGGTGCCGATGTGGATGCAATTCACCGGGCCCGTGACACCGTGAGTTTTGCACTGGGCGCGGCGCTCGCTGAATCCCTGCTGGCCTGTTATCAGCGGCTTCAAAACGAGGCGCCTTATGCACCGGACGGTGAGCAGATAGCCGCGCGCAGCCTGCGCAACATTTGCCTCACCTATCTTGTCGCTGCCGATCCCAAAAATATGGAACTGGCCGTCGATCAGTATCGGGTGGCCAGTAATATGACAGACCGTTTAGCCGCGCTCAGGGAAATTGCCTTTTACGCCGACAGCGATTTGCGCGACAGTACTCTGGCAGGCTTCCATCAGGACTGGCGCGATGAAGTGTTAGTGGTTAACCAGTGGTTGCAGCTTCACGCCGCCATTCCCGACGCACTGGCATTGTCGCGGGTACAGGCACTGATGGATCATACAGACTTCGATATACACAACCCCAACAAGGTGCGCGCCCTCATAGGCGGTTTTGCGAATCAGAACCCCGTTAATTTTCATCGACGCGATGGCTCAGGCTATCGCTTCCTTGGCGATATTGTCATCCAGTTAAATGGACTGAACCCACAGCTGGCCGCGCGACTGTTGACACCACTGACTAAGTGGCGCAATTATGCCGGTAGAGCAGTGTTGATGCGCACAGAGCTTGAACGCCTTGCCGCTGAGCCGGCACTGTCGCCGGATGTATTCGAAGTCGTCACGAAATCGCTGAGCTGACCGAGAGAAGTTGCTCGTGGCATGTTTCACGACAGACAGCATTTTCGCCGCGGATGTGTTAGATTAGAGCGCCAGCGGTCTCGCCGCTCATGGCGACTGCTTAATATGTATAGAGGATTCTGATGGCTAAACCCAATTACGGCTTTGAAAAGCGACAGAGAGAACTGGCCAAGAAAAAGAAGAAAGAAGAAAAGCGTCAGAGAAAAGCCGCAGACAGTGACAGTATTGAACAGGATGACGTGGCGACTGATGACAGTCCGCCAGCCACGGCAGTAGCAGACGCGGAGTAATCCCGTTGCAGGAATTTCCGTTTCGTACCGGTGAATGCGAAACTGGAAACTTACAATAATTCACCAATCATTTTGAGTAAGTAATATGAGTAAAGGTACGGTTAAGTGGTTCAACGCAGACAAGGGCTATGGATTTATTACGCCTGTAGACGGCGGAAAAGATCTTTTCGTTCATCATTCAGAAATCAAAAGTGGCGGCGGTTATGCCACTCTTAGCGATGGTCAGGCTGTCGAATTTGAAGTTGGTCAGGGCCAGAAAGGTCCATGCGCCAACAACGTTATTCCTGGCTAGTAAGACGTTCTGAAACACCAAAGCAGCGGAGGCCTCTAGCTACCGCTGCTTTTTTGTAGCAGTTACCGTGTCGAGGGGTAAAGCTGAAGCGTAGTTTCCCCGCGCGATCGTCGCCCGTGGGCGCGCTCGGCGCGCACGCGGCCTGCACACGCGGCCAGCGCGCTTCCGTTCCAGCTGGCACCTCCCGAGCGGTAGAGCGCGGCATCGAGTTCGCCGACTTGCTGTTTGAATTCCTCATCCCCCAGTTCCCGGGCAACCTGCTCGAGGGAGACGGTCGGGGTGCCGGGTGAGAAACTCGCCGCCCAGGCGATCACTGCGCCGCGCGCGCCGCCAGGGCTGCCCTGGTTACAGGCAGTGAGGAGATCCTTGAAGGCTTTTTTCTCCGACAGGGTGTCGGCGGCAGCCTCTGGCGCAGGGGGTTTCTGTGAGTGTTTTCGCCACAGGTAGATCAAGGTCAGCATCCAGCCAAGCGCGCTGACAGCTGCCACAACCTGCCAGCTTCGCAATTCGACCAGCGGCACAGCAACAGTACCCGGGGTCGCCGTGGGCCCGAGATCAATAGCGGAAGAGGGTGCCGGGAGTACCGCAGCGCTGCTGGTTTCATCGTCAGCTTCAGGTGGGTTACTGGCCTTAGCTGGCGCGGTGCCGGTTGCTGTGATCTGTCGCGCTGGCACGACGGCGTACTGCAACTCCCCTATGGTGGTGTTCCACCAGGGAATGCGAATCTCGGGGATCGTATAGTTACCGGCGCGAGTCGGCACGACCGCTGCGCTGTCCTCCCGAATACCCTCAAGCCCCGTGCTAATTTCCTGCTCGCTGATACCGGGTTGATCGGGGTAGTATTTTAATCCGTCCGGTGGCGTAAACAGGATAGGCGGCAACTGGGCGCCCTGTAATCCTTCGCCCACAATACGGATTGTACGGGTAGCAGATTCTCCCACGCGCAATTGTTCCGGTGGGCTGGACCAGGTCTCCTGCAGTGTCAGCTGCTCGGCTGGCAGCCAGTCATTGGGTGGATAGCTGGCGGGCTTTGGCAATACCTTGATGGTGATCGGCTGCGTGGTGCGACGGACCAGCTGTCCGCCACCACCGAGATCAAAAAAGCCACGGCGACCACGATCAACACGCCCGGAGAAGATCTGGGCGGGAATCTCCAATGTGCCGCTCTGTTCGGGGAAAATGGCATAGCGTATCTCGTCCACCAACCACTGGCGCCCATCGATAATGCGCTGGAAGGATTGTTGCTCCAGTGGTTTTATGAAGGCGTTATCCAGTTTTAGTGGAGAGATACTGCGCGCTTCGAGGATGACGGCCTGCTGCACTCGCAGCGTCAGTATCACCTGCCCTTGCACGTAGATCTCGTCCTGGTTCAGGTCAGCTTCAAATATCACGCTTTGTCCGTCGGCGGGCGTGTCGGAAGCCGGGCCGACTAACACCGTGATACTCGGTGTGGTGCTCTGCTCGAACTGCATCGAGGGTATTTGTAAGGTGCCCACCCGGCGTGGTGCGAGGTCGACGCTCATCTCACGGGAACGCGATATGCTACCATTGATAATACTGGTATTGCTGCTGGTAGCGCGCTGCAGGATGTCAAAATCGGTTTGCAGGGCTTCAAGTTGGCCTTCATCGATGTCCTCGCCATCGTTGGCACTAATCGTTAGCCGCAGCGTGTCTCCCAGCGTGACCCGATTGCGGTCTACGCTTGCGGTTACCGCACCCAGAGCGACATTGGCGCCCATTGCGACTATAAGTACGACCACTGCGCCCACTGCGCCCCAACTGTTACCAATAGCTTTCATCTTGTCTCCCGACTCCCTGTTGCTGCCGCTGCTGGCTTTCGTAGCGAAATTTTTGTCGCAATAACCCGGAGGGGTCGTCGGGCACACGGCGCAGCCATTGTTGCATGGCCTGGTCTTCTTCCTCGTCGCCGGACTCGGCGTCTGCAGTCATTTGTGCCGGTTGCGTCTCATCCGTTTCGCCTACCTCAGGCTCGTTTGCGCCTTGAGGCGTTTCTGACTCACCATCTTGAGGCTGATCCTGCTGCGGAGCCTCATCCTGCTGCTGGCCCTGATCCTGG
>CAWWAG010000026.1:0-49527 GCA_963934845.1 uncultured Halioglobus sp. | reverse complement strand
CGGCCCAGCCTGCTGCGGCCCAGCCTGCTGCGGTACCGTCGAAGCCACCTGCGCCGACGGTCTACAAACCGGCAGTGACAGCCTCATCCGGTCCGTGGTTTGTAAATTTCGGCTCGTATGTTATGCGCAGCGTGGCAGAATCCTGGGCAGCCCGACTGCAACCCGGCGCCGGCAAAGTGACGGTAATCCCGATTACCAGTAGTGGCCGAACGCTTTACCGGCTCCGAGTTATCGGGCTGGCCGACAAAGAATCCGCAGAACGAGTGGCGCGCAAACTGGAAACAGATTTACGCGTTTCCGAATTGTGGGTTGGCAAAGAATAATCAGAGGGCGATAGCTGTCTGACTTGGCAGGAGCACAGTCTCCTGTTAGTGTTTTACTTCAAATAACGTGAAGCAGGTGAAGTACTTATGAACAACTGTATCAAGCTGGCAATATTCGGATTGACCCTCTCAAGTGCGGCAAGTTTTGCCGATGACTGCGCGGTGCCTACTCCTCCAACACTGCCGGATGGCTCTACGGCCACCCTGGAGCAAATGCTGGAAGGGCAAAAATCCGTTAAAGAATTTCAAGCCGCCAACACCGAATACCGGACTTGTCTGGAGCCCCAGATTGCCGCGGCCGAAACCGCTGCAGCTGGCGACTCACCGGGACCAAAGTTAGTAGAAGCACTCAAGGTACTTACCGAGGAGTACAATGGCTCGGTGTCCAACGAAGAAGAACTCGCGGCCCAGTTCAACGCCAAACTGCGCGAATACAAAGAAGCGAACCCAAGCTAGTATGTATGCCGTCGCGGCGTTCTATGCTGCGGGCGGCATCCTCAAAAATTCATTAGGTGCATAAAACCCCGCGGGGTTTTGTTGTAAGCCCAGGATACTATACACCCTGCGGTGCTGCAGCAAGGGTATTGGAGGCCATCCAGTAGCCGCGCAGGCTGAAACCCCAATCGATAAGCAAGCGCAACTCGCATGAATGAGTTTAGCAAAGACTGCCCAGGTCACTCGACAGTGACTGACTTCGCCAGGTTGCGCGGCTTATCGACATCGGTGCCTTTTTGCAGGGCGACATGGTAAGACAATAATTGCAGCGCCACTGTGTACACAATGGGTTTAATCACCTCTGGGCAATGCGGCATCGCCAGCACTTGCACTCTGTCCTCATTGGCAAAGCCGGCCTCCCGGTCCGCAAAAACAAACAGTTCGCCGCCCCGAGACCGCACTTCCTCAAGGTTGGATTTCAGTTTTTCCAGTAGTTCGTCATTGGGCGCTACTGCTACCACCGGCATGTCATCGTCCACCAGAGCCAGTGGCCCGTGCTTGAGTTCGCCTGCCGGATAGGCTTCAGCGTGAATGTAGGAGATCTCCTTGAGTTTGAGTGCGCCCTCCATCGCGATGGGGTATTGAATGCCGCGCCCGAGGAACAGGGCATGACGCTTTGGGATAAACGCTTCGGAGAGTTTTTGTATCGCCCCATTTAATTCCAGTGTCTGGCTCACATAATGAGGCAGGTTCTTCAGTGCCTCTATAATCTCGGTCTGCCGGGCTATTGACATATCCCGACGCCTGCCCAACACCAGGGTTAGCATCAGCATGGCTACCAACTGTGTCGTGAAAGCCTTGGTTGAAGCGACGCCGATTTCCGCACCTGCACGGGTTAAAAAGACCAGATCACATTCGCGCACCAGCGAACTATTATCCACGTTGGCCACCACCAGGCTGCCGATGAACTCACCCTCAGTGGCATTGCGCAGCGCCGCCAGCGTGTCAGCGGTCTCACCTGATTGAGAAATCGCCACCAGCAGAGTTCCCTCGTGCTGCACCCGCTTGCGATAGCGAAATTCTGACGCCACCTCGACCTCACAACTAATGCCCGCCAGCTCCTCCAGCCAATAGCGCGCCACCATCCCCGCATGGTAGCTGGTGCCGCAGGCAACGATCTGCACATTTGTCACGCGATCGAAAATGGCTGACGCGCCGCTACCGAAGCGCTCCTCCACCTGCTGAACGGTGCTGGCGCCTGCGAGAGTCGCCTCCAGCGCGACCGGTTGTTCAAAAATTTCCTTCATCATGTAGTGATCAAAATCGCCAAGCTCGGAAGTTTCCAATGCCTCCTTGATCCGCGTTATCGGTCGCTCAACGGCCTCCCCGACCATCGTGCAAACCTGAATACTGGTGGGAGTGACCTCCACACAATCGCCCTCCTCCAAATAGATAAAGCGATCCGTGACCTGACGAAGCGCCATCTGGTCAGAGGCGAGAAAGTTTTCCCCAATACCCACTCCCACCACCAGCGGGCTACCTTTGCGCGCGCCAATCACAGTATTTGGGGTTTCAATGTCGATAGCTGCCAGCGCGTAAGCGCCATCCAATCTGGACACCGTTTTTTGCATGGCCTGCATCAAAGTAGCCCCAGTCTGAAGATTGAGGTGCAGTAAATGTGCGATGACTTCGGTGTCAGTGACAGACGACATTTCGTAACCAGCATCGATAAGCTCTTTTCGCAACACGGCGTGGTTCTCTATGATGCCGTTGTGTACCAGCGCGACTCGCCTTCCAGATGTATGCGGATGCGCATTTTGCTGAGAGGGCTTTCCGTGCGTCGCCCAACGAGTGTGCGCGATACCAGTACCACCGTAAATCGGCTCCTCCTGCTGGGCCGCCTCCAGTTCTTTTACTTTGCCGTTGCGCTTGTGTATCTGCAGGCCCAGTTGATCACTGATCAGTGCCATACCCGCCGAGTCATAGCCCCGGTATTCCAGACGCCGCAATCCCTCAAGCAATATTTCAGATACTTCACGCCGCGCGGCGGCGGCCACTATGCCACACATAATTAGTCCTTTTGATCGCGTTTGTCGGGGCGATTCCAGCCCTTGATATTGCGCTGACGTGCCCGACTAACCGCTAGCTCGTCCCTGCCCACTGTACTGGTCACCGTTGATCCGGCGGCAACGAAGCCCTGATCCTCTATGCGCAACGGTGCCACCAAGGTGCTGTTTGATCCGACAAATACTCCGGTACCGATAGTAGTTTTGTGCTTGTTGATCCCATCGTAGTTGCACGTAATGGTACCCGCGCCAACATTGACCTGCGCACCCATGTCACAATCGCCGATGTAGCTCAGATGGTTCACCTTGCTGCCAGCGCCTATGTTGGCCTTTTTGGTCTCGACAAAATTACCGACGCGAGCACCATCTGCCAACACCGTGCCGGGACGCAATCTAGCATAAGGTCCCACATTGCACGCTTTACCGATGATAGTTTCCTGCAAGTGGCTCATGGGGTGAATGATAGAGCCGTCCGCTACAGTGACATCGGATAGAACGCAGTTAGCACCCACTGTAACGCCATTTCCAAGTCTGACTACACCTTCAAATACCACATTGATGTCGATAAAGACCTCATCTCCACAGGTGAGGCTGCCCCGAATGTCCAGGCGCGCGGCATCGGCGATGCTAACCCCTTCTCGCATCAGTTTTTCGGCCAAGCGACGCTGGTACTCCCGCTCAACCTGATTGAGCTGCACGCGATCATTCACGCCGATAATCTCCAATTCAGATTCCGCCGCAGAGGAGGCCACGGTATGCCCTTCGGCAACGGCTAAATGCAGTATATCGGGAAGGTAGTACTCCCCCTGCTGGTTTTTGTTATCCACACGGGGAAGGTAGGTTTTGAAGTCTCGCGCCGGGGCGGCCAGTAGACCTGTATTCACTTCCTGCAACAGGCGCTGCTCGTCAGTTGCGTCCTTGTCTTCTACCACGCCTACCAGCGCGTTATTCTGGTCTCGCAGAATCCTGCCATAACCTTTGGGATTCTGCAGCGTGGCCGTCAGGAGGGCGGGGCCATCCTGCGCTTGCAGGACCAATTGTTGCAGTGTACCAAGTCGCGTCAAAGGCACGTCGCCGTAGAGCACAAGTACCACGCTATCGTCAGCAATTGCCGGGAGCGCCTGCATCAGGGCGTGACCGGTACCCAAGCGCTGCGTCTGTTCTACCCAGTTAATGTTGTAGTCTGACAACGCCTGCTGGACTTGTTCACTGCCGTGGCCAATTACCACATGGAGCGCGTCAGGTTGGAGTGCCTGTGCGGTGTTTATCACGTGCTCAAGCAGCGGTTTTCCACCCACAGTATGCAATACCTTGGGTAGACGAGATTTCATACGCGTGCCCTGGCCTGCAGCGAGGATCACGATTTCAAGCTTCATGGCAATGGGCTTCCTTCCTGGTCACTTTTTGTTATATCGAGGCAGGTTTTTCCAAAAAATTTAAGTATCACTATGCACTGCGCTGTATCAATCGCCAACCGCTAAAGTGTGAAACATTTATCAACCGCCAAAAAAAACCCCGGCTATACCGAGGTTTCTTGGTAACGGTTATGACGTGTTACCACCCCTACCCGCGACCTGTTCGGTTTCTCATCTTACGCAAGGTCGCCAACTGGGCTGCGGCCTCTGCCAGTTGCGACGACGCACGGCCGTAATCAAAATCGCCAGTTTGGTTGGCCAGAGCGAGCTCGGCCTCTCTGCGCGCTTCCTCTGCGGCAGCCTCGTCGACATCGTCGGCACGTATCGCGGTATCAGCCAAAATGGATACTACGCCTGGCTGAACTTCCAAAAAACCACCTGAGACATAAAAGACCTGCTCATGCCCGCCCTGGGCAACAATACGCACAGGGCCAGGCACGAGTGAGGTCAGTAACGGGGCATGGCCGTAGCTCACACCTAACTCACCGATCTCACCTGTTGCAACGAGCACCTCCACCAAACCGGAGTAAATTTCCTCCTCCGCACTGACGATGTCGCAATGAATAGTCATTGCCATATTCTAGCCTCCCTAGTCACATGCTGGCTTATAGTTTTTTCGCTTTCTCGACGGCTTCGTCGATACTGCCAACCATGTAAAATGCTTGCTCAGGTAAATGATCGTACTGACCCGCGAGAATACCCTGGAAGCCCGCAATAGTTTCCTTTAGGGAGACATACTTACCGGGCGATCCGGTAAAAATTTCAGCCACATGGAAGGGCTGGGACAGGAACCGCTCGATCTTACGCGCGCGCGCCACTGTCTGCTTGTCTTCCTCAGAGAGCTCATCCATACCCAGGATAGCAATGATGTCTTTCAGCTCCTTATATCTCTGCAGTACAGTCTGTACTCCGCGAGCTGTATCATAGTGCTCACTGCCGATCAGGAGAGGATCCAACTGCCGCGAGGTAGAATCCAAAGGATCAACCGCCGGATAAATACCTTTCGCCGCGATATCACGACTCAAAACAACGGTCGAATCCAGGTGAGCAAAGGTCGTAGCAGGTGAGGGGTCAGTCAAGTCATCCGCAGGCACATACACGGCCTGGATTGATGTAATAGAGCCCGTTTTAGTAGAGGTAATGCGCTCCTGCAACACCCCCATCTCTTCCGCCAAAGTTGGCTGATAGCCCACAGCTGAAGGCATACGACCCAACAGTGCCGATACTTCCGTACCCGCAAGTGTATAGCGGTAGATATTGTCGATAAACAGCAATACGTCCCGACCTTCGTCACGGAATTTTTCAGCCATGGTCAGACCGGTAAGCGCTACGCGCAGACGGTTGCCGGGCGGCTCATTCATCTGGCCGTATACCATCGCTACTTTGGAGTTACTGAAATTCTCAACATCGACGACTTTGGATTCCTGCATCTCGAAGTAAAAGTCGTTACCCTCTCGGGTACGCTCACCCACACCGGCAAATACCGACAAACCGGAGTGCTCAGTAGCGATGTTATTAATCAGCTCCATCATGTTGACGGTTTTACCAACACCAGCGCCACCGAACAGACCAACCTTACCGCCCTTGGCAAACGGACACACCAGGTCGATAACCTTGATACCCGTTTCCAGCAGCTCATCAGAGGCCGACAATTCTTCATACGCGGGAGCTGCACGGTGGATAGAGGCGCGCTCTTTTTCACCGATCGGTCCACACTCATCTATGGGGTTACCCAAGACATCCATAATGCGACCCAGTGTCTCGATACCAACCGGTACCGCGATGGGCGCGCCTGTGTTTTCTACTGCCAGACCTCGGCTCACCCCTTCGGATGCACCCATGGCGATGGTGCGTACCACGCCGTCGCCCAGTTGCTGCTGTACTTCAAGCGTCAGGTCTCTTTCAGGTACCTTTAATGCATCGTATACCTTGGGCACCGCATCACGTGGAAACTCTACGTCGATGACCGCGCCAATAATTTGTACGATTCGTCCGCTGCTCATGTCCGGATCCTCTATCTCAAAGTTCAATTCTGTTTGGCTCTGGGTGCCACGTTGCCGGCGACTGCCGGATACCTTATCTGTTGTCGTACCGGGCTCGTTACGCCGCGCTAACCAATTGCCGCAGCACCACTTACGATTTCAGAGAGTTCTTGCGTAATAGCGGCTTGTCGAGCTTTATTGTAAATCAGTTGTAGATCATCTATCAGCTCGCCGGCATTATCGGTGGCATTCTTCATCGCCAGCATGCGGGCTGCCTGCTCGCAGGCGCCGTTCTCTACCACGGCCTGGTACACCTGGGATTCAATGTAGCGGGTCAACAGACCTTCCAGCAGTTCTTTGGCATCGGGCTCGTAGATATAGTCCCAGTGATGCTGCATTTCCTTACTATCATCTGCCTCCAATGGCAGCAGTTGTTCAACAGTCGGGGTCTGGGTCATTGTGTTAACGAACTGATTACTCACCAGGAACAAGCGATCGATACGCCCTTCTTCATAAGCATCCAGCATTGCTTTTACACCGCCGATCAAATCCGCAAGCGCGGGTTTTTCTCCCAGGTCGCGAATCGCCGCGGTGACATTGCCACCGTAACTGTTGAAAAAGGCTGCCGCTTTCGCGCCAATCAGGGACAACTCGATCTCAACGCCCTGATCCGCCCACTCTTTCATGGATTTGACGGTGCGCTTGAACAGATTAATGTTCAAGCCGCCACACAGGCCCCGGTCAGTGGACACCACAAGAAAGCCTACTCGCCTAACGTCCCGCTGCTCCATGTACATATGCTTGTATTCCGGCGCGGCGTTGGCAATATGACCCACTACCGCCCGCATGCGACGTGCATAAGGCTTACCCAGACGCATACGTTCCTGAGCTTTACGCATTTTGCTCGCCGCTACCATTTCCATGGCGCTAGTGATCTTCTGCGTGCTGCGGATGCTCGTGATCTTGGTGCGTATTTCTTTTCCGGCTGCCATTAGCTGGTCCTCGGCCTACCAGGTCTGCGTGGCTTTGAAGTTTTCGATCGCCGCTTTAAAAGTGGCCTCGATCTCATCGTTGTAATCGCCAGTCTTAATGATGCGGCTCATCAAATCGCCGTGTTCAGCGCGCATAAATGACAACAGTGCGTGCTCAAAATCGCCGATCTTGTTGACCTCGATGTCGTTGAGGAAACCCTCGTTCGCCGCGTACAGCATAACGCCCATATCCGCAGTGCTTTGTGGCGAGTACTGCTTTTGCTTCATCAGTTCGGTCACACGCTCACCGTGATCCAGCTGTGCCCGGGTTGCTTCGTCCAGGTCTGACGCGAACTGCGAGAAAGCTGCCAGTTCTCGATACTGAGCCAACGCAGTACGAATACCGCCGGACAGTTTCTTCATGATCTTGGTCTGGGCGGCACCACCAACACGAGAAACAGAGATACCCGCGTTCATCGCCGGTCGTACGCCGGCGTTAAACATGTCAGCTTCCAGGAAGATCTGCCCGTCAGTAATAGAGATCACGTTCGTCGGTACGAACGCTGATACGTCACCCGCCTGGGTTTCGATAACCGGCAATGCTGTCAGCGAACCCGTTTTGCCCTTCACCGCACCGTTGGTAAAGTTTTCGACATAAGCTTCATTGACACGTGCAGCGCGCTCCAACAGGCGAGAGTGGAGATAGAACACATCACCGGGATACGCTTCACGGCCCGGTGGACGGCGTAGCAGCAGAGAGATCTGGCGGTAGGCCCAAGCCTGCTTGGTAAGATCATCATAAATAATCAGAGCGTCTTCACCGCGATCGCGGTAGTACTCGCCCATGGTGCAGCCAGCAAACGGTGCAAGATACTGCATAGCCGCAGGATCGGATGCTGTCGCTGCAACAATGATGGTGTGCTCCATCGCGCCATGCTCTTCCAGTTTACGAACCACTGCCGCAACAGACGAAGCTTTCTGACCGATCGCCACATAAATACACTTAATACCTGAGCCTTTCTGGTTAATTATCGCGTCAACTGCAATCGCGGTTTTACCAATCTGGCGATCGCCAATGATCAGCTCACGCTGTCCACGGCCAATCGGAACCATGGCGTCAACGGCTTTAAGACCGATTTGCACCGGCTGATCAACCGACTTACGCGCGATAACCCCGGGGGCGACCTTCTCAAGCGCATCCGTGAGAGCGGCATTAATCGGGCCTTTACCGTCAATCGGTGAACCGAGGGCGTCAACGACGCGGCCCTGTAACTCAGGCCCTACTGGAACTTCCAGAATGCGACCCGTGCAGCGACAAGATTGCCCTTCTGCCAAGCTTTTGTAATCGCCCAAAATTACCGCGCCAACTGAGTCGCGCTCCAGGTTTAACGCCATACCGAATATGCCGCCGTCAAATTCAATCATCTCGCCGTACATCACGTCGGCCAGACCGTGAATTCGGATAATGCCGTCGGTAACCGATACCACGGTACCCACGTTACGCGCTTCCGAGCTGACATCGAGCTGGTCGATGCGGCGTTTAATAATTTCGCTAATCTCTGATGGATTCAGTTGCTGCATGCTCTAATCCTCAATCCTAAGTCTGTAGTCTAGGAATTCATTGCTGCGGACAGCTTGTTCAGCCGGCCGCGTATTGAGCCATCGATCACCAGATCACCGGCCCTGATTAATACACCACCCAGCAAATTCCTGTCGGTGGAGGTGCGAACTTCTACCTGGCGCTCGAGCTTCTTACCCAACACTTCAGCCAGCTTGTCTCGCGTGGCATCCGCCAGATCGAAGGCAGAAATGACTTCTACATCAACGGTCTTTTCCTGGTCGGCCTTGTATTGCGCGAACAGGGCGTAGATTTCAGTTAACAGTGCCAGACGCTTATTAGCTGCCAGTACTGATATGAAATTTCGTGCTTCTACGCTGAGAGCATCATCACAGACATCACTGAGCATTTTCGCCTGTTGTTGAGCAGTCAATGACGGATCATTAAGCGCTGTTTTCAGGGCATTGTCTGCCGCTACCGCAGCAGCCGTTGCCAACTGTTCAGCCCACTGCGACAACTGCTTGTGATCGCGGGCGTATTCGAACGCGGCTCTGGCATAAGGTCGTGCTAATGTGCTTAGTTCTGCCATTGCGTCCTCGCTCTAGAGCTCTGAAGCCAGTTTGTTGACCATCTCGGCATGAGCCTCTGGGTCGATCGTCGCACCCAATATTTTTTCTGCTCCGGCCAATGCTAATGCTGCAACCTGACCGCGAAGGTGTTCCTTGGCCCGGTTTGATTCCTGCTCAATTTCAGCGTGCGCTGCAGCTTTCACGCGATCAGCTTCAACAACGGCTGTTTGTTTAGCCTCTTCGACAAGCTGAACACCGCGCTTATTAGCAGCATCGACTATGCCTGCAGCCTCGTGCTTGGCGTCCTTGAGACGTTCAACCGCCTTTTCCTGGGCCAATTCAAGATCATGACTGGCTCGGTCAGCCGCAGCCAGACCATCAGCGATCTTCTTTTCTCGTTCTGCCATGGCAGCCAGCAGAGGCGGCCACACATACTTCATGCAGAACATGACAAAGCAGACGAAGGCGATCATCTGCCCGATAAGCGTAAGATTAATATTCACGCCGTGCTCCTCACAGATTATGAAGGGCCACACTCATGGTGGCCCCATTCCTGCCGGGGGTTGAATTAACCCGCGACAACGAAAATCAGATACATCGCGATACCAACACCAATAATGGGGATCGCGTCTACCAGGCCTGCGCCCAGAAAAAAGGTAACCTGCAATTTAGGGGCCAACTCGGGTTGGCGAGCTGATCCTTCGATAAGCTTTCCGCCCAACAGGCCAACACCAATTGCGGCACCCAAACCACCCAGACCCATCATGAGTGCGGCAGCTATGTAGATTAATTCAGGCATTTCTTTCTCCTAGCGTTAAATTAAGCAGAGCTTAAAAGTTAAAGTTAATCAGTGATCTTCATGGGCCATGCTGAGATACACGACTGTCAATACCATAAAGATAAAGGCTTGCAGGGGGATAATCAGTAGATGAAATATCGCCCAGGCAACTTGCAGTAACCCTGCTGGTACCATCCACAGCGCACCCGCGCTAAACAGCGCCGCAATCAGGATAAAAATCATCTCGCCAGCGTAGAGGTTACCGAACAGTCGCAGACCGAGTGAAAATGGCTTGGCCAGCAAGCCTACTATTTCCATAAAGAGGTTCACGGGGATAAACGCCCAGTGGTTAAACGGCGTAAAGCTCAATTCCTTGACGAAACCGAAGCCTTTGATTTTGATAGAGTAGTAAAGCATCAGAATAAAGACGCCCACGGCCATACCCAAGGTTATATTCGGGTCTGTGGAGGGTACGATTTTCTGGAAATGTACACCGAAGACGACCTCTAGAAATTTGGGCACCAAATCTACCGGCACAAGGTCCATCAGGTTCATCAGCAGCACCCAGACAAAGACTGTCAGTGCCAGCGGGGCCACCAATTTGTTCTGGCCGTGGAAGGTGTCGCGCACGGTGTTATCGACAAACTCGACGATCATTTCAACAGCGCTAACCATACCGCTGGGAACGCCAGATTCAGCTCTTTTGGCGACACTTCGGAATATCCAGCAAAACACAATTCCGAGCCCGATCGACCACAACATGGAATCCACGTGAATGGCGTTGAAACCCATCGCGGACGCCTCGTAGCTGCCATCAGCCATTACCCAGGCACCATCCGCGCCGACGAAAGTACCGTCTGCGCGCTCGAAGCCATTGGGCAACTTACCAAACGTTAGGTTGGTCAGGTGGTGGGTAATGTATTCAGAAACAGTCGGGGTTGAGCCTGCCATCTATCAAAACACTCGCGTCTATCTATTTCAGTTGCCTGTGTGCCAGCAACATCCAACTTCCTGTGATTTGCGTTACCAGCATCGCCAGGTAACCCATGAAGACTGCCGGACTGTCCAGCGGTCGCACTACCGCAAACACAAATGCAAATCCAGCAATGCTCAGTAAAAACTTTCCCATCACACCAGCGTAACTGGATAGGGCGATTACGCTTGCTGACTGTGCTCCCCGCCACCTGAAGGCGAGCACCGCGAAATACGCTTGCGGTACAATGGCAATCAGTCCACCACTTAACACTGAATAAGCCAACACTGTGTCGAAAGCCAGTAATCCGAGGCATAACGAAACAAGTAACGCCAATTGAGCTAGGGTAATACGGTGAACCGGAGGGCGCGCTATGTCAGCACGAATCATCAGCGCCTCGCTATTTTCCCAGACAAAAAGCCCTCCGGGATTATTCCTCGATTCGGGCGCGCATTATAGGGGGATTGCAGGACCGGTTCAACCTGCTGTTGGGCGCAATGTCGAGATATATTGGCGCCGCTCGCTCCATTTTCGTCGCAATAGTACCCTGGCAATATGAGTTCTGACAGCGCCGTACACTATGTAGTGTCGGCCTGAAATTAAGCTACTAGATCGTGTGGTTTAGAACGTCTGACGGAGCTTCAACAAAAAATGCTAGTGAAACACCCTATCCAGCCATTTAGACGTTGAAAGCGACCCACTATTTGATGTGGCTCAAGATACCGTCGAGTTCATCCAGGCTGTTATAGGACAGCACCAGTTTCCCCCGGCCTTTGGCGCTGTGCTGAATTGACACTGCGGCACCCAACCGCTGCGATAAATCATCCTGCAGATGCCGTATGTTGGGGTCGAGTTGAGTATCCGCCGCTGGCTGGATCTTTTGCGTCAGTAAGCTGCGTACCAGTGCTTCTGTCTGGCGCACCGTCAATCCCTTACCTACCACCGTGCGCGCAGCCTGCGACTGGTGAGCACCGTCCAGCCCCAACAGCGCGCGGGCATGGCCCATTTCCAGGTCGCCATGCTCAACCAGGCGACGCACATCTTCCTGTAGCGTCATCAATCGCAACAGGTTTGCCACTGTTGAGCGAGATTTTCCGACCGCTGTCGCCACCTCCTGCTGCGTGAGATTGAACTCGCGCTGTAATCGTTGCAGCGAAGCGGCCTCCTCTATGGGGTTGAGGTCTTCACGTTGAATATTTTCAATCAGGGCCATGGCGATAGCGGTCTGATCCGACACATCTCGGATAATAGCCGGTATCACATCAAGTCCAGCCAACTGTGTCGCTCTCCACCGACGCTCGCCGGCGATTATCTCGAATTTCTGGTCGGAAACAGGGCGCACCACAATCGGTTGCATAACACCCTGCGCGATGATGCTGTCGGCAAGCTCCCGCAGAGATTCCGGGTCCATATCCCGGCGCGGTTGATATTTGCCCCTCTGGATAAGATCTACCGGCAGCTCCTTTAGCGGTGAGTTTTTAGCTCCACCGCTTCCGTCCCTATCGGACTCAGAACTATCAGCACTGGCGGAATACGGGCCTTTTCCTGCGCCAAGCAGCGCATCTAGGCCACGCCCCAAACCCCTTTTTCTAACAGACATCAACGCTCTCCAGTATTCCAGGCTCTACCATGTCAAGTCACCAGGACGAGATCGGGGCGCTGCTGCGCGACCTGCTGTTCCCAGCGCCGGATAATCTCTCCAGCCAGTGCCATATAGGCCTTGGAACCGCGGGAATTCTTATCGTAGTACATGGCGGGCAGCCCGTGGCTGGGCGCCTCTGCCAAGCGTATGTTGCGAGGCACAACCGTGCGATAGATCTTGTCGCCAAAATGCGCCCGCAGCTGCGCTGACACATCAGTAGTCAGACTGTTGCGCGGATCGTACATCGTGCGCAGTATGCCCTCTATTTGTAGATTTTGGTTTATGGTTTCGGCGACGCCTTCAATGGTACGCACCAGCGCTACCAGGCCTTCAAGGGCAAAGTACTCGCACTGCATAGCAATGAGTACGCCATCAGCCGCGGCCAGTGCATTGATGGTCAGCATGTTCAGCGAGGGGGGGCAATCAATCAAAACGTAGTCGTATTGACCCGCGACTTCAGCCAGGGCGATGCGCAAACGTCGCTCCTTGTGCTCGATAGATAACATCTCAACTTCGGCGGCAGTCAGGTCACCGTTGGCGGGCAACACGTCATAACCGCATTCAATTGTGGGCAGCGTCACTAGATGAATGGGCGCTCGATGGACCAGCACGTCGTAGATACTGCGCTGGATATCATGTTTATCAATACCACTGGCCATCGTGGCATTCCCTTGTGGATCGAGGTCGATCAGCAATACGCGCTGTTTCATGGCTGCCAGGGAGGCGGCCAAATTGACACAGGTCGTAGTCTTGCCGACGCCGCCCTTCTGGTTCGCGATCGCGATAATTCTGGTCAATGTTGTGCCCCTGGCAATATTGTTACGATTGACGTATGCCCTGTTGCTGCGCAATCACCACCAGGTGCCGCTGCTCGTTCAAGCCCGGCACGCGCAGCGGATACACCGCACTCTCTGGAAAGTCCGAGTACACTGAGGCCAACTCCTCGGTAGGGAGGGCACCTTTCATTGCCAGGAAACAGCCATCTGGAGCTAATAGGTGGCGGCAACCATGCACCATATCTTGCAAAGATGCAAAAGCACGTGACAGCACCGCATCATACGGCTCGGCAGCTAAAAAAGATTCCACTCGCGCCTGATGCACAGCTATATTATCCAAGCCAAGAGCCGTTTTCACCTGAAAAAGAAAACGGGCTTTCTTGCCATTACTATCGAGTAAATGAAATTCCCGATCCGGGCACATAATCGCCAGAGGCACTCCCGGCAAACCCGCGCCGGTGCCTACATCAATAAAGCGCCGTCCCGTAAGAAACGGTGCGATCGCCAGACTGTCCAGCAAATGACGCGTCACCATTTGCGTCCCATCACGTATCGAAGTCAAGTTATAGGCCTTGTTCCACTTGCTGAAGAGCGCCAGATAATCCATTAACTGTTGCCGCTGTACGGCACCCGGAAACAGCTTGAGTTCGTCGCATCCCAACTGCAACTGCGTGGCGAGAGGTGCCTCCAACTCAGGCCAACTTGCGTTGACTATTGGAGCCTCGCTGCTTGTCACTTTCAAGCGCACCGCGCTTTTTGAGATAGATCAGTAACAGCGCAGTAGCTGCAGCAGTAACACCCGGAATCCGTCCGGCGCGGGCCAGCGTATCGGGCCGCGCCGCGGTCAACTTCTGTCTTACCTCATTGGACAATCCGTCTACCGCATTGTAGTCCAAGCTGTCGGGTAGCGCGGTGTGCTCATGGCGGTGCAAACGTGCAATGTCCTCTTTCTGTCGATCGATATAACCGGCATATTTGGCCTGTATTTCCACTTGTTCGGCCGCCTGCGTGTCCTCGGTCGCCACGCCAACAAGGCTCGCCAGATCTGAATACTCGAGTTCCGGGCGTTTTAGCAACTCTGCCAGCGAATACTCCCGGGAAATCGGGTTTTTCAGCTTGCTTGCCAGCGCTGCGGCCTGCGGCGTATTGGGGTGAATCCAGCTGGTGGATAGTCTTGCGGTTTCTTGCACTATGGCTTCGCGCTTGTTTTCAAAGCGCGTCCAACGCGCTTCATCAACCAGTCCCATTGCTCTGCCTTGCTCTGTCAGGCGCAAGTCTGCATTATCTTCGCGCAGCAGCAAACGGTACTCTGCACGCGACGTGAACATACGATAGGGCTCCAGAGTGCCCATCGTGATCAGATCATCAACCAGTACACCGATGTAGGCTTCGTCGCGCCGCGGGCACCACGGCTCTTCCCCGCGAAACGCTAATGCGGCGTTCAAGCCCGCCAGCAAACCCTGTGCAGCCGCTTCTTCGTAGCCTGTGGTCCCGTTAATTTGCCCGGCGAAATACAGGCCTGGCAGCGCTTTTGTCTCCAGCGCCGCGGTAAGGTCGCGAGGATCAAAAAAATCGTATTCTATGGCGTAGCCAGGACGCGTGATATGCGCGTTTTCAAAACCCTTTATAGAGCGCACTAAATTTATCTGCACATCGAAGGGCATGCTGGTAGATATTCCGTTGGGATACAACTCCCGTGTCGTCAGGCCCTCTGGCTCGATAAAAATTTGATGGGAGTTCTTGTCGGCAAAACGATGAATTTTGTCTTCGATGCTAGGACAGTAGCGTGGGCCCACACCCTCTATCACGCCAGAATACATAGGTGACCGATCCAGCCCACCGCGAATAATATCATGCGTTTGTTCATTGGTGTGCGTCACCCAGCAACAGCGCTGCTCGGGATGTTCTGCTGTACTGCCGACATAGGACATTACTGGCTCAGGTGTATCACCCCACTGCTCTTCGAGATCAGTAAAATCGACGCTACGCGCGTCGATACGTGGCGGCGTGCCTGTTTTCAGGCGTTCCACGCGAAAAGGAAGCTCCCGAAGGCGCTGGGACAGCGTGATGGAGGGTGGATCCCCGGCACGGCCTCCAGCACTGTTTTCTAAACCGATATGAATTTTTCCGTCAAGGAACGTCCCGCTGGTAAGCACTACCCTGGATGCTCGGAAAACCAACCCCATCTGAGTAATGGCACCAGCGATTCGACCGCTCTCTATCAGCAGATCATCCACCGGCTGTTGGAAGATAAACAAATTGGGCTGTGACTCCAGCATTTGGCGTATCGCACTGCGGTACAGGACCCGGTCCGCCTGAGCCCGAGTGGCTCGCACCGCCGGACCTTTACGCCGATTCAGTACCCGAAACTGTATGCCAGCACGATCAGTGGCGCGGGCCATGGCGCCACCCAGCGCATCAATCTCTTTCACCAGATGGCTTTTTCCTATACCACCGATGGCTGGATTGCAGGACATCTGCCCCAGTGTGTCAACGCTGTGCGTGAGCAGTAAAGTTCTACAACCCATACGTGCGGCGGCTAGGCACGCCTCAGTGCCGGCATGGCCGCCACCAATTACGATAACATCAAATTGCTGCTGGTATTCCACTGTCGGCCTCATGTGCCAAACGCACACCGTTTTTCGAGGCGAAGATTATACGCAGGCTAGGGCTGTTGTTCAAAATTTGTTCTATGTGCGTCGAGGCTGGCAAAATTACATTGCCGCCAGCCGGCTCTCACACCAGGATAAAACAGTATCGAGAACCTCAGCTTGCTCCGGCTCATTGAAAATCTCGTGGTATAGACCCGGATATATTTTTAAGGTCTTGTCATTGGAACCGATGTGCTCGTATAAAAAACGTGAACCCTCAGGTGCCGCCATGCTATCTGCCCCACCATGCAGGATTAGCATGGGTAGCGTAATACTTGCAGCATCTGCCTGTATTGTGTCCATTCCAGCGAACAGCTCACGCAACATACGCGCAGACATTTTACCGTGGAACACCAATGGATCAGCGATATAGTCGGTTACCACAGTGGGGTCTCGGCAGACACCTTCTGCATCGAGCTTGAGCATTCCCAGTCGCGGGGCCAGTAACGCCAGCAAGCGAAGAAACGCCATTTGGATAAAACCGGGCTCCAGATCTGTCTTGATCGCGGGACCAGACAACACTGCCCCGACAAAATCATCCTGATGACGCAGCAAATAATTGCAGCCTATTAAGGCTCCCATACTATGACCCACAAATATCAGAGGCGCATCAGCAAAACGCGTAGTAGTCTGGCGGTGAAATTTTGCCAGATCATGCAGATAGTCCTCAAATGAACCCACGTGTCCGGGTACCCCTTCTGAATACCCGTGCCCAGTGTGATCCAGCGCCGCTACCACATAGTTATGCCCGGCGAAAAACTGCGCCAGTCGCTGATACCGTGCACTGTGTTCGCCCGCGCCATGGGCTAACAGAATGACTGCTCCAGGTGCTGCCTCCGGCTCCCAGTATTGGAAATAGATTGAGCCTCCACCCGCGCCGGTAAACCTGCCGACACTGTGTTTCATTTTTTGGCTTCCGTAAGGGTTAAAGATGGGCTAAATGTAGGGGCCTCACAATCACTTGCTACTATAGTCTCTATTTGGGTAGGATGAAGCGAATATTATAAATAATAAAAAACTGGAATCCGACTATGATTGAATATTTTGCTATTCCCCCCATTCTCGGTCTAGTAGGGCTGGCCGTCGCTTTTATCATTTATCACATCATGACACGCCATAACCATGGAGACGGCGCGGTAAAACATATTGGCGACCAGATTCACCTGGGTGCCATGGTATTTATGCATCGCGAATACAAAATGTTGGCGATGTTTGCGCTGGTGATTCTGGTAGCCATTTTTGTCTCTCCGCTGGGACTGAATACCGCCATCGCTTTTTTCGCAGGGGCGCTATCCTCGGCGACAGCGGGTTATCTGGGCATGTTTGCAGCGACGAAAGCCAATGTTCGTACGGCAGTAGCCGCACACACACAGGGCCAGAAGATGGCGCTGTCCATCGCGTTTTACGGCGGTTCCGTAATGGGTCTTTGTGTCGCCTCGCTGGGTTTGGTCGGGTTGGGAGGTATTTATTGGTACTTTGGCGGCGACCCGGCAACCGTGCATGCTATTCACGGGTTTGGCATGGGCGCATCGGTGGTTGCTCTGTTCTCGCGCGTTGGCGGCGGTATTTTCACTAAAAGTGCCGATGTTGGAGCCGACCTCGTGGGTAAATTAGAGGCCGGTATTCCCGAGGATGACCCCCGCAACCCTGGCGTCATAGCAGACAACGTTGGCGATAATGTCGGCGATATCGCCGGTATGGGTTCGGATATATTCGAGTCCTATTGTGGCGCGATGATTGCCTGTATTGCGATCGCGGCGGCCTCGGCAATGGAAACACGAGCTGCGATGATGTTCCTACCACTGTCGTTAGCCAGTATCGGCTTACTGGCCTCTATTTGTGGTATCGGCATCGTACGCGCCAGATCCAACGCGGCACCCGAAGTAGCCCTGCGCACCGGGACAATGCTGGCCCCCGTCATTTTCGTCATCATCGCCTGGTTCCTGATCGAGGGTATGGGTTTGGATTCCGATATCTGGTGGTCCGTTATCTGCGGCGCAGTGGGCGGCATCGCCATTGGCTTGATAACTGAATACTACACCGGTGGCGCTCCCGTCCGCAAAATCGCCAAGTCCGGGGAAACCGGAGCTGCCACGGTCATGATCACAGGACTCGCAGTGGGTATGCAATCGGTAGTACTACCCGTGCTGTGCATCGCCGCGATCATATTTATCTCCACAGGATTGTCAGGTTTGTACGGTGTCGGTATTGCTGCTGTGGGTATGTTGGCTACCGTCGGTATCACGATGGCGATAGATGCCTATGGGCCTGTAGCAGACAACGCGGGCGGTATTGCTGAAATGGCGGGTATGGGAGAGGAAACACGCAAGATTACCGACGGCCTTGACGAGGTGGGAAACACTACCGCTGCCATTGGCAAAGGGTTTGCTATTGGCGCGGCCGCTCTCGCTGCGCTGGCAATTATTGCAGCATTTGTAGAGACTGTGGAACTTCATAATCAAGGGTTCCATCTGGAGCTTACAGATCCTCTTGTCCTTGTTGGTATGTTTATCGGTGGAACGATTCCCTTCCTCATAGCCGCTATTACTATGACAGCTGTAGGTGAAGCTGCATTCGATATGATTAATGAGATTCGCCGGCAGTTTCGCGAGATACCTGGCCTACTGGAAGGCACTGCCGAACCGGATACTGCAAAGTGTATCGACATCGCGACAACCGCTGCTTTACGCAAAATGATATTGCCTGGAATCATCGCTGTGACTGCTCCAGTCATGGTAGGTTTCTTACTAGGAGCTACCGCATTGGGTGGCATGCTGGGTGGTGCTTTGCTAGCGTGCGTATTGATGGCGTTAATGATGGCCAACGCTGGCGGCGCCTGGGACAACGCCAAAAAGTTTGTAGAAAAAGGCAACCTTGGTGGCAAGGGTTCGGATACACATTCTGCTGTGGTAGTCGGCGATACCGTCGGCGATCCATTCAAGGATACCTCAGGCCCGGCGATGAATATTTTGATTAACGTGATGGCGATCGTCAGTTTGGTAATAGCGCCGATGCTGGTTCCGTAAACCTGTACCAGAACAAAACCAAATTCAAAGATAGCCTTAAGTCATATTATCAACTACCTAAAAATGACTGAAAGGAGATACATCATGGCCCGCTGGAAACGCAAAGAGTTAGAGCAGGCGTTCGACCACTACCAAGCGGCGGCACTTACTGGCGCTCAAACCAAAGACTGGACAGATTGGGCAAACTGTTTTACTGAGGACGCAAGCTATTTTGAGCACCATTACGGTCGTTTCTGGGGTCGAGAAAACATCCATAAATGGATAACAGCAACGATGAACGAATGGCCGGCGAGTGAAATGACGGCCTTCCCGGTTACCTGGTATTCAATCGATGTCAGTAAGGGCTGGGTAGTTTGTGAAGTGATGAATCGCATGTCTGACCTGGGCGATGGCAAGATCTACCAGGAGCCGAATATCACTATATTGCACTACGCGGGCAATGGTCTGTTCAAGTATGAAGAAGACGCCTACAACCCACACAATATGGGAGTTACCATCGGTACCTGGATTGCCACCAAAAAACGCATGAAAGCAGAACAGGAAAAATAGGGCGAATCTGCATTTGAACAGTAAGCGACAAGCGTAATATTGTACTTCGCTTCGATAATCGAAGTGGCCCCCACTGCATAACATCCCATCTTTGGGCAATAGCATTGTCGCTGTCCGACACGCGCATGAGTTTGTTATTTTGTTCCGTAGTTCATGGCCCGGCTTGGAAACAGTTTACTTGCAGATTACAGAAAACACTGTTTTAACTCGGTTTCTTAACTTCTCCATGCACGCCCTCATACAATTTTACTCAGTAGAGATCCTTTACCACAAATATTGATGAACTTAAGTAAGAGGGAAAGTATAGCGTGCTTACCTCGGAACAAGCGATTCAAACCATTCAGGAAAGAGGCTCACTGCATTTGGCACCACTAACAGGGGTACTCCCCCCAAAATGGCCTGAAGCTCTCTACGACTCTTTGAGGACGCCGTACGAAAATATATCCAAGTGCGTTATGTATACCATTGTGGCCGTCAACAACGACACGCTTGTTTATTTTCGTCAATGCTCATGATCCATCTATATCAATAAAGTTATGTAATTGTTTATATATATATTTATATAAGGATTATTGTTGTTACTACTATTGGGTACCACGTTTTCTGTGGAAAATTGCTTTTAATGTATCAAAATCAATAGGTTGATAGAAGTAGAAGTGGTGGGAGAGTGGCTGTAACAGGTGGTTACAAGCGGTGGTTAAACCGTGCACTAAACAACGATCTTTGTGGACGCTTTTTACCGCTTGCCAATGGCAGTGGATATCTATGCTTTTTGTCCCGCATTCATACAACGTACACGAAGGTTTTGTACACAGTAGAAAATTTATAATCAATGCACACTGCCGGGTTGTGAACTGGGCTTGGATAATCTGTTGATGAACTGTATGCCTGTTGAGAAGCTGTGTAATCGCTGTGCGTTGCGAGAGGAGACGACGGATCAATACTATTTTCCGATACAAAAGCTAGAGAAAATAACACCTAGCAACTCGTCGCTGCTGAAAGCACCAGTAATTTCTCCGAGACTTTTTTGACAGAGCCGCAAGTCTTCGGCGAGCAACTCTCCCGCACCGGATTGGAGTAATTGCTGTTGACCGCTCAAGAGAAAATTTTTGGCTTGTTCAAGCGCGTGTAGATGGCGACGTCGGGCACTGAAGTTGCCGCCCCCTTCCTCTTTATAACCCATACTGGTTTTCAGGTGCTGTTTCAGTAAACCTACCCCTGCACCTGTTTTCGCAGATAAATGGACCATTGTGATATTACCGAGTAACGTTACTTCTGGCTGATGATTACTCAGGTCACATTTGTTACTGACTATAGTAACTGGAATATTCCGTTTTAATTGCTGGTTTGCCAGCTGCCACAGCTCGTTGCTATCAAGTACGTCCTTGCTGGATGCGCTCTCGTCTATTACTAGCAGAATGCGGTCAGCTGATTCAATTTCCACCCATGCCCGACGGATACCCTCTTGTTCGATGATATCGTCGCTGTCGCGCAGACCAGCAGTATCGACGATGTGCAGGGGCATACCGTCTATCTGTATACTTTCGCGAAGCACATCGCGTGTCGTACCCGCTATCGCTGTCACAATAGCAGTATCCTGTCCGGACAGCGCGTTCAGTAAACTGGATTTGCCGGCGTTGGGTTTTCCGGCAATGACCAGTTTCATACCTTCCTGTAGCAAACTCCCCTGTTTTGTTTCAGTTGTAATGGCATCAAATTGTTCAATGATGTCCTGTAATTGCGTTACTACCTGGCTGTTCCCGAGGAAGTCTATTTCCTCTTCAGGGAAATCAATGGTGGCTTCAACAAAGACCCGTAACTCTGTCACTAGCGCTACCAATACATCAATTTTGCGAGAAAAAATGCCCTGTAGCGAGCGGCTGGCGTTGAGGGCGGCTTGTTCGGTAGTGCTATTGATAAGATCTGCAATGGCTTCAGCCTGCGCGAGATCGATCTTGTTATTGAGGTAGGCGCGTTGCGAGAATTCGCCAGGCTTGGCCAGGCGGGCACCGAGACGGCAAGTCTCTCTCAGGATGAGGTCCAGCATGATTGGACCGCCGTGGGCTTGTATTTCTACAACGTCTTCACCAGTGAAAGATTTTGGACTCGGAAAGAATAAACAGATACCGGTATCCAGTACCTGTCCAGCACTATCTCGGAAAGAGGAAAAGTGCGCGTGCCGTGCTTGCAGGTTTGTGCTGCTGATTGAGATGCCAATCGACAGCGCTTGCTTACCTGATAGTCGGATGATACCAATACCGCCAGGGCCTGGAGCAGTAGCAATCGCGACAATTGTGTCCTGATCCAATGCGAGTACCTAGATTTTGGCAGCGCCCTTTTCTATCTGCCGGGTAATTACGTATTGCTGCGCCATTGATAGTAAGTTGTTGACTACCCAGTACAGTACCAGTCCAGCGGGGAACCAAAGGAAAAAGAAGGTAAACATCACCGGCATCCACTGCATTATTTTAGCTTGCATGGGATCGGGTGGTGGCGGGTTGAGTTTTTGCATAAAGAACATGCTCACACCCATTATCAGTGGCAGGACAAAATAGGGATCCATTACTGATAGATCTTTAATCCACAAAATGAAGGGTGCCTGTCGCAACTCAACACTCTCCATCAGCATCCAGTATAAGCCAATAAAAACCGGCATTTGCACCAGTATAGGGAGACAGCCCCCCATAGGATTAATCTTCTCTTTTTTATACAGTTCCATCATGGCTTGGGACTGTTTTTGTTTGTCGTCAGCGTGTTGTTCGCGCAATGCAACCAACTTAGGTTGGACACGTCGCATATTGGCCATTGATCGGTATGACGCCGCAGACAACTTGAAGAAGGCACCCTTGATCAGTACAGTTAGCAGGATGATAGCGACGCCCCAATTACCGACTACCCCATGAATCTTGGTCAAGAGCCAGAATAGCGGTTGTGCTATCCACCATAGGAAGCCGTAGTCGACACTGAGGTCAAGATAGGGTGAAATTTCTTTGAGTCTATATTGGTCTTTGGGTCCAGCATAAAATTGTGCACCGATCTCACCTGATTTGCCCGGGTCCAATACCAGAGCAGGACTGGTGAAGCCTGCAATGTTGAAACCGGTGGAAGTTACCCGTGCACTGTAGGTATAAGTCTGATCCGGATTGGGAATCCAGGCACTGAGAAAATAGTGTTGAATCATTGCGATCCAGCCACCAGAGAGTTGGGCTTTGAATGGCTCCTCGGCAAGATCGTCAAAAGTAAATTTGGTGAAGCGATCGTCTGGTTGAGTGATGGCCACACCCAGGAACGGTTTCATTCCCATGGCGTTGGTCGTTGCGGAGGGCGGAGGGCCACTCTGTCGTTTGATTTGACCGAATAGGTTGGCTTGCCAGCGTTGGGCGCTGTTGTTGTCAATTAAATAGTCAACTTTTACCAAATAGTCTCCGCGAGTCAGCGTGAGTCGTTTGGTGACTTCAATATTCCCATTGCCTTGCCACAGTAGATCTATTACCAGCGTGTCTTGTCCTTCTTTCAGGTTGAATCTCGATGCAGAGGCATTAAAATTAGCGCGTCCATTACTATCGATACCATTACTACCGATCAGTCCACTTTGCGCTATATAGATAAGTGCATTGTTGTCCTCTAGTAAGATGAAGGGTTTGTCTGGAGTGTCTATCTCAGCCAGATATTTTGGCAGTGAAAGCTCAATAATATCGCCGCCCTGCAAATCAACAGCAAGCTGCAAAACGTCAGTGTAGATCTGGATGATATTATTATTGTCCATCTTCTCCTCAGGGGGAGTCTTGGTTTCAACGCCAGCGTGGTCAGGCGCCATTGGAATATCTTCATCGTCAGCGACCCCTAAACCCGGATTCAGTTCGAGTGGTAGCGGTGATATTTTATCCACGAGTGGGTTCAGACGGGAGGCCTCCTGCACCACTGAAGCAGTCTTTGCATCTGTAAATGCGACCCACTCCGTAAGAAGCATGAAGGAAAGTACGCCAATGGCGCCGATGAGCAATGTGCGTTGCAAATCCATAATAGAGTATCTGTGGCTTAGTGTGAGTGCGAACAGGGCGGGACAGGATCTTCCCCACCCTCATGCCAGGGATGGCATCGGCTTATGCGCTTTACCGCCAGATAGATGCCTTTTATAACACCGTGTGCAGCGATAGCTTCCTGCGCGTAGGTGGAGCAACTGGGATAAAAACGGCAGTTATCACCGATGAATGGGCTGAGGCAAGCCTTGTAGCAAGCAATAAAAATAATCAACAGACGACGCATTAGGAGTCCTGACTGATATTCAGTGTGGTTTTACTGGCGTGGTGATTCAGTTTTTTCCATTGCTGAAGCAATATAGAGGATAGTTCAGCATTATCCAACTGGCCTATACCTCTTCTGGCTAAAAGCACTATATCCATCGAGGGTTCGCCGGGAGGTAGCTTGCGGAAAACCTCCCGGGCCACTCGTTTGATGCGATTGCGTTGAACGGCGAACCGAACATTTTTTTTGGAAATCACTAAACCCAGTCGATGCCTGGGTACAGTGTTGATTTTTGCAAGTAGCAATAGGTGCTGGTGTGAGGCTCGCGCGTCGGGACTGTCAAATACTCTGCCATAGTCTTTGGCATTAAGTAAGCGCTTTGCTTTGCTGAATCTGGTGTCAGTTGCCTGGCCGCCCAATCTACTACTCTATGCAGACAGACGTTTACGACCTTTAGCACGGCGACGGTTCAAAACATGGCGTCCACCTTTTGTAGCCATCCGAGAGCGAAAACCGTGAGTGCGTTTGCGCTTCAATACGCTAGGTTGAAATGTTCTTTTCATAGCATGATATCCAGATAAACAGAGTGAGCCGGAGATTGCACTTCGCTAAAGTTGGCAGTGCGATATGTCCCAGCTGGAAAAAAGGCTGGTTATTCTATGTAAATGCGCCGTCTAATTCAATGTTTAACAGTGTCTTTTTACGTTGGAGGGTGAAATGAGCGTGGTGATGTTAGATTTTGGGTACATAGCGCAATTTGTGGTTATTTCGCTGCAGTGTAAAAGGTAGTATTTTCGCCTCTCAGGGAGATCCGCCCACACCTTCTCACAAAGATATATACAGGTTATGCACAAATTAAATTATTCACACGCTAGATTTATATTGTTGATTAATAAACAACCAATATAAGATTAACATACTGATATATATGACTATAAATAATTTTCTATCGCGCATTTAATATGTGGATAACTTGGTTTGTCAGGGGTATCATTCTGCCATCCGTTGGGCACAAGCGCAAAACTTGAATAACTTGTTGTCTTTCATTCGTTTTTGATAAGCTAGGGTGCCTTGCCTAGCTTTAAGGGGTTTGCTTTGCCTGAAGCTGAAGCCATGTGGCAAAAATGCGTCAATCGTTTGCGTGATGAATTGCCTTCGCAGCAGTTCAACACCTGGATTCGTCCGTTGCAAGCGAGTACGTACGACGGGTCATTGACGCTTTTCGCGCCCAATCGATTCATCAAGGACTTCGTAGCAGAAAAGTATTCCGAGAGAATCTTCGAACTGGTTCGGGAATTCCGGCCCGACGAGGTGATGGATGTAGCGCTAGAGATCAGCGTCTCAAATAATGCCGTCAGCTTTATTGCTGCCGCTCCTGCGCAACAACTCCCTCAGCAACCAGAAGTTCAAGCATTACAGCCATTGGTCCAAACAGCTCAGTTTGATGATAGCGACTATCCGAAGGCGGCGCTGGCTGGTGGTGGTCTGGTTTCTACTCCGAGTGTTTTTGGTCGGCCAGCAATCGGTACACGTGAGCCTGCCAGCAGGGCGGATATCGAGGGTTCAATAAGGCATCCACACCACTTGTTTGAAAATTACACCTTCAACAGTTTTGTTGAGGGTAAGTCCAATCAGCTTGCTCTTGCAGCGGCACAGCAGGTGGCGGAAAATCCTGGTAGTTCTTACAACCCTTTGTTTTTGTATGGCGGCGTCGGGCTCGGCAAGACGCATTTGATGCACGCTGTGGGTAATGCGTTGAAGGCGCAGAATCCTGAGGCTAAAGTAGTTTATCTTCACTCCGAGCGTTTTGTCGCCGATATGGTAAAGGCGCTGCAGTTGAATGCGATCACTGACTTTAAACGCTACTATCGTTCGGTCGATGCCTTGCTGATAGACGATATCCAATTTTTTGCTAAAAAAGAGCGCTCGCAGGAGGAGTTTTTTCACACCTTTAACGCCCTGCTCGAGGGCGGCCAGCAAATGATACTGACATGCGATCGCTACCCAAAAGAAATCGATGGATTGGAAGAGCGTCTCAAGTCGCGCTTTGGTTGGGGCCTCACTGTTGCTGTAGAGCCTCCTGAACTGGAAACACGCGTTGCAATTCTACTGAAGAAGGCGGCGGAAGTGAATATCGATTTGCCTCCCGACGCCGCATTCTTCATTGCTCAGCGTATCCGCTCTAACGTCAGGGAATTGGAGGGTGCGTTAAAGCGGGTCATTGCGAGCGCTCGCTTTGTCGGGCGGCTAATTGATATTGACCTTATAAAGGAGAGTCTAAAAGACCTGTTGGCGCTACAGGCCAGGCAGGTCAGTATGGATAATATTCAGCGCACAACCGCAGAGTATTACAAGATCAAAATAGCAGATATGATGTCACGTCGGCGCAGCCGTTCTGTTGCAAGGCCGCGTCAGATGGCTATGGCTTTGTCCAAGGAATTGACTAACCATAGCCTGCCAGAAATTGGTGATAGTTTCGGGGGTAGAGATCACACGACAGTTCTTCACGCTTGCCGTAAAATTAAGGAACTTCGGGAAACAAACTCTGATATTAGAGAAGACTACAAAAATTTGCTCAGAACACTGACTACCTAAAAAATAAACATGGCTTTTGGCACGGGAAAACCGACGGTCGAAAATCACTAGCACTAGCGTATGTGAAGGGAAAAACGTCTATGAAGTTCAGTATTGCACGGGATAGCTTGGTCAAGTCTCTCAATCTCGTGGCGGGCGTAGTGGAGCGCCGCCAAACCATGCCAATTCTAGCCAATGTGTTGGTTGTTCTGGAAGAGGATCAACTGTCCCTGACCGGTACGGATCTGGAAGTGGAACTGGTGGGTAGAGTGCAGTTGGCTGCGGCAGGCGACTCCGGTGAGATTACTGTTCCGGCTCGAAAGCTTCTGGATATCTGTAAATCACTGCCTGAGGGCAGCGATATTGATTTTACCGCGAAGGATAACAAGGTATCGGTGAAATCAGGGCGTAGCCGCTTTACGCTTTCAACACTCCCGGCGCGGGAGTTTCCCAATGTCGAAGATAGTATGGGAACGCATCAACTTACCTTGAAACAAGGCCAGCTGAGGCGTTTGATCGACCGCACCGGTTTTGCGATGGCCCAGCAGGATGTTCGCTATTACTTAAATGGGATGTTGTGGGAGATCGACGACAAGCAACAACTGCGCGTTGTGGCTACCGACGGCCACCGATTGGCAATGTGTACGCTGCCAGAGAGGGTGAAGGTCACTGGTGAGGGGGCTACCCAGGTGATTCTTCCGCGCAAGGGCGTTTTGGAGCTGGCCCGCCTGCTGATGGATGATGACGCGGATATAGTCATCATTATCGGCAGCAACCACATACGGGCAGCAACCGAAAATTTTACGTTTACCTCCAAACTGGTCGACGGTAAGTTCCCTGACTATCAACGCGTGCTGCCACGTTCACCGGACAAAATTTTAATGGGCTCCCGCCAGGAACTGCGCCAGGCGTTCACGCGGACCGCGATCCTTTCGAATGAGAAGTACCGGGGCGTTCGGCTTAAGTTAACCCAGGATACCCTGGACATACGTGCCAACAACCCAGAACAGGAAGAGGCCGAAGAAACCGTTTCCGTCGAGTATTCGGGGGATGCGCTGGAAATTGGGTTCAACGTCAGTTATGTGTTGGATGTTCTGGGCGTGCTCAGCGGCGAGCAGGTAAAGCTCTCATTGGCAGATCCCAACAGCAGTGCGCTACTGGAAGAGTCCGAGCTTGGTGATTCCCTTTATGTTGTCATGCCGATGCGCCTGTAACAGAGCGTCTTCCAATCAAATACGGGTCGATTTCGCGTTTTCAGCAGCAGGCAAGGTATGTGTGCGCTGTAAGACCTGATATTCAGACGTAGTGTGGCGCTCACTCATTTACAAATTCACCATGTGAGAAACCTTCAGCAGGTGCGGCTGGAGGGCTTACAAAAGGTGAACGTTTTCTTCGGCCCAAACGGTAGTGGAAAAACCAGTGTATTGGAGTCAATTCACCTGCTGGGTATGGCGCGCTCCTTCCGCGGCACTAGTGTTAAAAGCCTAATCACCCACAATGCACCCAGGTGCACCGTCTTCGGCGTGACCACCCCAACAACAACTGGAGCGAGACCCTCGGCGCCTGCGGTGCCGGTGGGCGTGCAGCGTAATCGCAGTGGAGAAGCTAAGATCAAGATCGGGGGAAAGTTGGTCCGAACCCTCGCTGAACTGGCAGCCCAGTTACCCTTACAAGTTATATCGGCAGAGAGCTTCGGTTTCTTGACGGGCCCGCCGGCTGGAAGGCGACAATATCTGGACTGGGGAGTGTTCCACGTGGAACAACGTTTCTTTGGACAGTGGCAACGATTTCAAAGATGCATAAAACAACGCAATAACCTGCTCCGTCGTGGTAAAATCCTCGATCACGAGCTGGCGGTCTGGACGCGCGACCTCGCCCTGACGGGCGAATCTATAAATGAGTATAGAAAAGAGTATTTTGAGATCCTGTCTCCACGTTTCAAGGAGATAATGGCCAAGTTGTCGTCATCTTTGGGTAACCTTGAGTTGCGCTACCACCAGGGTTGGGATCGGCTATTGACGTACACAGAAGCACTTCAGCAGGGATATGCTGCTGACTTGGAACAGGGGTACACCCACTGTGGCCCCCAACGGGCAGATATACGGGTGATGTCAGGCGGCCACTTGGCCGCAGACACTTTGTCGAGAGGACAGCAGAAGCTGGTTGTGTGTGGTCTGAAGTTGGCTCAGGGTCAACTGATGGCTCAGCGAGGTGGGAGAGGTAGCTGTACATACCTGATAGACGATCTGCCGTCCGAGCTGGATCATGAACACAGCCTTTTGGTATGCGAGTTATTGGCATCCATGGACGCGCAGGTGTTTATTACATGCATAGCGCAAGAGGAAGTTCGGTCAGTGTGGCCGAAGACGAGTGAGTTAACTATGTTCCACGTGGAACACGGTAGTGTGCAGCGCCAAGCGACTGAGTGACGTCCACCGTGGGACTCAGAATTGATTGAAAGCCGTAAATAGAGAGTGACTGTCTATGAGCAATGAGTACGATTCATCCAGTATCAAAGTATTAAAAGGATTGGACGCCGTTCGTAAACGGCCCGGGATGTATATAGGCGATACAGATGATGGCTCCGGCCTGCACCACATGGTGTTCGAGCTGGTGGACAACTCGATAGATGAAGCACTCGCAGGCCATTGTTCGAGGATTAACATAGCGATTCACCCCGATGAGTCGGTATCTGTAAGTGACAATGGTAGGGGCATTCCGACCGAGATGCACGATGAGGGCGTCTCGGCTGCGCAGGTTATTATGACCGTACTTCACGCTGGCGGTAAGTTTGATGACAACAGCTATAAGGTGTCTGGCGGGCTCCACGGCGTAGGGGTGTCAGTTGTAAACGCTTTGTCGGAGCATTTGGTATTAACAATCCGTCGCCAGGGCAAAATGTTTGAGCAGATTTACCGACATGGTGTGCCAGATGCGCCATTGGTGGAAATCGGTGTAACGGAAACGACCGGAACGACGGTGCGCTTCAAGCCATCAGCCGATACTTTTACCGGCATTGAATTCCATTTTGAACAGCTCGCCAAGCGTCTGCGCGAGCTAGCCTTTCTGAACTCTGGTGTATGTATCGTTCTAAAAGACGAGCGCAGCGCAAAGGAAGAGACTTACCAGTACGACGGTGGCCTAAAAGCCTTTGTTAATTATCTGAACCAGAATAAAACAACGGTTAACAAGCCGTTCCATTTTCAGCTTGATACTGACGATGGTATTGGGGTTGAGGTGGCTTTGCAGTGGAATGACACCTTTCAGGAGAATGTTCTTTGCTACACCAACAATATTCCTCAGCGCGATGGTGGAGCACATATGGTGGGTTTCAGAACTGCGTTGACCCGCAGCCTGAACGCCTACATTGAGAAAGAGGGCCTAGCTAAGAAAGCGAAGGTCAATACCACCGGTGACGATGCGCGGGAAGGTCTGACAGCAATTGTTTCCGTAAAAGTGTCCGATCCCAAGTTTTCCTCGCAGACTAAGGATAAGTTGGTGTCTTCCGAGGTCAAAACAGCGGTTGAGCAGGCGATGAACGCGCAGTTCAACGATTATCTGATGGAAAACCCCAGCGAGGCCAGATCAGTTGTGGGGAAGATGCTGGATGCTGCGAGGGCGAGAGAAGCTGCGCGTAAAGCGCGGGATATGACCCGCCGTAAAGGCGCTCTGGATATTGCCGGCCTCCCCGGTAAACTGGCGGATTGTCAGGAAAAAGATCCGGCGTTGTCCGAGATATATCTGGTGGAGGGTGACTCTGCTGGCGGCTCCGCAAAACAGGGCCGCAATCGTAAGTACCAGGCGATTCTTCCCCTTAAGGGCAAGATACTTAATGTCGAGAAAGCGCGATTTGACAAAATGTTGGGATCTGCAGAAGTAGGTACCATCGTGACCGCGCTCGGATGCGGTATCGGCAAAGACGAGTTCAACGCGGATAAACTACGCTATCACAGCATTATTATCATGACCGACGCAGATGTTGATGGGTCCCATATTAGAACTCTGTTGTTAACCTTCTTTTTCCGGCAAATGCGAGAGCTGGTTGACCGCGGCCACATATTTATTGCCCAACCACCGCTGTATAAAATAGCCAAGGGTAAGCAGCATCAGTACCTTAAAGATGATGAGGCGCTCGACCAGTATTTGACGCAATCGGCCCTGGACACGGCGTCGATCTACGTTAACCCTGATGCACCCCCGATTTCTGGTAGTGCGCTGGAGGAATTGGTTAAGCGGTATCGCTCGGTAGAGGCGACCATTAATCGCCTGAGCCGCTTGTATGCCGAAAATGTCCTGTGGCAGATGGTGTACGGTGCATCGCTTGCACTGGAAGATATGCGCGATGAACAAACGGTATTGGCCTTCTGCGAACAACTGACTGAGCGTCTGGAGACTGTGGCAAGTAAAGGTAGTGTGGACACAGTCGTGGTGAGAAAGGACCAGGAGCGCCAGCTGTACTTTCCTGTAGTAAAACTCTTATCCCACGGTGTTGAGTCAGAGACGGAGTATCATCACGAATTTTTCTCTTCTGGCGAATACCGCAGCCTGATCGCGCTCGGTGAAACATTGAATACGCTTATTGATGAAGACGGATATTTTCAGCGTGGTGAGAAAGTATTGCAAACACGCAGCTTTGCTCTGGGGCTGGACTGGCTGATGACTGAAGCACGCAAAGGGTATAGCATCCAGCGCTATAAAGGTCTTGGGGAAATGAACCCGGAACAGCTGTGGGAGACGACAATGGATCCAGAAGTGCGTCGTATGCTCAAGGTGACAGTAGAGGATGCCATTGCCGCTGACCAAATATTCACTACGTTGATGGGGGATCAGGTGGAGCCGCGTCGCGAGTTTATCGAAGCGAACGCATTGTCTGTGGCCAACCTGGATATTTGATTGGGAGTGCGGGGGGCTATAGAACCACCCGGTTATCCCCTGGTTTTTTTGGTGTAGCTGTAGCGACTCGATGTAGGTTCTTATAGTGTTTACTTACAAACAGGCGCTCGACAAAATAATAAAAGGGATACGTAAGTTTTAACGTGCTGACGATAGTGACCAGCCCAAGCGCAACGCTCTCTGTATCGAAAATTCGGTTCGCAAACATAAACGGCAATGCGAATAATTTCTAATGCAGCAGGTAGGTAGACTAAGACATCCCGCCCATTACCAACCAGGGTTCCGTTAGAACATAGTGCCCCGTTTTAAAACTACTTAGCAGTTCGAGTCCATAAGGTCATAGTAGAACCAGCAGCAGTGAGGCCCAGTAGGTAAGATAGATTCGTTTGTAGCGATTCTTGTGCCTTGTGGCTGGATTCAGCGGCATAGGTTATGACATACCCAGAGATTACAAAAAACATCGGCACACCTGAATGGCCAAAAGAAGCTACATTGGCAATAAAACGCGATGGTACTTCGAAGAGATTTTGCAGGTGGAAAAAGAACACCCAAAGGGCGACAGCACCGCGCGCCAGATCTAACAGCAAGACCACGACGTAGCCACTACACTTTCTTCTTAATGTTTATCGGATTGTGCTCCGGCGACAGCGAGGCACTTTCAGCTACCCTCGGATACCGGCGTCTCTTTATCGGCAAGATTGGTTACGGACTCCAGACGATCATTTTCGATCTCTACCTGTATAGGTTCCACTTTGGCCATCTCTTTATTAGCCTTTATAGACAACTGTGCAAACCGCTCTACCTTGCCGTGTAGCCCCTGCTTGCCAACCAGACCTGTGATAGTCTCATTGTAATGATTGTTGGCGCTGCGCAGTGTATTGCCCAGTTTGTTGAGCCGTTCTGCGACCAGGCAAACCTGATTGTAGATATCCCCTGCTCTGCTGCTGATTTCTTTTGCTTCCTGATTGCCCTGCTCTATCATCCATAGATTGGCCACAGTGCGCAGTATCGGCATCAGTGTGGTGTGAGATACCATAATGACGCCTTTTTTGTACCCGTAATTAAACAGGCCTTTGTTGTGTTTCATCGCTTCAATATAGGCCGGCTCGATGGGCATGAACATCAGTACGAAATCGGGACTGCCAATCTCGGGCAAGTTAGCGTAATCCTTGGAAGCCAGGTCATCGATATGATTGCGAACTGCCTGTGCGTGAGCGTTGAGCGCTTCGGTGTACGCTTCGTCGCTTTCGGCTGCGATGGCGCGATCATAGTCAATTAGCGACACCTTGCTGTCGATAACGATATTCTTACTGTCGGGTAGCTTGATGATAAAGTCCGGCAGCTTGCGGTTGCCATCATCGTCTCGAAACGCGGTCTGTGATTCGTAGTGCTCGCCTGCCTGTAAACCGGCAAGTTCCAGTGTTCGCTGCAGTTGCGCCTCGCCCCAGTTACCGGCAGTTTTTTTATCGCCTTTCAGAGCGACTGTCAGGTTGCTGGCCTGGCTATTCATTTCCAGGCCGATCTCCAATACTTTCTGAATTTCCTTTTCCAACACGGTATTGCCGCGCAATGATTCGGAGTGCACCTCGTTAATACGTGTCTGGAAACCGGTGATTTGCTCTCGGAAGGGTTTTAACAGGGCCTCAAGAGATGCCTGGCTGGTTGTCGCGAAGCTCTTGCCCTTGTTTTCAAAAATGCGATTGGCCAGATTCTCAAATTCCTTTTTGAGGTTCTCTCGCGTTTCGCGCAACAGTTGAATTTGTTCCAAGTGCCGATCTTCTCGCTCGTGCTGTTGTGTCTTTAGTTGGGCGATCTCTTGCAAGGTGCTGTTGAGCTGTTGCTGCACTTTAAGGAGGTCGGCTTTCAGGGTAACTAACTCACGTTGGCTTGTCTGTAACTGCTGACGGCCCTGCTCCAGAGCCACTGATTGCCCTCGCAGTTCGGCGCGGGCCTCGGACAGGTCCTCGTCGCGAGTACGCAGTTGATTGTGAGTCGTGTCGAGTGTGCGACGACCGCTGATGCTCTGCCAAATACTGAGTGCCAGGGCGGTTACCAGTGTTGCAGCCAGTGCTGCAGCGATCAGCATCAATTGGTCGTCGGGTAGTGTCATCCATTATCCCCAGTCACGGAATGCCAGTGTAAATCAATACGGGCCGGCAGAGGCGATTCGCGCATAATCAATATAATGACCTATCGCTATTTAAAGCAGGTCTGGGCGGCTTACCACCAAAGATATCAGAGCGCTATTTCATGACTACCAGCAGGGAGATATCTGCAACCCCCAGAAAAAGCTCGCGCAACTGTTTTAGCAGATTAAGCCGGTTTTGGCGCAGTGCGTCGTCCTCAGAATTGACCATGACATCCTCAAAAAAGGCATCCACCGGGCCCCGTAAATCGGCCAGACAGCTCAGTGCCTGAGTGAATTCGTCCTGCTCCAGGTGCTGTAGGTATTTTGCACTGAGGCTCTGAATACTCTCCGACAGCGCTTTTTCTTGTGGCTCTACAAGCAGCCCGGTGCTTACGTCACCAAAAGCGTGAGCGCTATCCAGTTTGCCTAGAATGTTGGAAACGCGTTTGTTGGCGGCCGCCAGGGCCTGCGCCTCCGGCAGTTTTGTGAACGCGTGTACTGCCTGCACCCGGCGGTGGATGTCCAGCGGGCGGGAGAGTTTCCGCGCGCTGACAGCCTTGAAAACTTCCGCTGGAATATTGTCTTCTTCATACCAGGCACGAAAGCGCTCTATCATATATTCGAGCACTTGCTGTGCTGTCCCCTGCGCTAAAACCCCCGCGGGGTACTGGGCGACCGCCAGTTCCAGGCTGTCGCGCAAATCCAGCGTCAGGTCCTTCTCAACTACGATACGCAAAACCGACAGTGATGCCCTGCGCAATGCAAACGGATCTTTGGAGCCAGTGGGTGCCTGGCCGATACCAAAGATTCCCACCAGCGTATCCAGTCGGTCGGCGAGACCCAGGGTGAAAGCCGTGGCGGTGTTCGGCAACTGGTCGCCAGCAAATTTGGGCCAATATTGTTGCGCCAGCGCAGACGCCACGTCAGCATCCTCACCGTCGTGTAATGCATAGTAGGAGCCGGCAATGCCTTGCATATCCGCGAACTCCAGCACCATATCGGTCACCAGGTCGGCTTTACTCAGTTGCGCGGCTCGTTGCGCAAGCTCAACCGGCGCGCCGACTGCCGGTGCCAATGCCGCCGCCAGTTTGCTAACGCGCTCCGTCTTCTCCAATAGCGTCCCCAGTTTTTGCTGAAAGACGATATTGCTGAGCGCTGGCAAGCGCTTTGCGAGTGGTATCTTTTTGTCGGTCTCAAAGAAAAATGCAGCATCGGATAACCGCGGGCGAATGACGCGCTCGTTACCTGCGATGACCTGCTGTGGGTCGGTACTGTTGATATTGGCGACTGTAATGAAGTACGGCAGCAACACGCCCGTCTCATCCACCACATGGAAATATTTCTGGTGCTCTCTCATCGAGGAAATCAGGGCCTCCGAGGGCACCTGCAAAAAACGCTCTTCAAATGAACCTGTGAGTGCGACCGGCCACTCAACCAGCCCGGTTACCTCGTCCAGCAGGTCGGCGTCGATAACGGCCCGTGCGCCAAGGATGCTGGCCTGGGCCTCGACCTGTTGTTGAATACTCGCTCGCCTTTGCTCGAAGGAAGGCACCACACTGGCCTTTTCCAGCGCAGCGACGTACTGCGCCGGGTTGCGCAGTGTGATCGGACCGCTACTGAGGAAGCGGTGCCCACGAGTGGTATTGCCAGTAGTTACGCCGAGAATTTTGCCGTGATCATAGTCTTCGCCTAACATTGCCACCACCCAGTGCACGGGCCTGACAAACTCTTCCCGGCTGGCGCCCCAACGCATGCGCCGTGGGATGGGCAGGGTCTGTATGCTGCTCTGGATAATGGCGTTCAATGTATCGCTGGTGCTGACACCGGGAACAGTGGTACGCAGGCCCAGGCGCTGGCCTTTGGGCGTGCCTATAGTTTGTAATTGCTCGGGTTCCACGCCCTGCTTGCGAGCGAAACCCCGGGTAGCAGCTGACCAGTTACCCTGCTCGTCGCGTGCGCGATCGGCTGGCGGCCCAAGAATTTCGACTGCCTTCTCGGCACCCTGTAATACCAGGTTATCGATGAGTACCGCCAGGCGTCGAGGTGTCGCAAACCACTGCACATTACCATGAACCAGTTCGCGCTGTTTCAGACCCGCGACGATGCCGTCGCGAAAGGCCAGCCCCAACGACTTCAGCGCCTTGGGGGGTAATTCTTCGGTACCAAGTTCCACCAGCAGTGTGTCAGTACTCATGTGTTTACTTTGTCTCCGCTTGAATACGATTGAGTATTTCCCTGCGCAGGCTTTCTGTTGCCAACGGGAAGCCCAGAGTCGCTCTTGTATCGAAGTACGCCTGTGCGACTGCGCGTGCCAGCGTTCGCACACGTAGTATGAAGCGCTGGCGTTCGGTGACAGAAATTGCGTGGCGGGCGTCCAGTAGATTGAATGCGTGAGAAGCTTTCATTACCATCTCATAAGCTGGTAACGGCAGGCTTTTCGCTACCAACCTCAGGGCCTCGCCTTCGCAGAAATCAAACGTGCCAAACAGATGTGTAACGTCGGCTTCCTCAAAATTGTACCGAGACATTTCCACTTCATTCTGGTGGAACACATCACCATACGTCACTGTCCCGGCAGGCCCCTCGGACCACAATAAATCATAAATGCTGTCGACACCCTGCAAGTACATCGCGATGCGCTCGATGCCGTAGGTTATTTCGCCGGTAACGGGATAGCACTCCAGCCCTCCAACCTGTTGAAAATAGGTGAACTGGGTGACCTCCATACCATTTAGCCAGACCTCCCAGCCGAGTCCCCATGCGCCGAGTGTGGGTGATTCCCAGTTGTCTTCCACAAAGCGGATATCGTGGATGGCGGTATCGACGCCGAGTGCGGCCAGCGACTCAAGATACAACTCCTGAAAGTTCTCCGGCGATGGCTTCATCACAACCTGAAACTGGTAGTAATGTTGCAAGCGATTGGGGTTCTCACCGTAACGGCCGTCAGTGGGACGGCGGCAAGGTTGTACGTAAGCCGCATTCCAACTTTCTGGTCCGACAGCGCGCAGGAAAGTTGCCGGGTGGAATGTACCCGCGCCCACCTCCATATCCAGTGGTTGCAACATCACACAGCCTTGCGCCGACCAAAACTGTTGAAGTTTGAGAATTAGCGCTTGAAACGTAAGGGTTTCATTCTTGGTTTGTGCCACGGGTTCGCCTATTATATCCCTGCAAAAAGCAGGATATTATACAGGCTCTTTTAGCGGCATTATATGCGCTTTCCTCGAAAGTGAGGCTCTTCCCGTAATGTGGTAGGGTGAATATGGCCTGATGCGCACAGCGGTCGTCTATGTTTTTTGGGATTGATTCTGGTTATTAGAGTAATTTGACGCCTATGAAGTACCCTTTTTTTGGGAAAGTGATAGGAGGGCTTATTGGCCTCGTAGCCGCCCAATTGCCCGGCCTTTTCCTCGGCGTCATGATTGGCCATGCTTTTGATCGGGCTCTAGTTAAGGCACTGCTGTTCGGCTCACCGGAAAACATTGAACGTATCCGCAACAGTTTTTTTGAGACCACTTTTTTGTTATCCGGTTATCTGGCGAAGGTTGATGGCCGCATTTCACAATCCGAGATTGACCATACCGAGCAGATTATCGCGCAGATGGCGCTGGGCGCCGAGCAGCGCCAGCGCGCGATTGAGCTATTTCATCAGGGTGCTACCAGCGATTTTCAGATGGAACCGGTGGTCGCTGCGTTCCTGCAGACGTGTGGCCCGCAGCGAAAGCTACAGCAAACCTTACTGTTGTTCCTGATCTCTCTGGCGCAGGTAGATGAGGGTATAGAGGCCTCTGAGCATGCTGCACTGGTGCGCATTGCCAAGGTGATGGGCGTGGGGGCGGCACAGTTGGAACAGTTGCTGCGCATGGCCAGTGCACAGGGACACTTCCATCAACAAAGCGTTGGGGCGACTTCATCGACAACCAGTCTTGACGATGCCTACGTGGCGCTGGGAATTGCTGGCAGCGCGAGTGACAAGGATGTAAAACGCGCCTACCGCAAGCGGATGAGCGAAAACCATCCCGATAAACTGATAGCAAAAGGTGTACCGCAGGAGATGATAAAATTGGCTACGTCTCGTTCCCAGGAAATACAGAGTGCCTATGAAATGATCAAGCAGACGCGACCGGCCATGCGCTGAAGTCTGATTAGATGCGCCAGAATGCGGGGGTAAACAGTACCAGAAGCGTAAAAATCTCCAGGCGCCCCAGCAACATGGCAAAACAAAGGATGGCTTTCCCCCACTCGGATACCTGCCCGAAGCCATTCGCCACACCGGCAATGCCTATACCCAGATTGTTCAGAGTTGCCGCAACCGCCGAAAAGGCGGTCGTGAAATCCATCCCAATCAACATCAGCAACAACAGTAATACGATGTAAGCAGATGTGTAGATCGCAAAGAAACTCCAAACGGCACTGACCACAGTCGCTTCTACCCTTCTACCGCCAACCTTCAGGGGGATCACTGCCTGCGGGTGCACTAATTGCTTCAGCTCCCGCATGCCCTGCTTGAACACAAGCATCACTCGCATCGCTTTGATACCGCCCGTCGTCGAACCGACACACCCGCCCATACAGGAAAAGAAGATGGCCATAATGGGCAGCGCGACTGGCCATGCTGCAAGGTTTTCGGTTGAGTAGCCGGTCGTAGTAATAATCGACAAAACCTGGAACACACCGTGCAGCACGCTTTCGGAATGCCCATGTATATCCCACATTATCAGACAGAATATGGTGATGATCATGCATGTCAGAACTGCATAGGTATAAAAACGCGTCTCTGAATCCTTGCGGTAGATCATCAGGGATTTGCGATTCCAGGAAATGAAGTGTAATCCGAAATTAATACTCGATACAAACATGAAAATTGTGGCCACGATAAGTACTGGATCACTTTTGAAATAGCCCAGACTGGCATCGTGGGTGGAAAAGCCTCCCAGTGATACGGTGGAGAAAGAGTGACAAATGGCATCAAAAGCAGACATGCCAACCGCATAATAGGCGGCCGCACAGCACACGGTAATTGAAAGGTAGACGACAAATAGCGCTTTTGCGGTTTCTGTAATCCGCGGTGTGAGCTTGTTATCTTTGGATGGCCCCGGGGTCTCGGCCTTGTACAGCTGCATACCCCCGACGCCAAGCATGGGCAAGATCGCAACAGCGACGACGATAATCCCGATTCCGCCCAACCACTGCAGCATTTGGCGGTAAAGAAGAATGGACTGGGGCATCTCATCGAGGCCGACAAGCACAGTGCCACCCGATGAGGTGAGGCCGGACATGGATTCAAATATCGCGCCCATGGGGGTGACATCAAGCGCGTCCGTGAGGGCAAAGGGCAGCGCACCAAATAAGCCCAGCACCGTCCAGAACAGGGAAGTGATCAAGAAGCCATCGCGAATTCGCAGCTCGTGGCTCGCATTGCGCACTGGAAACCACATCAGCAGGCCAGAGAAAAAGATAATTCCTATCGCTGAAATAAAACCGGTTGCAGTATGGTCGGTCTCCAGTAATGCCAGCACCAGCGGAGTCACCAGCACCGTGCTGAAACACATCAACAGGATGCCGAGAATTCGAAAAGACACAGAAAAGTGCATGGTCTAGGCGAAAAACCCGAAGCCGACAGCAAACATTTTTTCAACAGCGCCAATCTGTTTGCGGTCGAGTAAGAACAGAATTACGTGGTCATCCGACTCTACGAGTACGTGCCCGTGTGCTATTAGCACCTCTTCTCCGCGCACAACAGCGCCTATAGTCACCCCGTCAGGCAGCTTGATTTCTTCCAGACGCCTCCCGACAACTTTAGAAGAGCGGGAGTCACCGTGGGCGGTTACCTCAATCGCCTCCGCGGCTCCGCGGCGTAGCGAATGCACATTGCTGATATCGCCTTTTCGCACATGAGTGAGTAGGCTGCCGATGGTGATCTGTTGCGGCGAGATGGCAATATCGATTTCGTCTCCGACTAGTTCAGCGTAGGCCGAGTTGGTAATCAGGGTGATGACTTTTTTGGCGCCCATACGCTTGGCCAGCATGGACATCATGATGTTGGCCTCGTCGCTGTTGGTGAGTGCGCAAAACACATCAGTGGCCTCTATGTTTTCGGACGCGAGCAATTGTGGCTCTGAGGCGCTGCCGTTCAGCACGATCGTGTGCTTGAGTCGCTCGGCCAACACGCGGCAAAGATCATACGATTTCTCAATGAGTTTGACCTGATACTTGCTTTCAAGCGTTTGTGCGAGCGTCGCACCAATATTGCCGCCGCCGGCAATCATCACGCGCTTGTAAGGTTTGTCCACCTTGCGCAGCTCCGACATTACCGCGCGGATATTATCTTTGGCCGCGATGAAAAAAACTTCGTCGTCGACCTCAACTACCGTGTTGCCCTCGGGGATAAGTGCGCGGTCATGCCGAAATATTGCGGCGACGCGAGTATCCACTTTGGGCATATGGCGTCGTATTTCCTGCAGCTCGTGGCCGACGATCGGTCCTCCGTGATACGCCCGTACTGCCACTAGCTGCACCCTGCCCTCGGCAAAATCCAGCACTTGCAGCGCCCCGGGGTTGGCGATCAGTCGCTCAATGCTCTGCGTGACCAGTTGTTCTGGTCCAATAATGACATCTACCGGAATGTGTTCTCTGGAAAACAACTGCGCCTGATGCGCCAGGTAATTGGGCGAGCGCACGCGACAAATCTTGGTGGGTGTTTTGAATAGCGTGTGAGCGACCTGACAGGCCATCATATTGATCTCATCGCTGTCGGTGACAGCAATAAGCATATCCGCATCTTCAGCACCGGCCTTGTAGAGAGTGTTGGGGTGTGAGGCGCCGCCAACAATCGTGCCGATATCCAGGCGATCCTGAAGGACGCGCAGTTTGTCGCTGTCCGTATCTACCACAATGATGTCGTTCTGCTCGTTGGCGAGGTGCTCAGCTAATGTGCCGCCGACCTGGCCTGCCCCGAGGATGATAATCTTCATGGCCTGCTGAGCTCTGGTTGGTGAAGAGATCTTAAGTTTGCCAGCACGATAAAGAAATCATCTGGTGATTGTAAGTGTTCGTGGGGCGTATTTTTCACATGTCATACGGCGACTTTGTTCAGCAGCGCGTAAAACAGACCATCCGGGCCGTCTGCTACGGGCAGCAGTTGACGGCCACAAGCGACGGGCTCTCCCCACGCGAGGTCCGTCTGGTCCAGCGCTGCGTCGGTCTGTTGCTGGAGAAAACGCTGTACTATTTGGCTGTTTTCCTCGTCGAAGATCGAACAGGTTGCGTAGAGTAAGGTACCGCCGACTTTTAATAGCGGCCACAGCCCCATGAGTATGCGCAGTTGCAACTCGGCCAATTGCGCTATATCGCTGTCACGCCGCAGCAGCTTGACATCGGGGTGGCGTCGAACGACCCCGCTGGCGGAGCAGGGTGCGTCAACCAGGATGCGATCAAAACTGGCCGGTAGCAGCAGCGCCGGTGGCTGCGATGCATCCCCGTATACCAGCGTGGCAGCAAGATTGAGGCGGGTCAGGTTTTCCGTGACCCGCTGGAGGCGACAATCGTCGATATCCATTGCAACCAACTCAGTGAGTGCGGGTTGTAGTTCGAGAATATGGCAGGTTTTCCCGCCTGGCGCGGCACAGGCGTCCAGCACGCGCTCCCCGGCGCTAGCGCCTAACAGTATGGCCGCCATTTGAGCCGCCTCATCCTGCACGCTCACCTGCCCATTAGTGAATCCGGGGATATCCCACACATCCATTGGTTGGGTGAGTTGTGCGGCGTACGGGCTGAGTTTGCCCGCCTTAGCATCGATTCCAGCATTTTTCAGGTCGCCCAAATACTGATTCCGGTTCAGATGGCTATTGTTGGCGCGCAAGGTCATCGGTGGTTGCTGGTTGTTAGCCTCGATGATGGCAGGACCGCGGGAGGGCCATTGCGCCATAATCTTTTGGTACAACCAACGCGGGTGGCTTGCTGCGGCCGCCGAATCCAGCGCCTGTGCCAATAGCTCGCGCTCGCGCAAATAGCGCCTCAGGACGGCATTGGTCACACCCTTGGCCCAGTGTTTCTTCAGCACTTTCGTAGCGCCCACGGTCGCCGCAACCGCGGCGTGGTCAGGCACTCGGGTACTGTCCAGCTGGTAGAGGCCACACATCAACAAGCCTTGGATATCCCGGTCTTTGTCGCGCAGCGGCTTAGCTAATAATTGCGCGAGCAACGCCTGTAAGCGCGGGCCCTGGCGTAAGGTGCCGTAACATAATTGTTGCAGCAGACTGCGGTCGCGTTCGCTGACTTTATCGAGCCTGGGAGGCAGCGCCTGATTCAGTGAGAGTCCGCCCAGAACATCGCCGACAACAGCGGCGGCCGCGGCTCGCACATCCAGCGCCATTAATTGGCGCTCGCGGTGGTTAGATCGAAGCACTTGCCGACGGCAAATTTTGCCTGGTGCGCACTTAGCAGTTCTTTTACCGCCAGTGCTCGCCCGCCCTCAAGCTGCAAGACTTCTATGGTGAGTGTGCTCTTACCGCAGCAGACTACGATGCCTGCATCATCGGCTCGCACTATCGTTCCCGGTGTTTCGTTCGCAGCCGGCCCAACTTGCGCGCTTGCCTGCCAGATCCTGATACGAACACCTTCGAGTACACTGAAACAAACCGGGAATGGATTGAATGCTCTGACCAGCCGGTCCAGCTCTGCCGCGCTGCTGCGCCAGTCCAATTGTGCTTCGGATTTGAGTATTTTATGGGCGTAGTTTGCCTGCGAGTGATCCTGCGCCCGACCGTTACGCTGGCGCTCCTGCAGGTTCTCCAGCACGTCCAAAAGTAGTGGCGGTCCCAGCAGCGCGAGTTCATCGTGGAGTTGGCCTGCGTTAGTGTGCGCGCCAATCGGACAACTGACCTTGCCCAGCATCGCGCCTGTGTCCAAGCCGGCATCCATCTGCATTATGGTGATGCCTGTGCCGGTATCACCCGCCTCGATGGCACGCTGTATGGGTGCGGCGCCCCGCCAGCGTGGCAGCAATGACGCATGCACATTCAGACAACCAAAACGGGGCGCGTCCAGTACCACCTGCGGTAGGATCAAGCCGTACGCCACCACAATTAATACGTCTGCATCCAGTGCTGCCAACTGTTGCTGTGCTACTTCATCTTTCAATGACACCGGTTGGAACACAGGTAGGCCCGCTTGCTGTGCCAGCAGTTTCACTGGGCTGGCGTGCAGTTTTCGACCTCGTCCGGCCGGGCGGTCAGGCTGTGTGTAAACACCTAGCAGTGTGTGCTTACTATCTATAAGGCGTCCTAGTTGAAGGGATGCAAACTCGGGCGTGCCAGCAAACAGGACGCGCAGTGGGTGTGTTTTCATAGGCCTCAAGCGCGTTGGCGCTGGTCTTTTTCCAGTTTTTTACGTATACGTTGGCGCTTGAGTGGTGACAGATAATCCACGAACAATTTGCCGTTCAAGTGATCGATTTCATGCTGGAGACAGACTGCCGCCAGTCCTGCTAGCTCACAGGTAAATGTCTCCCCGTTGCGATCCAGTGCGGACACCTTTACCAGTTGGGGGCGACTGACGGTTTCGTAGAATCCGGGCACCGATAGGCAGCCTTCATCGTACTCGTCCTGCTTGGGATCCAGCACGATAAATTCGGGATTGATAAACACCAGGGGCCTATTGTTGTCATCGGAGACATCCATCACCAGTAGCCGCTGGTGGACGTTGACCTGTGTAGCGGCCAGGCCGATCCCCGGAGCGGCGTACATGGTTTCCAACATGTTGTCGATGAGTATGCGTGTGGCTTCCGTGACTTGTGCAACGGGCTTGGCCTCGGTGCGTAAGCGTGGATCAGGGAACTCGAGTATTTCCAGTACTGCCATGATATTGATTGCCTACCAGGGTCAAAAGTGGCCTAAATTGGCTGCGTGAATTAATAACATTTGGGCTTGCCAGCGTTATATTGCAACAGCAAACTGTCTCTATTATACAGGCTGTGATTAAAGGGTGCCTAGCTTTGGGCGCTACAGCACTAAACCTGCGGGTAAGCGCGCGATATACCTGTTTGGTGTGGGCAAGAATCATAGGGCTACGGTGCAATGGCACCGTGCAGTGGTCGGGGGCGGCCGCAAGTACTGCGTCGATTGTTTTGAATTGGCGGATAATAAACAGGCCATACAGGGACGCCAAACAATGAAAACAAGGTTGCTATCGGTTTGCCTGCTGTTAGGGACGCTGTTTTTTAGCGCCTGGACACTGGCTGCGGTGGAGCTCAATGAGGATGTGCCAGAAACCTACATCGTCAAGAAAGGCGATACGCTCTGGGCTATTTCCGGTATGTACCTTAAAGAACCCTGGCTGTGGCCGGAACTCTGGGACGCCAACCCGCAGATAACGAACCCCCACCTGATATATCCGGGCGATGAACTTTATCTGGTGTGGGTTGATGGTCGGCCGCACCTGCGCATGCGGCGTGGTCGCGAGGTGAAGCTCTCCCCCAATATGCGGGTCGGCCCGTTGAATCTCGCCATTCCGGTTATACCCCTGGATCAGATCGGCCCGTGGCTGGTGCGTAATCGCGTGATGGACGCCGAGAATATCAACGATTCAGCCTACATTGTCGCCGGAGATGAACGGCGCTTGATCAGTGGACCGGGTGATACCATTTATGGTCGGGGTCCCTTCCCCGATGGCGAGCGGGCGTATGGCATTTACCGCATCGGTCAGAACTTTATCGATCCGGTGACCCAGGAATATCTCGGGTACGAGGTCAGGGATATTGGTAATGCCAAGCTGGTGAGCAGTAATCGCGATGACATTACTCAGTTGGATATTACCCGCATCTCCGAGGAGGTTATGAATGGTGATCGCTTGCTGCCGCTTGAAGAGCGTGTTTTGGATGCAAGCTTCCACCCCAGGGCACCTGATCGTGAGATTGTCGGCGGCATAATGATTGCCGTGGAGGGCGGCCTTACGCAAATCGGTGATATGAGTATAGTGGTGATAAACAAGGGCAAGCGTGAGGGCCTGGAGATCGGCAATGTACTTGCCGTTTATCAGGCAGGAAAGCATGTTTACGACAAAGTCTCGCAGTCAAATGTGGTGTTGCCCGACACCCGCGCTGGGCTAGCCATGGTATTTGAGGCCTACGAAAAAGTGAGCTTCGCCATTATTCTCAAAACCAGTCGACCGCTGAAGGTTTTCGATGTGGTGAAAAACCCCTGACAATTTCTCAACGCACATGACGTCAAGGATGATGTATGAATGTTGCAAAAGCGAGGGCCGCCGCCCAATCGGTCGGCGCAACTGTGTTGGCGGTAGATGACGAGCAATATCCCCCATTGCTGCGCGCTATCCACGATCCCCCATCTATACTATATATCCGTGGCGACGCCAGCTTATTGTTGGATGCGCAGTTCGCGGTGGTGGGCAGCCGACGTGCGAGTCCCGCTGCCGTGCGTGTCGCGCAGGTCCTCAGTGGCCAGTTGAGTCGCGCTGGGTTGCATGTCTGTTCAGGCATGGCGCTGGGCATTGACGGCGCTGCACACCGTGGCGCTCTCGAGGCCGGGGGTAAAAGTATTGCTGTCATAGCGACGGGAATAGATCGGGTGTATCCGCACCGCCACCGGGCCCTGGCGGTGCAATTGGAGCAGTTCGGCTGCGTGGTGACAGAGTTTCCGCCCGGTACGCCGCCCAGGCGACAGAACTTTCCGCAGCGCAATCGCATCATCAGCGGTTTATCTCTGGGGGTGCTGGTTGTTGAGGCGGCATTGCCAAGCGGCTCGCTGATCACGGCGAGCACGGCGCTGGCGCAGGGTCGGGAGGTGTTCGCCCTGCCCTGGTCCATGCTCCATGCTGGCGGCAGGGGTTGCCTGCAACTGATCCGTGATGGCGCCAAGATGGTGCTGGAAGTGGAGGATATTCTGGAGGAACTGGGGCCTCTTTACACATTGCAGCAGGATTGCTTTGAAATTGCTTCGTCGGCTGTCGATGTGTTGCCAGGTGGGTTCTGGTTGCTGGCGCTTGTCGGGTTCGAGGTGGTCACACTGGATGAGCTGGTGAATAGAAGCGCAAAGCCGGCGGCACAGGTGTTGGGAGCGTTGTCTGCCCTGGAACTGACCGGGCAGGTGGCGCGAACGGCGGGCGGCTATATTCGTTGTTAGCGTTTTGGTACTTGCCAAGTTGGCCTCAGTTGGTTAAATTTTCGTCTTTTTTACTATCGAGGCGCAGCTGTCAGCGTCGCACTCACTGGAGATAATCAATGAGCAAGCCATTTGTAGCGATTGTAATGGGCTCGGACTCGGACCTGCCCGTGATGGAGGCCAGCTTTGCTGTATTGCGCGCATTCGGGGTTGAGTTTGAGGCGCGAATTACCTCTGCGCACCGCACCCCGGAGGTCACCAAAACCTATGTGCAGGACGCTGAACAACGCGGTTGCGCGGTGTTTATCGCGGCTGCCGGGATGGCGGCTCACCTTGCTGGCGCGGTTGCTGCGGCGACGGTGAAACCGGTCATCGGTGTACCGATGAACGCCTCTCTGGATGGCTTGGATGCACTTTTATCAACAGTGCAAATGCCCGCGGGAATTCCCGTAGCCACGGTCGCCATTGGTAAGGCGGGTGCAAAAAACGCCGCTTATCTGGCTGTACAAATGCTGTCGTTGGCCGACACGCAGCTAGGGCAAGCACTGCACGATGAGCGTGAGGCGAATGCGCAGGCCATCTATGCCAAGGATGCCGCCCTGCAGAAAACGTTGAAAGGCTGACCTTGTCCCTACCTCCCAGCGCACACCACCTGCAGGCTGCGACCAGAGCGTTGTGCCTGGGTGGCGTCATTGCCTGCCCCACGGAAGCCGTTTGGGGGCTTAGTTGTGACCCCAGTAACGAAGAGGCTGTGATGCGGTTGCTGGCACTCAAGGACAGACCGGTCACCAAAGGGTTAATATTGGTGGCCGCGACTGAGGAGCAGCTTGACTTTCTACTGTCCGGTCTTACGGCCGAACAGCGACAAACTCTGTCTGCAAGCTGGCCGGGCCCCGCCACCTGGTTGCTACCCCATGGGGGATTGGTGCCCAGTTGGGTTTGTGGGTCACACGCGACAGTCGCCCTGCGAGTGAGCAGCCATCCGGCAGTTAGTGCGCTGTGCGCCACTTGGGGCGGGCCATTGGTTTCTACATCGGCCAACCTGGCCGGTGCGCTTCCGGCGAGGGAGGCGTATCAGGTACGGCGCTATTTTGGCGATGGTCTGGACTACCTGTTACCGGGCCGGGTCGGTGCCGCGCGGCGGCCGACCGGAATTCGCGATCTTTTCAGCGGCCAAATTATCCGCGATTAGTACAGTTACTGCTGGTGCGTGCGTATAATGCGCTCCGACGAGTTCCCCAAGGAAAACGGGCATGCGGATCGAGCAGGTTAAAGTATATCTTTTGCAGTTGCAGGACCGTATTTGTGAGTCTCTGGCGGTTGAGGATGGCGCCGCGACCTTTATTGAGGACGAGTGGCTGCGAGCAGAGGGTGGCGGAGGCCGCAGCCGTGTGCTGGTTGATGGCGCTGTCTTTGAAAAGGCGGGCGTCAATTTTTCGCATGTCCGCGGGGATGAGTTGCCAGCCTCTGCCAGCGCTGCCCGCCCGGAGCTGGCGGGTCGCAGCTACGAAGCACTGGGTGTGTCGCTGGTCATACACCCACACAATCCCTACGTGCCGACTTCGCACGCCAATATTCGACTGTTTGTGGCGAGCAAGCCGGGTGAAGAGCCCATATGGTGGTTCGGCGGCGGCTACGACCTCACCCCTTATTACGCGAATCGTGAAGATTGCATTAGCTGGCATCGGGTGGCAGCCGATGCTTGTGCACCGTTTGGTGGAGCGGTGTACGTGCGCTTCAAGACGTGGTGTGACGAGTACTTTCAACTTAAGCATCGTGGAGAGCCACGCGGTATCGGTGGGTTATTTTTCGATGACCTGAATGAATGGGATTTTGCGACCTGTTTCGCCTTTATGCAGTCAGTAGGTGACTCTTTTCTGCGCGCCTACTGCCCGATCGTACAGCGCAACAAGTTCAGACCCTACGGTGAGCGAGAGCGACAGTTCCAGCTTTACAGGCGCGGTCGCTATGTTGAATTCAATCTGGTATTTGATCGAGGTACCTTGTTTGGCCTGCAGTCAGGGGGTCGCACCGAGGCCATTTTGATGTCGTTGCCGCCGCTGGTGCGATGGGAGTATAACTACAGCCCCGAGCCGGGGTCACCTGAAGCAGAGCTGACGGAGTTCTACCTTCGAGACCGAGACTGGCTGGCTGAGGAAGAATCAGGGAGGGTCATCGCATGACAGGTAAAGACAGGTATGCCGTATTCGGCAACCCCATCAAGCATTCTAAATCTCCGGTGATTCATGCCCTGTTTGCGCAGCAGTGCGCACAGCCGATGGTGTACCGCGCAGTGAAAGTCGAGCTGGATGGGTTCGTGCGTGCCACTACCCATTTCTTTGATGAGGGCGGGGCCGGCCTGAATGTGACCGTGCCGTTCAAACAGGAGTCTTTCAAATTTGCCCAGCGCCTGAGCGCGCGCGCGCAGCGGGCCGGCGCTGTCAATACGCTCATACGGGCCCAGGATGGTGCTATCGAAGGCGACAACACCGACGGTATCGGTCTGATCAGGGATCTTATTGCCAATCTCGGATGGAATGTACAGGGGTTGCGTGTATTATTGCTGGGTGCAGGTGGCGCCGCACGGGGCGTGTTGGAGCCGCTGTTGCGAGAGCGACCGCAAGAACTGCTGATCATCAACCGCACCGCTGCTCGCGCGACGCAACTGGCGCAAGAGTTTAGCGATCTGGGGCCACTGCAGGGCGGTGGGTACGACCTGATTGGCGAGCGGCAATTTGAGCTCGTGATTAATGCCACCAGCGCTGGATTGTCGGGCGCTGTGCCGGAATTGTCGGGCTCTTTGCTCACTGAACGCAGCTGTTGTTACGATATGGTGTATGGCGCGGAGCCGACGCCCTTTATGCGTTGGGCAGCTCACCATGCGGCCTGGGCTGTTGCGGATGGTCTGGGTATGCTGGTGGAGCAGGCAGCGGAGTCGTTTTATCTTTGGCGTCGGGAGCGACCGGCCACCGTGCCGGTGATTAATCATTTACGTGAGAGCATGGCTGCCGGCTGAGCGTATGCTCTGTGACGCGGTTGCTTCCAGCTCAGCGATGTGCTGATCCTTCAGTTTTACGTAATTGTTGGCGCTGTAGACGAAGTAGCTTAACTCTTTGTCGCTCAGCGGTCGAACTTCCCGCGCTGGGCTCCCGGTGTAAAGATGGCCGCTACGCAACACCTTTCCAGGGGGAACCAGCGCGCCGGCGGCAATAACCACCTCTTCCTCGATTATGGCTCCGTCCATCACTATTGCGGACATACCCACCAATACCCGGTTGCCCACGCTACACCCGTGGAGTACTGCGCCATGGCCAATCGTCACGTCGCTACCGATATCTAGCGGCCAGCCTTGGGAATTAAAGGGACCGGCGTGAGTGATATGCAAGATGCAGCCGTCCTGAACGCTGGTGCGGGCGCCGACACGGATACGGTGCATATCACCCCGGATAGCAACCTGTGGCCAGATGGAGACATCATCTTCCAGGATGACTTGTCCCAATACCACGGCGCTTGGGTCAATCAGTACGCGCTCGCCGATCTGAGGTGAATTCTTCCCGAAGCTGCGAATATTAATCGGATTGTAGTGCTGCATGTGTATGAACTCGTATCGGTTTAGGCTGTTACAATAGCCAGCTTGATGCGCTGTGGCCACACCCTGGCCGCTGTTTGGAGGAACAAAAATGCAACACCCCCCATATCGACGGCGATTTATCGCTGGTGCCGTCTGTCCGCGCTGTGCCCTGATGGACAAGATAGTGGTGGATTTGGACACGGACCAACGGCATTGTGTGAGCTGTGGCTTCAGTGAAGCCCGTCCGGGCCTCCCTGCTACAAGCCCTCTGGTAAAGGGAGCC
>CAWWAG010000025.1:0-50615 GCA_963934845.1 uncultured Halioglobus sp. | reverse complement strand
TTGACTGATGCGGGCTATTTATCTGTGTTAATCCCGCAGGAGTATGGCGGCTGCGGGTTTGCCGATGTCTTTATTTGAAATCTGGCACCCGCTGCGGCGGCGTGTCTCGCAAGGGGGCGGATGTAGTGGTGCGTATAAACTCTTCACTGCGTCTCGCAGCCCGGGATCTGGAGGTTTCAATTCACAGCGTGGTACAAGCGTTTTGTGTACCAAAAGTAAGCAGCGGCGCTCAACTTCGCTGGATTAGCGAAGCTGTCGGGGAGTTGGATCTATTGCGGATTACAGCGACCCCGTTGCATTTCGCGCCACCATTCGGCGTTGGCGTGAGTTGGGCTTGCGCGGCGGTTTTTGCGTTCACCCGAGCCAGGTTGCGATTATGAATGAAGAGTTCGCGCCCGCCAGTGAAGATGTCTACCGCGCCCGATGCCTGTTGGTCGCTTACGAATCCGCGCTCCGGGAAAATCGAGGCGCTGTCCAGTACGAGGGGAAATCGGTTGATGCGCCAGTTGTCGCCCGGGCACGGGAAATACTGGCTATGCACGAAAGAATATCCAGTCGAAATACCGCTGCTGACGTCGAATAACTGTCATTGAGCCTTCAAAGGTTCTTCCATTATAAAGTTCGTCATCACCGGCAATAAACACAGGAGTTGTAATGAATTATCCAATGACCGAAGAACAGCGTATGTTTTTGGATTCACTGCGCGGGTTTCTGGAGAAAGAAATCTATCCACATGAGGCTGCCGCTGATCGAGCCGGTGCCGTAAGCGTGGACCTTGGGGAGCACATAAAGAAGGGCGCTATTGCCATGGGATTTTACGCCGCGAACCTGCCCGAGTCTGTGGGTGGCGGTGGGCTTGATTACACCACCCTGGGACTGTTTGAGCGCGAGTTGGGTAAAGTCAGTTACGGTCTGGGCGGCCACCTCGCCAGGCCTACTGAATTGCTGCTCGCCTGTGAAGGTGACCAGATAGATCGTTACCTCAAACCGTGCATAAGTGGGGAAAAACATGAATCTTTCGCACTAACAGAGCCAGGCGCCGGTTCAGATATCATGTCGATGTCCACGCGGGCAGTTGCCGCAGGTGATGATTACCTGATCAGTGGAATGAAACATTTTATCAGTACGCCCTGCCTGCCGGATTTCGCCATTGTTTTTGCTGTGACCGGGGTTGACGAAACTCCCCGCGGATCACGCAAGCGGGTGACTGCCTTTCTCGTCGATCGGGGAGAGAAAGGTTTCGATATTCGATTGGGGCCGCAGTGCGTGTCGCAGCGAGCCTATCGAACCTATGAACTCAGCTTTGATGAGTGCCGGGTAAGCAAGGCGCAAATTCTGGGTGCGGAGGGAGAGGGTATGGCGTTGGCCGATAAGTGGCTGGGCATGGGTCGGGTCTGGGCCGGCGCGCAAAGTTGTGGCAAGGCGGAGCGACTGATGGCGCTGGCGGTAGACTGGGCCGCGAACCGCAAACAGTTTGGTAAGCCCATCGGCAGTTTTCAGGGTATCTCTTTCAAACTGGCAGATATGGCCACAGAACTGCAGGCGGCTGACCTTTTGGTCATGTATGCCTGCCAGAGGGCCGATCAGGGCACGATGCAATCGGAAGATGCCGCCATGGCCAAACTGTATGCATCGGAAATGCTCGGTCGGGTGGCGGACAACACCGTGCAGATTTTTGGCGGCATGGGTCTGATGGAGGATTTGCCGGTAGAGCGTTTATGGCGCGATGCCCGGATTGAGCGTATCTGGGATGGCACCTCGGAAATTCAACGGCACATTATCGCCCGCTCGCTGTTGCGCCAGCAGGGCGCGTGACTCTCGGCATTCGTTAAAGGAGATATGTATGGCATTTGAAGTGCGGAAAATCGTTTATTACCGGGAAGATATATTGATTGAAGGCGGTAAAGCCCTGGCGCAACCCATCACGATGTTAGGGGTTGCTGCGGTGATAACCAACCCCTGGCACGGCCGGGGTTTTGTTGAGGATCTGGGGCCCCAGATCAGGAGTGGGTCTTCGGCCATGGGTGAGCTGATCGTAGCCAGGATAGTGGAGCAGTTGGGCAGTGGCGATGTTATAGAAGCCTACGGTAAAGCCGCCGTGGTGGGGAGTGAAGGCGAAATCGAACACGGCTCAGCGGTGATTCACACGCTGCGATTTGGCAATCATTTCCGCGATGCCGTCGCCGCAACCAGTTACCTCAGTTTTACCAACAAGCGGGGTGGGCCGGGCACGTCGATCCAGATTCCGATGATGCACAAACATGATGCTGGCGCGCGCTCGCACTATATTACCCTGGAGATGCACATTCCCGATGCACCGGCCGCGAACGAAATTGTGGTGGCTCTGGGGGCCTCGACGGGCGGGCGAGGGCATCCGCGTATCGGTGATCGATACAGGGATATAGAAGAATTGGAAAGGGAAGCCCAGGTGTGACAATAACCAAGCCCATAATGACGGCTACATGATGGAGTATTGATGAAACTCTACTACAGTACTACATCGCCCTATGCACGCAAGGTCATGGTAGTGGCCCACGAGGTAGGTTTGGCCGACCAGATCGAGTTGCTCATATCCGAGCGCAGCATTTTTGAGGGGATAAATCCGGCTACCCCTGTCGGTAAAGTGCCCAGCCTGGAACTGGACGCTGGCATGGTGTTGTACGATTCTGTGGTTATCTGTGAATATCTGGATAGTCTTTCGACTGGCGTGAAGGTGTTCCCTCGTAATGGGGATCCTGAGCAATGGGCCGCGCTGGTTTTACATGCCCTGGCTTCCGGCATGACAGATGCGCAGCATGATCGCCGCATTAATATGGCAATGCCCCCAGGTGAGGGTTCTCCCAGCTGGGACGCAAGGAATAAACGCTGCATTGATCAGTGCCTGGACGCGTTGGAAGATCAGGCAGAGTCCTTTCGTAATGCGCCTGATATCGGGCTGATCGCGGTGGCGTGCGCACTCGGATTTCAGGATTTACGCTTTCCGGCAGAGGCCTGGCGAACCGGGCGACCAAAGCTGGGGCGGTGGTATGAACAGTTTTCAAAACGGGATTCCATGGTACTAACGCGTCCGCCGGGCTGATGAAAGAGCGGGCTAAAATATAATGAAATTTTGCAGTGAATGCGGCATCAAGGTTGTCTACAAGATACCAGCTGGTGACTGCAAGCCGCGCTTCTTCTGCGAGGCCTAGAGCAGGGTGTATTACCAGAATCCCAGGGTAATCGTCGGGTGTATTGCGCAGTTTCAGTGCAAGGTTTTTCTGTGTAAGGGTTTTATTGATCCGCGAACTGATACCTGAACGGTCCCGGCCGGATTCATGGAGAATGGGGAATCGATGGAGAATGGCGCGCTGCGTGAAGCCCGGGGGGAGACAGGGGCGAACATCCGCCCCGATACCCGTTACCTGGTGTTTGATATGGAGCGCATCAATCAGGTCTACATTATCTGCGGTGGGGTCCTGCTCAGGCCGGACATTGCTGTTGGGCCTGAGTGTTCAGAGGTGCGCCTTTTTGCGCCCGAGGATATTCCCTGGAACTGATTGTTTTATCCCGCCATCAGTGATCTTTTGGGCCGCTATACAGCTGACCTGGTATCGGACCGGTTCAGTCTCTATACGGGGACCTCAGTGGCGGAGAAGGTCAGTAGAATTGAGCTGGATGATCCGACTTAAGACATGATCGATTACCACATGGAGTGGCCTGAATGAAGTTGATTAATAGCAAGCTATTGCAAACAGGAGCCTATATCGATGGCCACTGGGTGAGCGCTGACGACGGTGCAAGTCTGGCCGTCATTAATCCTTCCACAGGTGAAGAGTTGGTGTGGATCGCCAGTGTGGGTGCCGTCGAAACTCGTCGTGCCATCGCTGCGGCGGAGCGAGCGCTGCCGGCCTGGCGGGCTAAAACCGCCAAGGAGCGCGCCAATATACTGCGCCGATGGTTCAACCTGATGATGGAAAACCAGCATGACCTGGCGATGATTATCGCCCAGGAGCAGGGTAAGACGCTGACGGAAGCTGCGGGTGAGATCGCCTATGCCGCCAACTATATTGAATGGTTTTCTGAGGAAGCCAAACGTATCTACGGCGATATTATTGCGCCCCCGAGCAATGACAAACGCCTGATGGTTGTCAGGCAGCCGGTCGGGGTGGTGGCATCGATTACCCCTTGGAATTATCCCAGTGCGATGATAGCCCGCAAGGTGGCACCGGCCCTGGCCGCCGGGTGTACCTTCGTCGCCAAACCGGCGAAAGAGACGCCCTTGTCGGCGTTCGCATTGGCGGTGCTGGCAGAAGAGGCCGGTGTTCCACCCGGGGTGTTTAACGTCGTCTGTGGCGACGACTCTGCTGCGATTGGCGGCGAGATGACGTCCAATCCGATTGTGCGCAAGCTGACCTTCACCGGCTCCACCGCGGTGGGTAAGATGTTGATTGGACAATGCGCTACAACGGTGAAAAAAACCTCCATGGAGTTGGGCGGTAATGCCCCGTTTATCGTATTCGACGATGCCGATCTCGAGGCGGCTGTCAGTGGCGCCATGGCGTCAAAATTTCGTAATAGTGGCCAGACCTGTGTGTGCGCCAACCGGTTTTTGGTGCAAGAAGGGATCTATGATGCCTTTGCCCTGCGCCTGGTTGAAGAGGTCAAGAAATTCAAACTTGGCAATGCTTCCGATAAGGCGACAACCATGGGGCCACTGATTTCTGCCAAAGAGGCAGGAAAGGTAGCGGCAATGGTGGATGAGGCCGTGGTTGGCGGGGCAAAGATCATGGTGGGCGGGCAGCGTTCGCCCTTGGGCGACTGCTTTTATGAGCCAACGGTATTGCAGAACGTCAACGACTCCATGCGGATATTTCGAGAAGAAATATTCGGGCCCGTGGCTCCCTTGTTTAAATTCAGCACCGAAGCGGAAGCCGTCGCGATAGCCAACGATACCCAGTTTGGGCTGGCATCTTATTTCTATACCCGAGACATCGGTCGTGTCTGGCGCGTATCGGAAGCGCTGGAGTATGGCATGGTCGGTATCAATGAAGGCATTATCTCTAACGAGATGGCACCTTTTGGTGGTATCAAAGAGTCAGGTTCAGGTCGCGAGGGTTCAAAGTATGGCATTGACGATTACGTTGAGATTAAATATATGTGCCTCGCTGGTCTGGGATCGGGCGCATAGATTCGAGAGTTTTCACGTGATGCAGATGTTACGCGAGGTCAGCGATTAACCACCTTTACCGGTTACGCAAAAGGGCATTAAATTGGCATTCCTATAGTTAAAAGCAGCGGATTTAACTTTGCTGCTTGAAGAGGTCGAGGTGGCGTTATGAAATTTGGATATTTCTGTAATATGACCAACTGGGATCATCGTCCCTATACACAGTTGGTAGAACAAGTGCGTGATATTGCGGTGTACTGCGACCAGAATAATTGGGATTCAATCTGGCTGACTGAGCATCACCTCAACCATGAGGGTATGGATTGCTGTCCGAACCCTTTGATGTTTGGCGCCGATCTCGCTGCTCGGACCAGGCGAATACGTATCGGCCAAGCCGCAAACATCATTACCTTCTGGAACCCCATTCGAGCCGCTGAGGATATAGCCCTGCTTGATCATCTTTCCAATGGGCGCGTGGATTGCGGAGTTGGCAGAGGCGTGTATGGCCGTGAAGCGGTGAATATGAACAGCGATGCCGACGTGAAGGACCAGGACAAAAACAAGCGCTTGTTCGAAGAGTCTCTGGAAGTGATGAAGAAGGCCTGGACCCAGGAGTTATTTGAGCACCAGGGCGAGTTCCACACCTATCCCGCGCCCAACTACCAGTGGCAGCATGATATGACCCCGCCCGATGCCTCCTATATGGATGTTGCAACCAATACGGTAACCAAGATCGGGCTGGTGCCGCGGCCGGTACAGCAGCCACATCCGCCGCTGTGGCAGGTTGTGGACAGCATCGGTTCAATAGAAGGTTCCGGGCATAAGGGTATGAACTGCATTATGTGGATTCCCACAGTGGCATCTTTGAAGCCGCGCTTTGAAGCCTATCGCAAAGCGCGCTCTGTCCACGAGGGTCGTGAGGTGCCAATGGGTGAAGGCATATCGCTGGTGCGGGATATGTTTGTTGCCGACAGTATGGATGAGGCGCGGGAAATTGCCGCTGAGGGTATTCTTACTTACATTCGCTGGGTAGCCCATTGGCGCGGCCTGAGCAACCACACCAACCCGGGGGAAGTGTTGCCGCAGACACCCAAAAAGCTGGATTTGCTGGACTACGATTTCCTGCACCCTCGCAATTTGCTGTTCGGTACGCCGCAATATGTTGCGGAGAAAATACATGAATTGCAGAGTGAGTTGAATGTTCAGCATCTGCAGGTGTGGTCAAATTTTCCTGGCATGCCGCACGACCAGGTCATGAAAAGCGTAAAGCGTTTCACCGAAAAGGTTATGCCTCAATTCGCCGGCTAAGCATCAGGGACTGATCATGGGCACTACACCGGCTCAGGCGCCAATGGCGAAAGCGATGGGGAAAATCGCAGGAATGGCCTACGATATCTATGGTGAGGGTTTTCCCGTCATCATGGTGCATGGTTTGGGCTTAAACAGGGGCATGTGGCAGTGGCAGCGGGATGCCTTGGCGGCTGAATTCAGGGTGATCGAATACGACCTGTTAGGGCATGGCGAAAGTGCTCGTCCGCAGGGTGCCTGTACGATGGAACAGATGCTCGGACAGTTACTTGAGTTGATGGATGGCCTGGCAATATCGCGCTGCGCGTTGGTAGGCTTCTCCCTTGGCGGTTTGATCGTTCAGGCGTTCGCACTTGCATATCCAGCGCGGGTGGCGGCGCTGGGGATTATGAATGCCGCCCATGGCCGCAGTGATGACGAACGTGCGGCCCTTATGGTACGAGTGAATCAGTCCAGGCAGCAGGGCCCGGCCGCTACCGTTGATGCGGCGCTGGAGCGTTGGTTCACGGCGAATTTCGCAGAGAATAACCCTGAAACATTGTCCAAAGTGCGCAACTGGGTTACGGCCAACGATTCCACAGTCTACCCTGAGCTCTACCATCTACTGGCCCATGCGGACATTGATCTGGAGCAGGCCATCTCAGCTATTCGCTGCCCTGCGCTGGTGATAACCGGGGAGGAGGACTACGGTAATTCGCCGGCGATGTCCCGGCGCATTGCCGAGTTAATCCCAGGGGCTGAATTAGCAATTCTAACGGGACTGCGGCACATGGCGCTGGTAGAAGATCCCGCACAGGTCAATAAGCTGCTGCTGCCATTTTTGACTGGCGCACTGGCAGGCGATAACCGGACGACGCAATATGAAAAGTGAGAAGCAGTGCATCGGTGGGCCCGTGGTCATCAATGGTCGTAATTTGTCTTTATCCAAAGCGGTGAGGGCAGGCAATTTCATCTTTCTGACCGGGCAGGTGCCGATGCGTGATACGGTGCCAATGACCGACGGCACCATTGAGGAACAAACTCGCAGTTGCCTCGATAATATAAAGGCGACACTCGAGTTGTGCGGTTGTGGTTTGGCCGATGTGGTTAAAACAACCGTATGGCTTAAAAGTCGAGACGACTTTGCAGGTTTTAATAGTACCTATGCCGAATATTTTCCGCATGACCCGCCGGCGCGTTCCGGTCTGGTGTGCGATTTTTTGATCGATATTAGAGTGGAGATTGAGTGCGTTGCCTATATATCAAACGGGACTTAGCGCTGAACCACAAGCCGTGGTCTGGCAACTTAAAAACAATAAGACAACGGCTTCGCAACCGCTGACGGAGTAGGTGATATGAGCGACCTGAAAAGATACCAAATGTATATCGACGGACAATGGGTCGATGCTGAAAATAATAAAACCTTTGAGAGCACCAATCCCGCCACGTGCGAGTCATGGGCGATTATCCCCGAAGCCAGTGCTGGCGACGTAGATCGTGCAGTGCGTGCCGCGCATATGGCCTTCACCTCAGGACCCTGGAGCACAATGTTGCCCACCCAGCGCGGAAAGTTGATGCGCCGCCTCGGTGACTTGCTTGCGGAAAATTCCGAACTGCTTGGCAGCACCGAAACAACCGATACTGGCAAGTTGTTAAAGGAAACGCGCTGGCAGGCTACCTATATCGCCGACTATTTCCACTACTATGCGGGTCTGGCGGACAAGGTGCAGGGCGCGACTCTCCCTATCGACAAACCAGATATGTGGGCGATGACCATTCGCGAGCCACTGGGTGTGGTCGCGGCAATAGTCCCCTGGAACTCTCAGCTGTTTCTGACAGCGGTAAAAATTGCGCCAGCGCTTGCGACGGGAAATACCGTCGTCCTTAAAGCCTCTGAGCATGCCTCTGCCCCGATGCTTGAGTTCGCCAAAGTGTTTGAGCAAGCGGGCTTCCCGCAGGGCGTGGTTAATATTGTTACCGGTGTGGGTGACCCCTGTGGCAAGGCACTGAGCTCGCATCCGCTGGTCGATCGCATCAGTTTTACCGGTGGTTTGGAGTCTGCCCGGCAGATAGTTCGCAACTCCGCAGAGAACTTTGCCGAGGTCTCGTTGGAACTTGGCGGCAAATCCCCCATGATAATTTTTGATGATGTCGATCTGGAGAATGCTGCCAATGGCGTGCTGCTGAGTATTTTCAGCGCCAGTGGCCAGAGCTGTGTAGCCGGTTCGCGCCTGTTGATTCAGGAAGCGATATATGATGACTTACTGGGCCGTATTGCCGAGCGCGCTAAAGCGATCGTTATCGGCGACCCCTGTGCTGAGAGTACCCAGATGGGGCCGCTCGCAACGGTCAGCCAACTTGAGTTGATAGAGCGAACAGTCGCTAACGCGGTGGAGAATGGTGCCACACTGATCAGTGGTGGGCGCCGCCCTGCACATTTGTCACATGGATTGTATTTTGAGCCCACGATAATTGCCTGTCCCCACCAGGGTTTTGACGTGGTCCGACAAGAGATGTTTGGGCCCGTGGTGAGCGTGGTCAAGTTCAAGGATGAAGCTGACGCAATCGCATTGGCAAACGATACTCGATTTGGTTTGGCCTCAGGTGTGTTTACCAAAGACGGTGCCAGAGGTTTGCGCATGAGCAAGGCGCTGCGCGCCGGTATCGTATGGGTCAATACCTATCGGATGGTGTCACCAATGGCGCCTTTTGGTGGTTACAAGCACAGTGGTTATGGTCGGGAAGCAGGTTATGGTGCGATTAATGATTACACCCGGGAGAAAACCGTGTGGATCAATACCTCGCAGCAGCCCATTGACGACCCGTTTCGCATGCAATAGTGGTAGGATTTTTTCCCCGGATAGATGGAGCGAAGGCTGGTATGAGTTCAAAAAAATATTATGACGGCTTAAAAGTCAGGAAAGAAGTGCTGGGCGATAAGTATGTCGACAAGGCAATTAACAGCGCTACTGACTTTAATCGCCCCATGCAGGAATTGGTAACAGAGTATTGTTGGGGCACAATCTGGACCCGCGATGGCCTGCCCAGGAAAACACGCAGCCTGCTTAATCTGGCCATGTTAACGGCGCTCAATAGACCACATGAAGTGGCGGCCCATGTTCGCGGCGCAATTAATAATGGCTGTAGCAAAGATGAAATCATGGAAACATTTTTACAGGCCGCCATTTACTGTGGTGTGCCAGCGGGGATAGACAGTTTCCGTACCGCCTCGGCAGTTTTTGATGAAATGGACGCAGAGTCACTGTGAGCAGATACTGCGGCCCTCGCCGCTGTTTTCTCTGTAAGCATGGCAACAGTTTCCAACCCGGTTTAGTGTGGTTTGAATAGGAGCGGCCCGTTATGAAGAAGGATGTAATTATCACCTGTGCTGTCACCGGTGCCGGTGATGCGTTCGACAAAAACCCGGACTTGCCGGTATCGCCACAACAGATTTTTGAGGCGGTTATTTCAGCGGCACAGGCTGGCGCTGCTGTAGCCCATATTCATGTGCGTGACGTGAAGAGCAAGCAGGGCTCCCGCGACGTGGAATTGTTTCGCCAGGTGGTAGACATGGTTCGCAACAGCGGTACTGATGTTGTTGTCAATTTTACCGCTGGGATGGGAGGCTCATGGTTTCCCAGTGAAGATGACCCCAGCGTGGCAGGTCCAGGATCCGATATGGTGGGTGCAGTAGAGCGCATGGCGCATGTCGAGGCGCTACTGCCCGAGATTTGTACCCTCGATTGCGGCACTATGAATTTTGGTGACAATGAAATTTACGTTAGCACCCCAAGTATTTTGCGGCAAATGGCCAGGCGCGCTCAGGAATTGGGGGTAAAGCCCGAGTTGGAAGTCTTTGACCTCAGCCACATCCGCTTCGCCGAGCAAATGATCAAGGAGGGCTTGATTGATGGTGACCCGTTGTTCCAGATTTGTCTGGGTTTAACCTGGGGCGCTGGGGCTGACAGTGAATCGATGCTGGCGATGCGCAATGCACTGCCAGCCAATGCGAAGTGGGCTGGCTTCGGTATTGGCCGTATGGAGATGCCAATGGTTGCCCAGGCTGTGTTGCTGGGGGGTAACGTGCGGGTTGGCCTGGAAGACAACCTGTATCTGGATCGGGGCGTGTTGGCGACGAATGCACAATTGGTGCATCGGGCCCGACACATAATTGAGCTTATGGGTGCTAGAGTGGTTGGCCCCGCCGAGGCGAGGGAGCAAATGGGCTTGAAGGCACGTCCTTGATTTACGCAGAGTTCCAAGGAAAAGCTGTTTTATGATAATAAAAAATATCACGGCCCCGGATGAATGAATTCGAGATAGATCGGATACTGTTTTTCGGGGCTTCGTTGGCGGTTGTCCTCGTTTGTATTCCAATGGGATTGATGCCTGAGGAGTCGGGGCAGTTTGTTGCCAGACAGTATCAATGGGTCGCCTCAAACCTCGGCTTTCTGTACCAGTGGTTCGCTGTCGGGACGATGGTTTTCTTGTTCTGGCTGGCGGTGAGTCGCTTCGGTGATATACGCCTGGGGGCGCCTGACGAAAAGCCGGAGTTTTCAAATTTCTCCTGGGCGGGCATGCTCTTCTGCGCCGGTACCGGAGCATCTTTGCTGGTTTGGGCGGGAGTTGAATGGGCTTACTACTTTGACGCCCCGCCCTTTGGCATTGCACCGCGTTCAACCGAGGCGCTGGAGTGGGGCGCCGCCTACGGTATTTTCCACTGGGGTATCATTGCCTGGTGCTTCTACGCATTGCCCACCATTGCGATCGCCTATCCCTTCTACGTGAAGAAAATACCGTATTTACGTGCGAGTACAGCACTGCATTCCATTCTCGGCCCCGATGGCGGCAACACGCCGATTGGCCGCCTCGTTGACCTTGCCAGTATGATCGCCCTGCTAGGCGGCGCAGGCTCTTCGCTCGGCATGATAGCCCCGACGATAGCCGCGGTTTGCGCCGAGCTGCTGTCAGTAGAAACATCGTTTGTGCTGGAACTCATTGTCATGCTGCTGTGCATTTCCCTGTTTTCGTACAGTGTGTACAAAGGCATAGAAAGAGGCATCAAAAAGCTCAGCGACTTCAATGTGTATCTGTGTCTGATCTTTCTTGGATATATTCTTTTGGTAGGCCCGACCCTGTTCATTCTCAAAATGGGCACCGACAGCATTGGCCTGATGCTCGCCAATTTCGTCAGAATGACCACCTGGACCGACCCTGTTGATCAGACCGGTTTTGTCGAGTCATGGACCATTTTTTACTGGGCCTGGTGGATTGCATTTGCGCCACCGATAGGCGTGTTTATTACCCGTATTTCCCGCGGGCGCACGATTCGTCAGGTGATTGTATCGATGGTTGCTTTTGGCAGCCTCGGTTGTGCCCTGTTTTACTCCGTTCTGGGTAGTTACTCCGTGTCACTGGAAGTGAACGACGTCATGTCGGTCAGTGGCAGTCTCGCGCAGGAGGGGATGTTCGCCACGGTGGTCAACGTGCTTAACACACTGCCACTAAGTCCCCTGGTGTTGGCTGTGTTTGCGATCGTGTGTGTGATTTCTGTGGCAACTACCTATGACTCGGCCTCCTATACCCTGGCTTCGACTGCTACGGTGATGCTGCGCGAGGGGGATAATCCGGCGATCTGGAACCGATTATTCTGGGCCGGGGTGCTGGGCACGTTGCCAATATTCATGATGTTTGTCGGCGGTCTGGAGATTATTCGTTCAGGCGTTCTGGTCGCGTCCGTGCCACTGCTGGTGGTAGGGGTCATGATGGGTTACGCCTTACTTAAATCCCTGCGTGAGCACTGAAGCCGCTCACGCGGTTGATTCTTGCTTGCATTCCCACAGTATCCAGTCAACAAAGCGCTGAACCTCAGGCGAGGGCTTAACAGCATTGGGAATGACCAGGTACACGGCGTAACTGGTGGACAGTGTGTTACTGATAGGGCGCACCAGCTTGTTCTCGTGCAGCAGTTTATCAACCAGGCGGCTGAAGCCCAGGGCGATACCCTGCCCGTCGAGGGCTATCTGCAAGACATTGGCGTAACTGTCGAAACTTAACATTCTAGCGCTCGTTGTATTGACGTTGTGCTCGCCCAGCCACCACCGCCAGTTTTCCAGGTCATGATAGTGTCCGGACAGGTTCACCAGCCTGTGCGCTGGCAAATCTCCAGGGCAGTCAAGGGGCGGGGCGTGTTTGAGGTATTCCGGTGAACAAACCGGGAAGGTTTCAATATCAAATAACTTTATCGCCCGATGCCCCGGCCAGTTACCGTCGCCATAGCGAATGCCCAGGTCGATATCGTTACTGGCCATATCCACTGCCGTGTCCGAAACTGCCACACCGATTTCAGTAGCGGGGTGCTCTGCTTGAAACAGGGCTAATCTGGGCGTTAACCAAAAGGAGCTCAGGGCGATGGTGGCGGACACGGTTATCTTTCTGGTGAGGTTTTCCCGTTGGATTTTTTCGCTGCTGGAGGCAATATTTTCCAAACTTAAACGCACTACGGGCAGAAACTTGTTACCCGCCTCTGTCAACACCACCGCTCGGTGCAGGCGCGTCAAGAGCTTTACCCCGAGATGATCTTCCAGCCCGCGAATCTGCCGGCTTACCGCCTCACGGCTGATAAACAGTTCCTGCCCCGCCTTGGTAAGGCTGAGGTGTCTGGCCACCGATTCAAACACGGCGAGACTGTTCATCGGCGGTAGCCGGGAGCGCAAATTTTGCATGGACTGATTGTTACGTGAAGTTCGGGCCTTTACAAGAGTGGCTAATCCTTGCGGGCAGCGCTGGCTTTCAAGGCCTTGCTGATAGCAACGAGGCCGCGGTCCCGCTCTCGCGATAGGGCGGTATAATCCCTGTCGCCGGCTTCACGCAGACAACCATCGACCATTTTGTCGCGCAGTTCCTGGGTCAATTCCGGAGCCACCAGTCGCGTCCAGGGTAATTTTAGGGAAGGCCCGAACTGATCGAGATTGTAGGCCATACCGCCCTCGCCGCCGCCGTTATGGAATGTCAGGCAAGGACCCATAATCGCCCAGCGGGGACCAGGGCCATTAGTAATCGCCAGATCAATTTCCTCAACTGTCGCCTCGTTGTTGTCCACCATATGTAGGGCTTCGCGCCAGATGGCTTCCTGCAGCCGGGTGGCGATGAACCCGGGGATCTCCTTGCGCAACACCAATGGCGCTTTGTCACAAAGGGTATAAAAATTTACCAGCCACTCGACGGCCGCGGGATCGGTCTGCTCGCCTTTCACGATCTCAACCAGAGGTAGCAAGTAGGGTGGATTGAACGGGTGGCCGACCACGGCCCGGTAAGGTGTGGAGCATTGCGCCTGAATGTCCGTCATTGACAGGCCAGAGGTGCTCGATGCAATCACCACATTGTCCGCAACCAACTCACCCAGCTGCGTATAGAGTGCGCGCTTGAGTTCCAGATTCTCCGGGGCAGATTCCTGAACGAAATCCGCCGTGGCGACTGCGTCCGCCAAGACGCTGGTACAACGCAAATTGTCCAACGACGCGCCCTCAGCGAGCCCCAGTTCGGTCAGGCTGATCCACGCATTGTCAATCAGTGCGCGCAGGGAGGGCTCTTCGCCCGGAGCGTGCAGGTAACTGGTCACCTGGTAACCCTGGGCCAGGTAATACGCCGCCCAGCCAGCACCTATCGGGCCGCCGCCAATGCAGGTCACCTGGCGGACATCCCTGGGATCTATGTATTTCGTGTTTGCAGTCATGATATCAACTCACCTGGAGGCAGGTAATAATGGAGCCCGGTTATTATGAGCCTTTGAAGTTGGCATCGCGTTTTTCGACGAATGCCGCTACGCCCTCGTAGGCATCGTCGGATACCAGCAACGCGCGATAGGTGGGTAAATCGGCGCTGCGCATGGTATTGAATGACTCCCGAATAGTATCGCCCTCAATAGCGCGCATGAGTTCCTTGACCGACTGCAACGCCAGGGGCGCGACCTCAGTCATTTTTACGGCCCAGGCCCGGGCAGTTGCCATCAGCTGCTCCTTCGGTACCACACGGTTGACCAGGCCATAGCTGGCGGCTTCTTGAGCGGTCAGTCGTTCACCCAGGAGGAACATTTCAATAGATTTATTATAGGGGAGTCGCCTGGCCAGGCGCTGGATGGCGCCAGCATCCGGCACCAGCCCCAGAGGGAGTTCGGGCAGGGCGAATTCAACATGATCGGCGGCGATAAGCAAGTCGCAAGCCAGAGCCAGTTCAAAGCCCCCGCCGATGGTGAGACCATTGAGCGCTGCTATTACCGGTTTGTTCAAGTCCCATAGTTCAGTGATACCGGCGAAGCCACCTGGGCCGTAGTCTTCCTCCCACCAGTTATTGGTTTGCATTTCGCCACTGTTCAGGGCTTTCAAGTCCCAACCAGCACAGAAGATTTTTTCGCCACCGCCAGTAATAATGCCCACCGCCAGACTCGGATCATCGCGCAGGGTGACAAAGGCCTCACCCAGTTGCTGGCTGATCTTGATATCTATGGCGTTCGCCTTGGGATTATCGAGTGTGATCTCTAGTATCTTGCCGTTGCGGACAACTTTGACGGGTTCGTGCATGACACTTTCCTCTTGCGTGGGTAAACCCGGGTGACACAATGATCGGGTTAGTATGATAGATAGTACGTCGATCATAATGTGTGATTGCGAAACGGCGAATTTCTTCTTTTGCGACAGTATCGGTAATAATTCGACATGCGCAAGCCTCGGCTGGGATGCTCTTGCGCCTTGGTCCAGAGCCTTCGAAAAATTCTCACTCCTGTCGAAAAGCAGCAATCACTGGACGACTTGATCTAAGAGTATGGCGCGCTTACAGGTATATATTTGGCGTCCATTGGGATGCAAGGACAACTGATGTTGCAGACCAAGGTACAGAAATTAGCGCGCCTTTTTTCACCTCGCAGTATTGCGTTTGTGGGAGGAGCTATCGCTGAAATGGCTATTCAGCGCTGCCTGGAGCTGGGTTTTGACGGCGAAATTTGGCCGGTCCACCCAGGGCATGAGAGTGTCGCTGGTTTTCCGTGCTATGCATCGGTGGATGATCTCCCCCGGCCGCCTGACGCTGTGTACATCGGCGTTAACCGGGAGCAGACCATTGCAGTGGTTAAAAGTCTGTCAGCGGCGGGGGCCGGAGGCTGTGTCTGCTATGCGGCTGGCTTCAGTGAGATGGGGCAGGAGGGGGTCGTATTCCAGCAGCGTTTGATCCAGGCCGCTGCCGATATGCCACTGATAGGTCCGAACACCTTTGGTTTTGTGAACTACCTGGAGAAGTGTGCCTTGTGGCCTTATTTGTTCGGGGACAATAGGTTTGTACCGATTAGCAGCGATCAGGCAGCCCCTAGTGCGGACGCGCTGTCTGGCGAGTCGCCACAAAAGGGTGTAGCCATTATTTCCCAGAGCGGCAATATTGCCATGAACCTCAGTATGAACCTGCGCTCAGTCAACCTGACCCATGTTATTGGCACGGGCAATCAGGCGGTGGTGGGTGCAGCGGATTTAATTGATGCCCTGTTGCTGGATGACCGGGTCAGCGCCATTGGCATGTATGTCGAAGGTTTTGACGATATAGATGCGTTCAGCCGCGCCGCGCTGCGGGCAGTGCAAAAAGGTATTCCCATCGTGGTGCTGAAGATGGGAAAAACCGAAGCCAGCGCCAGACAGGCAGGTAGCCATACTAGTTCACTCACTGGCTCCGATGTTTTGCACGATGCGTTGTTTGCGCGACTGGGGGTTATCCGGGTGGATTCCCTCAATCGTTTGCTGGAGACACTCAAGGTACTGGATCTGGCAGGACCGTTGCATGGCAGTAATATTTTAAGCTTGTCCTGCTCTGGTGGAGAGGCTGCAATGATCGCCGATCTCGTGCCAGGCTTTGGGCTTGAGATGCCGCCATTCTCCGAGCGGCAGACCGAAATTTTGCGCTCCCAGTTTGGCGACTTTGGTGTGGTCTCCAATCCCTTTGATTACAACACGCGAATTTGGGGCAAGCTGGCGGAGTTGAAGCGATGTTTTACCACCGCCATGGACGGAACCCACGATGCGGCTTTTTTAATTTATGATCACCCGACGGTTGAGGCTACTGAAGTCGCTGAGTGGGTTATGACCCTGGACGCTTTTATCGCCGCGTATAAAGCAACTGGAATGCCCGCCTTTGTCGTTTGCACCATGAGTGAATTGCTGCCGGTGGCCATGCGCGATCACTTGATCCGTCATGGGATCGTCCCGCTGCAGGGTTTTGATGATGGCCTTTATGCCTATGCAATGGCAGCCAGATATCATCGTATTCGCAGCGAACAACTGGGGGCCCTGTCAGTCCCCAGGTTTGCTTCGCCACCCATCGACGTTGCCGCAGCGCAGCGATCGAGCACTTTCCTCGATGAATGGGACAGCAAATGCCGCCTGCGTGAATACGGTCTGGCGGTGCCAGCTGGTGCAGTCGGCAGCGCGCAGGAATTGCCGAAAATGGCAGATGCCTTGGGTTACCCAGTGGTGGTGAAGGCTGTCGGCGTCGAGTTTTTACACAAATCCGATTTGGGGGCTGTCGTGCTCAATCTGCATAATGCCGCAGAGGTCGCTGCAGCTGTTGTAAAAATTTCAATCAGTGTGCAGGCACATAAGCTTACTGCGAGGCGCTTCCTCGTGGAGCGGATGGTAGCCGGCTCTGTCGCCGAGCTGATTATTGGGGTTAACCGGGATGAGCAGTTTGGCCCAGCCCTGGTTATTGGCGCTGGCGGAATTCTGGTGGAGTTGCTGGCAGATAGCGCGAGCCTGTTACTCCCCACTGACAGGGCGGCGGTGCACGGAGCGCTGGAAAGTCTAACTGCGGTCAAACTGTTGCAGGGTTTTCGGGGCAAGCCACCGGGTGATATTGAAGCCGCAGTTGACGCCGTAATGGCAATTGCCCACTATGCCGTTGATCACTGGGATCAGCTGGTAGAACTGGATCTTAACCCGCTGATGGTTCTTCCGGTGGGGCAGGGTGTGGTGGCAGCTGACGCGCTGATCCGGTTGTACTGATTCCCGCAAGTGTCAGCGGCTAGTGCGCTCCTCTGGCGGGCTTGGTCTGATTCTGATCGGTTGATCTGCTGGTCCCTGGCCATGAAGGAGACGTTGCCAAATCAGGCCAGTCAATGCGGTGTTCACGGGGACTGATGCCAAACTGGGTGGTATAAGACTTGCTGAAATACGACGAGCTTGTAAAACCGCAGGCGATACAGATATCGAGTACCGACATATCGGTCTGTGCCAATAGCTCCCGAGCCTGTTGCAGTCGCAACACTCGGTAAAAGGCCACTGCAGTGCACTTGAAGTGCTTGTTGAACAAGCGCTCTAGTTTACGCTGGGATAGATGCACCATTGCTGCCAGTTCAGGAATTCTGATCGGTTCCTCTATATTATCCTGCATGATTTTGACGGCCACTTGCAGTATGCGTGGTACATCAGTTTGTTTCGGAGCGACTATTTTCTGTTCCGGCGCCCGGGCATCGTTGCCAGTAGTGTGCACAAGTAGGGAGGACACTTCCTGAGCCAGCGCTTTGCTGTGTTGCCGTTCGATATGGTGCAGGATCATATCTATACCGCTGATGCCCCCGGCACAGGTCATCCGTTTACGGTCGATGGTGAACACCTGTTCCTGAATATGAATGTCGGGATAGCTCTCCTCAAATGCCTGCTGACAGTACCAGGGGATTGTGGCCTGATAACCGGACAATAGCCCCGCACGGGCTAGTACATAGGCACCGGTTTCAGCGGCTCCCAGTGTTAACCCTCGACGTGCTAACACACGTAAGCCCTGGATCAGTTGCTGGTTGTCATAGCGGGCCGCGTTCCAGCCACCACAGACAATTGTTACGTCGAGCTTGTCTTGCTTGGGATTTAGCTTATCGGTTGTTATTCGCATCCCGCTGGAGGAGGAAATGTCGCCGCCTTCAATTGTCAAATAGCGCCATGAATACAGCTCGCGGCCAGCGCAGTAGTTCGCGATTCGAAGTGGCTCCACCAGCGCGGCAATTGTCATGGCGCTAAATTTGGGCAGCACGACAAAAGCAAAACAGTAAGGGGAGCTTGTTGGCATGGGAGTGCTACCTGGCAGAGCTACTGTATTGGGAATAATCCACCAGCTCCGGATCGCTCGCAACTTCTGCCAGCATCCATTCCCTGAAGGCAATAACTTTGCGCTTGTGGGCTCGTTCACGACGGCACACCAGGTACCATGCACCGTCAGCCTTTACCCGCTGACCGGGGAACAACTCCACCAGTAGCCCGGCCTTGAAATCTCTGAAAAGATAGGGCTGCATTCCCAGAGCTACGCCCATACCTTGGATGGCGGTGGACAGGGCCAGATCATAACTGTCAAATTGGAGTCCTGATTCCGGATCAATGCCTTCAACATCCGCACCATTGAGCCAGACGTACCAGTCCTGGCGGGATGGATAGACCTGCAAGATGGTGTGTTTCTTCAGGTCTGCCGGCGAAGTAAGGCGATTTTTACCCTTTAACAAAGCAGGACTGCCCACCGGAAACATCAGCGAGTCGAACAGGTAATCATAGTGCAGGTTAGGTGATAATTGGGAGCCGAGCAGAACGCATAAGTCTACGTCTGCTTGCTGGAAATCCACGTCTGCCTGTGAAGTATTCAGGCGAACCTGAATGTCGGGATTGGCGTTGTTAAATCTGGGCAGGCGCGGAATGAGCCAGCGAATGGCGAAGGTTGAGTATAGCTGGACCGTCAGTACGCCCGGGGCCCGCGGTGCAATCAGCAACTCGGTGCCTTCGGCAATACGGTCAAAGGCCTCGCGCAAAATGGGGTAGTACATCCGGCCCGGATGCGTGAGCTCGACAGCGCGTGATCTGCGTACAAATAATTCAACTCCCAGATAGTTTTCCAGTTGCTTGATCTGGTGGCTGATCGCGGAGTGGGAAACACACAATTCCTCTGCCGCACCGCGAAAAGAGCAGTGACGGGCGGCTGCTTCGAAACTTCGGAGTGCTGTTAGTGGCGGTATTTTTTTTCTCATGGGCACCTTGCTTATTTTTTACAGTATAAGATGAATTCAATTCAGTTATGTAGGAAATTATTTAGCTTGTTCTAAAGCTGCTATAACCATTAAATGGAAGGGCTATAAGGATAACCTGCAGCTGCAGCCAGCGCGTTACTCGAGGTCAGGTCTATGAAATTGGTCCCACTGGTAGAATTCGATTCCGAAATCAGCGACACCCAACTGCTTGGCGATACGCTTTTTGGTGCCCGGAAAATATACGTGATTGGGGGCGGAAATTTTTGGGGAGACCGCATTAACGGCAAGGCACTACCTGGCGGTGGTGACTGGGTATTGGTGAACGGCAAGGGGCTGGCGCGCCTTGATGTGCGTAAAACTATCAGCACGGATGATGGGGCGCTGATCAATATGAGCTACCAGGGTTATTATCGTTACGATGATATTTTGACAGCGCAAGTGGCGCGCGGCGAGGGCTACCAGTTCGGTGACAACCTCTTCCAGGTGCAAGTGCAGTTTGAGTGTGGCGACAGTCGCTATACCTGGCTGAATACCACCCTGGCGGTTGCCGAGGGTCGCGAGACCGGAAGCACTATTCACTACCGCGTATTTGAGGTGCGCAGTGACCGCGCGACCAGCTGATAGCGGTGCCACCGAATTTGTCGTTTGTGTTTGTCCATGCCAAGATTGGCCTGATCAAAAAAATAAGTAGGTCAGATCAATCATGACGAACCAGATGGCGCAAAGCACCGACGATATCCAGACTGCAGCCAGGCATGCCATGAAGTTATTGGCCGCGGGTAAAACTGCGCTGGCGCTCGAACAGGCGCAGGAAATCCTGCGTATCTATCCTGGAGAAATCAATAGTTTGTTCATAACGGCGGCTGCTCTGCGTGCCAATGGTGAGCACAACGCGGCCATGCAGCGCCTGCAGGAGATTGTAAAGCGCGCGCCGGACTATGCCCTGGCCCAACAGGAGCTGGGTTTTGCCTACGCCGATACTGGCGCCGTTACCGAGGCCATTGATGCACTGCGGCGGGCGCTGGCCCTGGAAAATAAACTGGCGGCCAGCTGGCAGTTGCTGGGCGAGTTGCTGCTGGCCGACGGCGACGAGGAAGCCGCCGCCGCGGCGTTTAACCAGGCGCTGGCTGCGTCCAGTCACCCGGAAATGGTGCAGGCGGCCGCTCTGCTGGCGGCGGGTAAGGTCGCCCAAGCCGAGCGCCAGTGCCGTGACTTCCTCATTGCCAACCCCACCGATGTCAACGCGATCCGCCTGCTGGCTGAAATAGGCATCAGACTGGGTGTGTACGACGAGGCGGAACTGTTGCTGGAGCGCTGCCTGGAACTGGCGCCGGATTTTCGTATCGCCAGGCTCAACTACGCCAGCGCCCTCAGCCAGCGCAATAAACTGGAAGCTGCCCTGACCCAGGTGGATTTTCTACTCGCCAGCGATCCGGATACATTTTCGCTGCTCTCAATCAAGGCGTCTGTGCTGGTAAAGATGGCAAATTTTGACGCGGCATTGCCTATTTATCGACGTTTGTTAACCACGTTTCCACCACGTGCAAGGATCGCCCTGGTCTATGGGCATGCACTCAAAACAGTGGGCAAGCAGGATCAGGCCATTGCGGCTTACCGCCAGGCTGTGGAGTTGCAACCTGGCTTGGGTGACGCCTGGTGGAGTCTGGCTAATCTTAAGACCTTTCGGTTTGACGATGTCGATCTGGACGCGATGCGACGCGAACTCCTGTCTCCAGAAAATTCCATGGAAGACCATTTCCATCTCAGCTTCGCCCTTGGTAAGGCGCTGGAGGATCGTGGTGACTACCGCGACTCTTTTCGTTACTACGATCTGGGCAACAGGGCGAAAATCAAACTCGAAGGCTATAGCGCGGATGACAACCACAGCAATGTGAAGCGTCTGATCAGCGTCTGTGATCGTAAACAGATGAGTGCCCCTCGAGGTAGCGGTAGCCAGGCAGCCGATCCGATTTTTATTGTTGGCCTGCCCCGTTCGGGGTCTACTTTGCTGGAGCAGATCATCGCCAGTCATTCCCTGGTGGATGGCACCAAGGAGTTACCGGATATCCTGGCGCTGGTGCGGCGCCTGGACGGCCGGCGTAAAAAAACCGATCCTTCGCGCTACCCGGAAATATTGCGCGAACTGGCTGATGAGCAGTGGCGTGACTTGGGGGAAGAGTACCTCGCGCGCACCCGAGTGCAGCGCGGCGACGCGCCGTTCTTTATCGATAAAATGCCGAATAACTTTTTCCATTTGGGCCTGATAAGCCGCATTCTCCCAAATGCGAGGATCATCGATGCCAGACGCCATCCGATGGCAGCCTGCTTCAGCGGCTTTACCCAACTATTCGCCAAGGGGCAGCCATTCACTTATGGCTTGACCAACATCGGACGCTACTATCGCGATTATGTCGCGCTGATGGATCATTGGGATGAGGTCTTGCCCGGTAAGGTGCTGCGGGTTCAGTATGAGGAGGTAGTAGCCGATATTGAACCTCAGGTACGCCGTCTGTTAGAGCATTGCGGTTTGCCCTTCGAGGACGCCTGTATGCAGTTTCACGAGACCCAACGGCCGGTGCGGACCGCCAGTTCAGAACAGGTGCGACAGCCCATTTACACATCCGGATTAGAGCACTGGCGCCACTATGCTGCCGATCTTGATGAACTGAAGCTGGCTCTGGGGTCGGTGCTGGAGCGTTACCCCATAAATTAAAAAGCGTCACCTGGTGGTGAAAATGGTTGGTTTACTGCTGGAGAAAAATTCAGCTATATCTTCTTTTTTGGCACGATTACCTGCTTTTAGGTGAAATTAATTCAACAAAATTGAAAAAAACCTCGCTTGTCCCACCTCGGAAATATCACTAGTCTTTGAACCTAGGACAAAGTAATAGTGTAGCGAGTACCTGCGGATACAGGGTCTTCAGCCAGCAATGGTGGGGCGATGTTGCGAGTACTCATAAAATTATAAAGCAAACGCTACTTGGGAGTACCACCCGCATGATCGCCAACACGAAACGAAACATTGTCTCCGCGCCGTCTTATCGTAAACCCATCGCAATTGCCGTTGCGCTGACGACGATGGCCACCACTCCCGCTGTGCTCGGCCAGGATTACAAGCTGGAAGAGGTGATTGTTACCGCCCAAAAGCGCAACGAAAGCCTGCAGGATGTTCCTATCAGTATTCAGGCGATAGACAGCCAGCGGATCAATGACCTGGGTATTACTAACTTCGATGAATACGTGCAGATGCTGCCCAGTGTGAGTTATTCGGGCAATGGCCCGGGTACTAACCAGATTTTCATGCGCGGGGCTTCCGATGGTGGCGACGGCAACGCCTCCGGCTCGCAGCCCACGGTCGGTGTCTATCTGGATGAGCAGCCGGTTACTGCAATCGGCGCAAACCTGGATGTGTATATCTACGATATAGCCCGTATTGAGGCCCTTGCCGGCCCCCAGGGCACCCTGTATGGGGCAAGTTCCGAGTCCGGAACACTGCGAATTATCACCAATAAACCCGACCCGTCAGCCTTTGCTGCTGCGCTAGACGTGGATTATTCCGACACCGAAGACGGCCAGGATAGCTACGCCCTGGAAGGCTTCGTCAATATTCCAATTGGAGAAAAGGCAGCCATCCGCCTGGTTGGTTGGGATACGGAAGACGGTGGTTGGATTGATAATGTTCCCGGCACACGCACTTACGAGCTGGAAGGCGGGTACGGGTATAACCCCAATATCACACCGGGCGGTCGCCAGGTCACCATCGATAACAACGACCTGGTGAACAAGGACCAGAACAAGGTAGAAAACTCCGGCGCTCGCGTGGCGTTGCGTGTTGACCTCAGCGACAACTGGGTGGGATCAGCCAGCATCCTGACGCAGAAGCTGGACACCAAGGGAGCCTTTGATCAGGACCCGACGCTGGGTGAAAACGAAATCAAGCGCTATTCGCGTGATTTTCAGCACGATGATTTTACCCAGTACGCCCTGACCCTGGAAGGAGAGGTGGCCAATCACAGCATCGTCTACGCCGGTAGCTATATGGAGCGGGATCTGGACTATTACGCGGACTACTCTGCCTATGGCGAGGAGGCGTACTGGGTTCCCTATTACGCCTGCGATTACTACGCTGATGAGGCCGGCCAATGTTCCAGCCTGCAGGAGCACCTTTACTACAAGAACACCTATGAGCGCACCAGCCAGGAATTACGCCTGCAATCACTGGCCGAGGGGCGATTGCACTATACCGTGGGCCTCTACATTGAAGACAGCGAGCACAAGTACGATCAGCAGTTTACGATGCCGGGAATGAGCCCCAGTCTGTGGGCACGAGGCCGGGAAAACCTGTTCTACAATACCGACCAGAAGCGCACTGATGAGCAGTGGGCCGTCTTTGGTGAGGTGACTTATGATCTCACCCAGACAGTTTACGCCACCTTTGGTGCGCGCCATTTCGACAGCACCAACAAGCTTGAGGGCTATACCGGCTGGGGCCAGACCAACTATAACGAGAACTTTGGTTTCGACGTCAATTCCAAGACTGAGGACGATGACCAGATATACAAGTTCAACCTGACCTGGGATGTCACCGACGACGTTATGGTCTATGCGACCTGGTCTGAAGGTTACCGGGTAGGTGGATTGAACCGGGACCCGAACATAGCTACGCCCACCTATACCCCGGATAAATTGACAAACTATGAACTGGGTTGGAAAACTACCCTCCTGGATGGCCGTATGCGCTTCAATGGCGCAGCCTACTACTCCCAGTGGGATGATATGCAATTCACTATCTACGAATTTGCCTTGTCGCCCGTGGGTAACACCTACAATGTGGGGGAGTCGGAAATCAAGGGTGCAGAGATGGATCTTTCCTACCTTGTCGTTGAGAACTTCACTATAACCGCTGCGGCCGCCTATAACGAAGCACAAACCACCAAGGACTTTGTCCTTTCAAACGATAAATTGGCCGTACCCGATGGCACGGACCTGCCTAACGTCCCGAAAATCAAGTATGCTCTTACCTCGCGCTATGAGTTCGATGTAGCTGGGCTAGATAGCTTCGTGCAGCTGGCTTACAGCTATACCGACGAGTCCTGGAATGATATCCGGCCAGATCGGCGCATAAAGCAGGATGAGTTCAGCAACCTCAATGTCCGCGCAGGGTTCGACACCGGCGATTGGGGGATAGACTTCTATGTGAATAACCTGACAGATGAGAATGACAATATCACGGTCGGGCCGCGCACTTACTACGCAACCGCCACTCCCCAGCGACCACTCACCGTGGGCATGAAGCTCTCGATGCGTTTCGACTGATAGTCGGTATTCAGACACTTCCGGGCAGCCTTCGGGTTGCCCTTTTTTTTCGCCCCGATTTACCGGGCCACAGATGTGTACAGGGGTTCCAGATGAGAGGCATAGTGTTGCCAGCGGCAGATGGACGTGGTGTAGGCCAGCTTTGTTACCTGCGCAGCGCTGGGAGTGAAGACCAGTCGCCGATTGTGATCGAAGGACAGGCAGGCGCTATCAAAAGGCAACCGCAGGTACTCCAGTAATTGCTGCAGTTCGCTGCGCGTATTCTGCACCAGCGAAGCATAGCGAATCCGATAGAGCTTCCCCGGCCACTGCTGCTGCCAATGCGCCGATTTTTGGATGACTGGCGAGCATCTGCTCTACCAGAGTGGTGTCTGATCTGGGTATGCCAAGGACAAAGACGGGCGTAGCGTCATTTGCGGAAGCGACTGCCAAGCGTCCGAGGTTTTCTGCGGTTTGCCCTTGCTTATGCCGATCAAAAAACGTCTGTTGTGCAAGGGGGGTATAAGGGTGAAGACTCTGCTGCCTGTCATTAGCGTATTTGAATGCGGCAAAGGCCTCGCTGTAGCGAGACTGATCATTCAGTACCTTGCCGTGGGCATAGGTGCAAAGAATCATATCTTCATCATTGCGAGAATCGATGCGACCCAGAGCCTGCTTTAGCACGCTTGTGGCCTTAGCTTTTATCAGGATTTCGATGATTTGATTTCAACCGAGACGGTATAAATATCATTTGCTCACCGCTGGCGTCACTGCGACGATGGATCGAGTGGGGGATTGGTTCTGCCACCTGTCAAGGAGTAAAGAATGACGCAGAAAATCGGGGATTTTGCGCCTGGACAGGTGGTGCTTGTGACCGCCGGTGCATCTGGAATCGGACGATGTATTGCCGAGACGTTTCTGGCCCACAGCTGCCGGGTGCACGTATGCGACGTCAACCCCGAGGCAGTGGGCGTGTTTCTGGCAGCCAATCCTGCGGCTACTGCCAGTCTGGCTGATGTATCAGATGCGCTGCAAGTGGATTCACTGTTTCATGACTTTACCTCGCACTACAATCATCTGGATATTCTGGTAAACAATGCCGGTATAGCCGGGCCGACAGCCGCGGTGGAAGATATCACGGTGGAGGACTGGGACCGCACGGTCGCAGTTGATCTCAACGGCCAGTTTTACGTGACGCGACTGGCCGTACCGTTAATAAAGAAGGTAGGCGGTGGTTCTATCATCAACCTCTCCTCCAACGCGGGTTTGTTCGGCTGCCCATTGCGCTCCCCTTATGTCGCTTCCAAGTGGGCCATAATTGGGCTGACCAAAACCTGGGCGATGGAGTTGGGTACCAGTAACATCAGGGTCAACGCCCTCTGTCCCGGCAGTGTCAATGGTGATCGCATCGTCAATGTCATCAAACGTGACGCCGAGGAGCGGGGCTTGAGTGCTGACAGCATTCGCGAGGTGTATGCGCGACAGAGCTCGATGCGGTTGTTTGTCGATGCGCAGGATATAGCTAATATGGCGCTGTTTCTTAGTTCCAGTATGGGTGCTTCGATCTCTGGGCAGGCGATTGGGATTGACGGCCATACGGAAGGGCTGTCCAACTGGTTGGGTTAAATCAAAAATTGGAGCGATAAATGAAAGCAGTATGGTTTGAATCTTTTGGCCCGGCCGCCAGCGTACTGGTTATCGGCGAGCAACCGCAGCCGAAACCTGCCCCGGGCGAGGTGCTGGTCAGGCTGGCCACCACCGGCGTCAATCCCTCGGACGTAAAAAAGCGTGCCGGCGCCTTTCCCAATTTACTTGACGGTGGCCTTGTGATCCCGCACAGCGATGGAGCTGGAGTTATCGAGGCGGTAGGAGAGGGCGTTGATACCGGTCGGGTAGGTGAGCGCGTGTTTGTTTATCAGGCCCAGTATGGTCGACGGTTTGGTACGGCGGCCGAATATGTCGCGCTGGATTCTGTGCGGGCACCGCGCCTGCCGGACAATGCATCCTTTGAAGTAGGGGCCTGTATTGGTATCCCGATCATGACAGCTCACCGCTGTGTCTTTGCCGATGGGCCGGTGGCCGGACAGACGATAGTCGTCACCGGTGGAGCAGGCCGCGTTGGTTACTATGCGATACAGTGGGCAAAATCGGCGGGGGCGACGGTGATCGCCACCGCCAGCACTGCGGAGGATGAGGCCACCTGTCGCGCTATGGGCGTCGACCACGTGGTCAACCACCGCGTGGGTGGGTGGGGTGATGCCGTGCTGGTGTGCACCAGTGGCAGCAAGGTCGATCGCTTGGTGGATGTGGAGTTTGGCGCCAATCTGCCAGAGGTGCTCAAGTTCATCCGTACTGGGGGTACAATAGCCACCTACTCTTCCACGGTGGTAAAAGAGCCGAAACTGCCTTTTGTGCAGATGATGTTTATGGATCTCACCCTGAGGATGGTCATTGTCTACGCCATGCCGGAGGAGGCTAAAGCACAGGCTATCGCCGATACCCAGCGCATGTTGGAGCAGGGAAAACTGCAACACCGGATAGCGCACGCGTTGCCATTCGAACAGATGGCAAAGGCGCACGAACTGATCGAGCAGGGCGGTTTCGGTGGTTGTGTGGTAGTTGCTGCAGGCTGATCTGATGTTTCGTGCTGTCGCATGCGTGCCCCTGCTCTCGCTGCTGCTTGCCTGCGTATCTTCGAGCGTTTGCCAGGCGGGTACACTTGTGGCAACTACCTTGCGCATCGGCGCAACCACTTATGCCGGTGGTGTGTCCAATGACGGAGACATTGAACATTTTCTCGGCGTGCCTTTCGCCCAACCGCCCGTCGGTGAATTGCGTTGGCAACCGCCACAGGCGATTACCAGCAAGCCGGCCGCTGCCCAGGCTCGGCATTTCGCCCCGGCCTGTGAACAGGGACCTCATATAGTTGAATGGTACCGTGGCGTAGTGGCATCTTTTGGCGGCGAGCCGGCAACATTTGGCGCGCCTGAGGTCAATGAGGACTGCCTGTATCTCAATATCTGGAAACCCATCCGGGTCGGATCAGCCCCCCTGCCAGTTCTGGTCTATATCCATGGCGGCAGCAATAAGGGTGGTTGGTCTTACGAGCCCAACTACATCGGAGAGAATCTGGCCAGGCGTGGATTGATCGTAGTGACTATTGCCTATCGACTGGGTGTTTTCGGCTTCTTTGCGCATCCGGAATTAGCGGATGCCAATTTTGCTCTGCTGGACCAGGTCGCAGCGCTGCAATGGCTGAAGGAGCATGTCGCCGCTGCTGGCGGTGATGCAGATAACCTCACTGTGATGGGCGAATCCGCAGGCGCTAGCAACATCGATTTCCTGCTGGCGTCGCCACTGGCATCGGGATTGTTTAAACGAGTAATACACCAAAGCGCAGGCTGGGCAGTGATGGGCCGTACGAGCCGTGAAACCCACCTTTTGCGCGGGATAGAACTACAGCAGCGCTTGCTCGGCACCAACGGTTCCATAGAGCAATTACGTAAGATTCCAGCCGATGATCTGCTACTGGCTGCAGCAACGATATATCAAGGGCAGTTCTTCGATCCTGTGGTCGATGGGCAGAGCCTGACGATGCCGGTGAAAGATGCCTTACATGAACGACTATTTCCCAGAGTCGATTTACTTATTGGCAGCAATGCCGATGAGTGGCTTATGTACCTGGAAAAAAGCCAGTCTCTTGATGAATGGATGATGGAGAATTTGAGTCCTTTGCAAATCCGCGCCGTGACGCCCGTTCTTCCGACAGATAGCGATCCCGCGCAGGCGCTGGATACGCTGATCACAGCCTACAATTACGTGTGCCCATCAATGTATCTGGCGGGCCAGATAAACCAACGAGGGGGGCGCAGCTGGTTTTACTATTTTTCGCGCGTGAGGGGAGGCGATCGGGCGCAGTCCATGGGGGCCTACCATGGCGCGGAGTTGCCCTATGTGTTCAACACCCACGATGATTGGTTGCCTACCAGCCAGGCGGACCGTGAACTGACAGAGACTGTCATGAACTACTGGGCTAATTTCGCGCGCAGCGGAGATCCCAATGGTCCTCAACTGCCTGTCTGGCCTCGCTTTGACACAAAAGCTGGCACAGTGCTGCAGCTCGATAGTGTAGTAAAGGCCCAGGCGCATCCGAGCCTCGCCTTGTGCGATATGCTAATGCCAGCCAAGGAGAGGTCCGGCTGATGTCTGCGCTGCGCGGCTGTGTTGAACAATTCTATTGGGAGGTCCTTCCGCTCGAGGGCATTGAAGACCAACTTTTCGGATTGTCCGATGGCGTATATATCGGGATCACCTGCTCGCCAAAACGTGGACTGGATGAAACCCTTGATCAGGTCAAAGCAGGCACTGGCGAAGTATAGGGTGACACAGATGTGCTTTGATTCAGCTGTGCTGCTCCGATGGCTCAAGTTGGTGCGTGACGAGGGAATAACGCTGCCGGCCTGGTTGGGCTTACCCGGTGTTGCGAACCGGATGAAATTATTGCAGACTTCGGTGCGCACTGGCGTGGGCAAGTCAGCGCGGTTCGCGCGCAAGCAATCAGGCCTGGCAGGTAAGTTATTGCACTCGACAAATTACCAGCCCGATGAGTTGATGTTTGGACTTACGGCGTGAATCGAAGACCCTGCCATGGAGATTAACGGATTTTACCTGTTCAGCGTCAATCAGGTAAACGCTACCATCGCCTGGCGCGAAGATCTGTTACGGCGATTAGCCTGGGAAAAAAGGATACCTTTAATGATGGGAGATAGTAAGAATGTCGAATAATAATTTTTCGCCGACCTTGTCCATTGGCCCACGGGTTCGCAAATCACCGTTCTTTGACGCAACCGTGCGTGCCGGTGTGAAGTCCTTCACGATATATAACCACATGTACATGCCCACCTGCTTTTCCGACCCGGAGACGGAATACTGGGCAATTGTTGAGGGCGTGACGCTGTGGGATGTGTCCTGCGAGCGACAGGTAGAGATTGTTGGCCCCGATGCCGTGGCGTTTATGCAAATGCTCGTTCCCAGGGATATTGCCTCATGCCCGGTAGAGCGCTGTCGCTATGTTGTGCTGACCGACGATGAAGGCCTCATCATCAACGACGCGGTATTGCTGCGACTTGCGGAGGATCGCTTTTGGCTTTCTCCCGGCGACAGTGATGTTGTGTTGTGGGCACAGGGGCTAGCCACCAACTCTGGTCTTGATGTCAGGGTTTTCGAACCCGATGTATCGCCTTTGCAGCTGCAGGGTCCGAAGGCACCTTTGGTGGCACGCAAGCTATTCGGTGACATTGCAATAGAGATGGGCTATTTCCATATGCGCCAGCTCGAGCTCGATGGTATTCCGCTGGTTTTGAGTCGAACTGGTTGGAGCGGCGAACTGGGCTATGAATTATTTCTGCAAGACAGTACGCGAGGCACCGAACTCTGGGACAAGTGCATGGCCGCCGGAGCCGAGTTCAAGATCCAGCCTGCGACGCCCTCTACTATCCGTAGTGTGGAGGGCGCCATTTTGTCCTATTGCTCTGATATCACCCGCAGCGACAATCCATGGACGGTCGGGTTGGGGCGGCTGGTTGACATTGACAAGCCCGGGGACTACATCGGTAAATCGGCCCTACAGAACATCGCGCAGGAGGGCCCTTCGCGCCGTCTGGTCGGCGTCGATATTGCCGGAGACCCACTACCGGGCAACGACGCTGTCTGGGTGGTTTCACACTCGGGTCAGAACATTGGACACCTGACGCGCTGTGCCTGGTCTCCGAGGCTGAAAAAGAATATTGGCTTGGTTAACGTCAGCTCGGCGTTCGCCGCTGAGAATACCGAACTGACAATTATGACATCCGTCGGGCAGCGCAATGCGCTTGTTGTGCCAATTCCCTGGGTGAAATCTGAAACGCAGATCCCCAGTACTGCGACAGACACTACCTGAAGCTTGCCCTGTGGTACGTCAACGCGTGTTTGGAGCTGTTGCTGCTGCTCGTTAACACTCAGGGTTTTTTCTGATTAAGAAATTGACCAGGCCCAAAACTGCCCTGTACCCACCTGTTCAGTCAAGGGCGAGATCGTGATGGTCAGTTCGCGGGAAGGAGCTACAGAAAAGGGTTCGGGTAGGGGAACAATATTTGATCCCAGTGCGTGGGCAGGTGTCCCTGGCGAATCCCCGCTTCAGGCCGCCAGTGGCAGCTGGAATAATACGCGACAATGCATGTTCCAACGGTAACTGTGGATATCAACTACTATGCTGTTATTTAAAGCGGTTGGCGTTGCGCCGTTCCTGCTCGAATGGCAACGATGCTCATTGCAGTAACTCTGATTATTATGCAGTTTGTGCTCCAGGTCAGTCGCCGTCCAGAAGAAGGTCTGATCCAGTAGTTCTAGACGCACGCCTCCGATTAGTCGTTCCACAAATGGGTGTGACATCGGTACATGTGGCAGCGGCGATTTCTGTCACAACGGCTTGCCCGGGCGACGAGGGCGATGACGATTGAGTAGTAGCTTTTCCTTGATCGAGGTTGGCGTCATGGTCACGACCTTGCTCAGTAGCGCCTCTACCTCATGTTTGAACGTGGATACGTAGATTTTGGCTGCCTACACAATCTGTATCTGGTTTTTTTATTCTTCGTGACCAGAGAAAAATTCAATCTTCAATACCGGAGGTTATACTCTCAGCCGGTGAACCAAGAGCTTGGCCTAAAATACGATCAAACAGTCCGACTATCCGGCTATTTTTCAGCCAAACACTGCCCAGAATGTGGTCTTCTAGCCATGTTGATTCGCCTGAACCGGGGCAATACGATGCTTTAGGTCAGGCAGGGAATCCACTTATAGCGTCGTTCAGATTTCTGGAACCACCTCTCAGTTTTCGGGACCCCAGGGGCAGCGCGCAGAAGCGATGGGTGTGAGTCGAAAAACCGTCAACGAGCTATGTACCAATCGTCGCGCCATCACGGCGGATACCGCCTTGATGCTGGCCATGGTCTTTGGTAATTCAGCTGATTTCTGGCTGAACTTGCAGCAGCGAAACGCGCTGTACAAAGCGCTGAATACACCGAAGCGGCGAGCTCGAATCGAGAGGGCCAGGCCTGTCGTGGCTTGAGGTCTATGGGACCACCATAGGACCATCCTACCGTCTTTTAACACCCTCCAATGCCGAGCCCATTTTTTAACTATCTTATTCACAAGGCATTAGAAGGCATTGCGAGGCGGAAAAACGCATGGCTCAGGGTTCGAATCCTACCTTGGCGTCGCATTACCCTCAGAATGATTAACCAAAAATTATCGCTCAGTTGGTACGTCGGTCGTTATCTGACGAACGCGCTGCATTTACCGGAGCACAAAATTCGGAATGCGCTCCTGTTCTGGTAGAGGAGATGTAGCATACCGGCAGGGCAAGCGCCTGCACTGGCGCTGGGAGAACCTGCGGGCAAGCGTCGCCGCGATCGCTTAGCAAAGTCAGCTATAGACTGCATTTTAACTTAGTAAGGCGATGCGGTCAGTCTCCAGACAGTTGCACTGGTCATAGGACAGAGTTGGTCATACAATATGTCATGGTTAATGACAATAAATGCAGTCTATGTACAAGGAAAGTAGAGACGTCATGTCGGAATCAGCAAAGCCGGAAGTAGTTGATGGCCGCCGTGCCCGCAGTGAGCGCAGCAAGCAGGCCCTGATCGACGCCTCCCTGGCACTGGTGCAGGAGGGTAACCTCATTCCCACAGCGCAGCAAATTTCTGACAGGGCCGGGGTGGGCATTCGTTCTTTCTTCCGGCACTTCGAGGATATGGAAGCCCTGTTTGCCACCATGGAGAGGCAGACCCGGGAGTCCTCAGTGGCCCTGTTTCTCGGTGGAGATCGTGAGGGCACTCTGGAGGAGCGCATTCTGCATGCGATAGAACGATATGGAATTGCCTATGAAAAGGAGCGTAATCTGATCCTTTCTACCTCCGCCCTGCTGTGGCGTTCGGAAATCCTGCGCAAGAACTACGCCCGTAACCAGCGGGCCCTGCGCAGGGACCTGGACGATTGGTTGCCGGAGTTGAAGCAACTGACGGGCAGCGAGCGCGTCGTAGTGGATGCGATTGCCTCCTTCGAAATGTGGCATCGCCTGCGTTATCACCAGGGCCTGAGTGAACAGGCGTCCATCGACGTTATCGTCGGTCTCCTCAGCTCGCAGCTCAAAGACGGAACGCGCTTCCAATGAAAAAAATACTGAGCGTGCTGGTACTGCTGCCGGCAATTCTTTTTACAGTCACCGGCCTGCGCTGGCTGGTGGACCCTGCCGGCGTGGCGCCCGAATTCGGGCTGGTACTGGGTGAAGGCTTGGGGCTCAGTTCCCAGGTGGGCGATATGTCTAGCTTCTTCCTGACCCTGGGCGTCTGCATATTGGTGGCACTGGTGAGCGGTCGACGCGTCTGGTACTACCCGCCGGCCCTGTTGTTGCTGCTGGCCGCGGTTGGTCGCGTTATCGCCTGGCTGCTGCACGATGCGGCGCTGGCAGTACCGCAGATCGCTGTGGAGATACTGGTACCCATCATTTTACTTGTGGCCTCACGCTACCTTGCGCGCGAAACCTGATCGATGGTGGTAGGTCGATGTTTCCGCGTTACCCTGGCTACACTGGTGCTGCTGGCGTCTCTCGGGTCACAGGCCCAGGAGTCGACCCTCCTGATTGGGGAGGGCAAGCTAACTCCTACTGAGCGGCCCAATATCCTGTTGGTGCTGGCCGATGATCTTGGCTTCACCGACCTCGCCAGCTATGGCAGCGAGATCAGCACACCTACTATCGACGCGCTGGCGCAACAAGGTATGCGTTTCACGAACTACCATACGGCGGCAAACTGCGCGCCGGCCCGGGCCATGTTGCTCACCGGTGTGGACGCGCATATTGCCGGCGTGCCCAATATCCCGGAGATGCTGGCGCCACAGCAGCAACGCCATGTGCATTACCAGGGTGTGCTGGGCCGTAACGTGGTGACCGTGGCCACCCTGCTGGAGGGGGCTGGTTATCACACCTACATGGCAGGCAAGTGGCACCTGGGCGCGGGCCCCGGGCAGTTGCCCAGCCAGCGGGGTTTTGAGCGTACGGTGGCCCTGGCGGATTCCGGTGCCGACAACTGGGAGCAGCGACCCTACATACCCTTGTACGACAAGGCGAACTGGTATGCAGATGGCCAGGAATACCAGCTCCCTGAAGATTTCTATTCCTCCCGCTTCCTGGTGGACAAGACCATCGAGTTCATCGACAGCAACATCGACGACAACCGTCCCTTCTTCGCCTACCTGCCGTTCCAGGCGGTGCACATTCCGGTGCAGGCGCCACAGGAATTCATCGACCATTACATGGGGGTCTACGACGAGGGTTGGGACGAATTGCGGAAGCAGCGCCGGGCGCGGGCGGTGGAACTTGGTATTATCCCAGTCGACAGCCCCATGGTGCGTATGCCGACCACCGACGACTGGAGTGCGCTGGATGCCGACCAACAGCGTTACCAGGCTAAACGGATGGCGGTGTATGCCGCCATGGTGGAAGCGATGGACTACCACCTGGGTCGCCTGGTGGATTATCTCAAGGCCAGGGGTGAGTACGACAACACGATTATCATTTTCACTTCCGACAACGGCGCTGAAGCCAGTGGCCCTGCTGATCACGAATCCTTTAAGGGCCGACAGATCCCGGCAGCGTTGAGCTATCACACCGACTACGAGCGCCTGGGCCTCAAGGGTAGTTACAACACCATCAGCCCGAGCTTCGCCAGCGCCGCGGCGAGCCCTTTGGCGTATTACAAGTTTTATGCGGGGGAGGGTGGTATGCGGGTGCCACTGATAATCGCGGGGGCAAACTTGCCCGTACAAGGGGAGTTGAATAACGCCTTTGCTTTTGTCACCGACATCACGCCCACCGTGCTGTCTTTCGCCGGTGTAGCGCCACCCGGTGCGCGCTATGGCGGCCGCCCGGTGGAACCGATGATTGGTCGCGATCTCGGGCCGCTGCTGCGATACGAAGCGGAACGTGTTTATGGGTCGTTAGACGCCGTGGGATATGAGCTGGCTGGACACGCGGTCCTGTTCCAGGGCGACTACAAAATTGTGCTCATTTACGGTGCGCTGAGTGACGGGCAATGGCACCTGTACAACATCGTGGAAGATCCAGGTGAAACCACAGACCTTTCATCAGAGGAGCCCGCGCGCCTGCAGCGCATGTTGTCGGCCTACGAACGTTATACCCGCGACAATGAGGTAATGCCGCTGCCCCCGGGGTACGATCACCTCAAACAGCTAACTGTCAACGTGCTTTACGATCGTCTGCGGACACCGGTACTGGTTACGTTGCTGACGGCACTTATCCTGGTGCCATTCCTGGTGGCCTATCGCATGCGAAGAAAAGAGGCATAGGCAAGAAGCGCTATGCCCTGAACATTGAGCGCACCCAGAGGAGCCGTACTCAGTCCCTGGAAGTTCTAGAAATCATAGCGCAGGGTGGCGCCGTAGGTCCGCGGTGGTGCCAGAAAGTAGGCATCCATGCCAGAGAAAGGAAGGGGTACGGCAGTCTGGCTGGCGTAATTGTCATCGGTAACATTCTTGCCCCACACCGATACGTTCCAGTTGTCATTGCGCCAGCCCACTTTCAAATTCACCAGATTTCTGTCGTCAAAGTCTTTTGAGGTCAGGTTACGTTCACTCGCCACATTGGTCGAGTGGTCGTCCATATAACTGTAGTCTGCGCGCACATAGACGCCGCCATCCGCCAATGGGAACACCATTGTTGCCGCCAGGTTGCTGCTGTATTTCGCGGTGAATGGAAGTTCCAGCCCGTCATCGGGACCGTCAGTCACCTCATAATCGTGCATGTAGAGCAGGCCGGCAGTCACGGTCAGGTTAGGCAGGGGAACTGCTTCCAGAGAAAAATCCAGGCCAGAGGTCTGTACCTTGCCCAGATTGGTGACAAAGGTGCCTGCGCCGCTGGGCAACTGCTGCTGGGACTGGTAATCGTCAATCGTGGCGTAAAACGCGGTCGCGTTGATGCGCAACCTGGCGTCGAGCATCGTGGACTTTATGCCCAACTCGTAACTCATCGTATCCTCGTCTTCGAAGGCCCGATCTTCGGGGGCGCCACTCACGCTATTGAAACCGCCTGATTTCGTACCTGTCGCGGCAGTGGCAAACATCATGGTTTCCTCGCCAATATCCACACTGGGGCTGAGCAACCAGTCCACATTGTCGGTACTGCGCTGGAAACTATCGTCAATTGGGGTGGCAATCGAGTCGAGCAGGGATCGTCCAAGAGCCGTCTGGGAGGGCGCTGTGGAATGCGTAACACTTAGCAGGTCGGCTTTCTTTTCCTCGTCACTCCAGCGCAACCCCGCGCGCACATGCCAGCGTTCGTTGATGTGCCAGGTTGCCTGGCTGAAAATGGCAAACGTTTCTGTTTCCAACTTGGCTTTGCCGGTCAGAAAGTCACCTGGCGCCGCCAGAAAACTGACGGGAGCTGGCAGCGGCAGATCTTGCTGACTCGCTATGGTGATAAAATCCTCACCCAGAATAACAAAGGGAGAACCGTCACCACGCTTGGTCGTTTGATCGTAGTAGAACAAGCCAACCTGGTAGTCCATAAGTTCACCCGCACTGGCTGCAAAACGCAGTTCCTGGGATAAGCTGTCTCCCGAATACTTGTCATCGACGATAGATAGAATATCCAATTGGGAGCGATCGGCATCGGTGCTCGATTGGTAATCGTAGTTATTCCAGGCGGTAATTGAGGTGATGTTGCCCCAGTCCTGGTCGTAGTCAACAACAAGCGAGACAAGATCGGATTGGAGCTTGAACTTGCTGTCGACATTCACCGCAGTGTCGTAATCGTAAGGGTCGCTTTTGTCCTGTGCGAGACCCTGCGCCGCCAGTTCTGCATTGACCGATGCACTTTGCGTCGAATCAGCCCCGCAACAGGTGGTATCCCGATCAACATGCATACCATTTAGCAATAGACTCAGATCGTCGGTAGGCTCCCACAACAATTTGCCCATCACGTTCCAGTCGTCGGCGTCGTTGAGGTCGTCGCCACCACCGTTGTCATAGTAGCCATCCCGCTGGTGGATATTGCCGGATAGCCGGTAGCCGAAGGTGTCAGTAAGCGGGCCCGAAGCGGCTGCTGTGACTTCTCCCATACTATAATTGCCCACTGAGGATTCGATGTAGCCTTCGAATTCTTCCAGATTGGGTTGTTTGGTAATAACGGAGATGGCGCCGGCATTTGTATTCTTACCATAAAGGGTGCCCTGTGGGCCCTGCAGCACTTCGATGCGTTCGATATCGGTCAGGTCAGACATGCCGAGGCCAGAGCGCCCCAGGAATACACCATCGACGAACATACCCACCGAGGGTTCCAGCGCTGGGTCGGTCTGCGCCGTACCTATACCGCGTATGGTCATCCTGGCGTTAAACGGGCTGATATTGCTATTAATATTGAGGCTGGGCGTGAGGATGGCCAGGTCATTGGCGTTATGAATGCCCGCTTCCTGAATGGTCTGGGCGTTGAAAGTGGTAACGGTAACCGGAATATCCTGCAGGCTCTCGGCCTTTTTGGTGGCCGTGACAATCACCTCCTCCAGAGCATTGGTCTGGGCCAGGGCTTGCGAGCTGGAAACGGACAGGGCGATAGCGGCTGTAAGAGTTTTTAGTTTACGCATGCTCAATTTCCTATGGTTATTAGTAGGTAGACTAAAGTGACATATCTTATGCTATATAGTATTGACATAAATTATGTAGAAATAATTACAATGTCAAGCGGAGCTACTCACCGGATGCAGATGCGCCGAAGCGCAAAGCCGTGTCGGCAGTGACGGCGCTACCGTAATGGTGTCGGTAAAAGCGGACCCCGTCATCCGTTACATTAGAACTGGGTCAGACCACCACTTATGAATAGGCGGTGTGGCCTCGATTTCTCGACATCATCCAACCGTCGAGCAACGCGGTCAGGGCCAACAGCATCAACCCGAGTAGCAGCCTTGGGTCGCCCAGGTACAGGTCGGTCTCTATCGGATAGGCAATGGTTTTGTCCAGTGCCGCGAGCTTGAAATCATGCGGCCCCAGAATCTCTGGATTGCTGATGATCTCCATAAATGAGCGCCGGCTCCGGTAGCGGACCACGGCGGCGTTCGTCCACTGTTCACCGTCTTCGATGCCAACAATGTCGATTACCGAGTACACGGCGGGGCCCATGATTAGCGGATGGCAAGCGCGCTTGAGCAGTTCTGGAATCATGTGTTCCATGTACAGGCCCATTAGGGTGTCGGCATCTGCGTTCGCCGGAGCGCCCTCCACGGCGGGGGGATTTTTATTCATGTCGATATTATTGATCATGAGAAACTGCCGGCCGCTGTCATTGCGTGCAAATGCGGTAAAGTACTGCACTCTTTCCGGGCGGGAACCGTTGGCAACCATTATCCTCTGGAAATTATCAACTTCCTCGTCACTCAGGGGGCCGCCGAAGTCGGTGTACCAGAGTACGAAAATGGCATAGAGCAGGCTGGGGAGCAGCCATATTTTTATGCGGGTGGACATAGGGTTATTCCTGTTTTAAGCGAGGTAGTGTTGCAGGAAGCCGCGCCCGGCGAACAGGGCTTGCATGCGGGTATCACCCCCGCGCCTACACCATTGACTTCGCACACGCCTTTACCAAAGCCCTCGTACATCACTGGGCCGATACGAGGGAGTTGTTCCAACTCTACCTTGCGCACTTCGGTTTTGGAGAGGTAGCGCCACGGTATCTGCTAGCAGCGGAGTTGGGCCTCCCGTCTATGGTTAAAAAGCTCATCTCACTGCCGATGAGTTGATAGTCACCTCTGCACATGGGGTACCTCTGTGCGCCGCAGTCGATGTATATGTGCGATTTATTATACTGTTAGGTTTACATAATGGCAGTTTATATGTCAATATATTTTGAGTGGCGTGTGTCAGTTTAGGCGCGCTTATTTCAACTGGAAATAAAGAGGATGTGCCGATGACAGCAGGGGAACCGATCCGTTTGGTGGGGGGTACAGGCTCGCCGTATACTCAAAAAATGGTGGCCTTACTGCGCTACCGGCGGGTGCCCTACGCGATTACCTGGGGCCAACCCGATCAGGTTTGTGATGCGCTTGGGGTGGAGCCGCCAAGGCCGATTTTCTTGCCCACATTTTTTTTCGAGGAAACGGATGGACTTAAGGCGATAACCGATTCCACGCCTATTATCCGGCGCCTGGAGGAGATGCTCCCAGGCCGTTCGGTACTGCCCGAAGATCCGGCACTGGCCTTTGTCGACTACTTGATCGAAGACTTTGCCGATGAATGGTGCACCAAGTACATGTTTCACTATCGCTGGTACCCACAGGTGGATGCGGAGAATGCCGGTACGCTGTTGCCACTGGGTATGGATGTAAGTCTGCCCAGAGATGCCCACGAACAATTCAAGCACTTTATAGCGGATCGCCAGATCAACCGCCTCTACGTGGTGGGTTCCAATGACACTACCGCTCCTGTTATCGACGCCAGCTATCGGCGTTTCCTGGCCGCCATGGAAAACCACCTAGCCAACCAGAAATTCATGTTGGGCAATCGCCCGGCGGCGGGTGACTTCGGTCTTTATGGCCAACTGACGCAGTTGGTAGGTTTTGATCCCACACCCAGAAACATAGCCCACGAGGTCTCGCCGCGCACCGTGGCCTGGGTCGATCACATGGCTGACCAGAGCGGGCATGAACCCACAGAACAGGAATGGGTTGGGCTGGACGTTCAACCGGAAAGCCTGCGTGGACTCATGCAGGAGATAGGGCGTGTATACGCGCCGGCGCAGTTGGCCAACGCCCGCGCCGTGCAGGCGGGTGAGAAGACCTGGGAATCCGAAATCGATGGCGCACGCTGGACCCAGCGGACCTTTCCCTACCAGGCTAAATGCCTTATTTGGACCAACGAACGTTACAGGGCTTTGAGTGATGCAGATCGCGCAAGTGTCGACAGCCTGCTACAGGGTACCGGTGTCGAAGCGATGCTTTCGCTCAGTTAATCAGAACTACAACTATACAGGAACAATATGGCCACAGCGCGGTAGGTGTGCAGATGGGTACCCGTATGCTCAGTAGCTCTGACTTGCCCGTACACAATAACTTGAAGCAAGCGGTGGTTGCGGCGAAGGAAACCGATACGGTGTTTCTCAATCAACAATTGCGTCCCGCGCTGCGTGCACTGCGTACGCAGCCTACTGAAATGCTGTTGCCACTGGGTACGTTCAACGCCATGGAACACCTGGCGGGCATTCCCAAACTCTATTTCGGTGGCGATATGGAGGCGGCTATTTTGCTGTCCGGACAGGTGGTTGGGCGTATCGATGAAGCAAAGAGTGCTGCCGAAATCGTGCAGGATACTGTTAATGGATGTTACGAAGCGGTGAAGGGCCTGGCCACTCACTATACAGACTGAGGAGAGCGAACATGGGATTTGAAGTAAACGAAAAAGTGATGGAACTGAACGCCAGGCTGGCTGCATTCATGGAGGAGCATGTTTATCCCCGTGAGCACCAGTGGAATGAATGGACTCTCAACCAGGATAATCTCTGGGCGCCGCCGCCCTGGTTTGCCGAGCTGCGTGAGTTGGCCAGGGCCGAGGGTCTGTGGAACCTGTTTCTACCTCACGAGTATGAGCCCTGGAGCCCGGGCCTGACCAATGTGGAAATAGCGCCGCTGTTCGAGACCATGAGCAAGGTGATCTGGGCCCAGGCGGTATTTAACTGCAACGCACCGGATCGCGGCAATATGGAAGTGCTGGCGAAGTATGGTACACAAGAGCAACAGGAGCAGTGGCTGGAGCCAATGCTGGCGGGTGAGATTAACAGCGCCTACGCCATGACCGAACCCCAGGTGGCGTCCTCAGATGCGACCAATATGGAATTGGAAATTGTGCGAGACGGCGACGAATACGTGCTAAACGGTCGCAAGTGGTGGACTACCAATGCGGTTAACCCGCGCTGCAAAATTATGCTGGTGATGGGTAAATCCAACCCCGAGAACGAGCGTCACCGCCAACACTCCACTATTTTGGTGCCCCGCGACACCCCCGGGGTGAAGCTGGTGCGAGAACTGCGTGTATTCGACAATCTCCACTCACCAGGTGGTGAAGCGGAATTCCTTTTCGACAATGTACGTGTGCCGGTGAGCAATATGATCAAGGGTGAAGGCTGCGGTTTTGAAATTGCTCAGGGCCGTCTTGGTCCAGGTCGTTTCCAATATGCAATGGGTCTTGTAGGTTTGGCCCAGCGCTGTCTGGAGCTGATGTGTGCCCGCGCTGACGAGCGTGTAGCCTTTGGTGAGAAGTTGATCAAGAAAACCAGCGTGCAGCACGAGATTGCCCGCTGTCGCTGCGACATTGAGCAGGCCCGCTTGCTGACGTTGCAAGCTGCTCATGTGATGGATACGCAGGGTATGAAAGCCGCGATCCCTTACATCAGCATGGTTAAAATTGTCGCGCCTAACATGGCCCAGCAGGTGGCTGACCGCGCCATGCAGGTGTTCGGCGGTGCGGGTGTGTGTCAGGACACCTTGATCCCTGAGGTCTTCACTTTGGCTCGATTCTCTCGTATTGCCGATGGCCCCGATGAAGTGCACATGTCTCAGCTGGGCAAGCTGACCGCGCGCGAACTTAACGCATAGCTGATAGAGGCACAATAATGGAAACACGGGCCTGAGAATGTCACTGCCATCAAAAATTCGAGAGTTCTTCAGGGTAATCGGCGAGACAGCAAGTCTGCTTCCGGCCCTGAACTACCGTATGGCGGCAGACGATGAGAAGGTCTCGCTGGGTTCAATATTCGAAGACACCGTCTCGCGTTTCCAGGACAACACCATGCTGATCCTCGAGAACCGGCAGTGGACGGACAGCGAGGTAAACCGCTTCGCGTGGGTATTGATCAGCAACGGCATTACGCGGGGCGATGCCGTTGCCCTGTTCATGGAGAACCGCGCCGAATACGTGTTGGCAATGCTGGCCGTGGTCAAGCTCGGCGCCAGTTACCTGTGGTTTTCCGACAAGGGTCAGGCCGACAAACCGGCGTGGGCGATAGACGCCCGGGTCGAGATGGCGGGCGTTTCCAGCCATAACCTGAAAGTCACCAGTGAGTTCACAGCGGGTGAGACGGCGCTGTACATTTTTACCTCGGGAATGACCGGCTTGCCCAAGGCCGCAGCAGTGCTGCACCGCAAAATCCTGGCCGCAGGCTATGGCATAGGGCGGATTGGGTTCAGGATTAAGCCGGAAGACAGGCGCTCCCTGTGTCTTCCCATTTATCACATTACCGGTATGGGCGAACTGTGCCGCTACCTGTTGATGCAGCCTGAGTGTTCGCAGGAGAGAAATAATCCGCTGGAGAAGATGTTGGGAAATTGCCTGCGGCCAGATGTCTGGGATGAGTTCAAGACGTGGTTCGGCGTCTCCGGGATCTGCGAGATCTACGTTTCCAGCGAGGGTAATGTCAGTTTCCTTAATCTCTTGAACAAGGATAAGACAATTGGTGCTGCTGGTTCAAAAGTCGCACTGGTCAGCTACGACAACGAGAACGACGAGATCATGCGTGATGCCACTGGTCGCCGTATCGAGGTACCCGTTGGTGACTCAGGCCTGCTGCTTGGTGAAATTTCTGAGAAATATAAGTTTGACGGCTATACCGACACGTCCGCCACGGAAAAGAAGATCGTGCGCGACGTGCTGGGGAGGCGGACAGCTGGTTCAATACTGGCGACCTGGTGCGCCAGCTCGACATGGCAAATGTCTACGGCGTGGAGGTTCAAGGCGCTGAGGATGGGCGAGTATGGCCACCACTGGAACCTTCAAGCTGCTCAAGGGTGAGCTGCGGGAGCAGGCGTATCACCCAGATAAAGTGGGTGAAGACGAGATTTACGCGCGCAGGTCCCTCAGTGAACATTACGAGTTGCTTCGCGCGGATTTTTACCAGGAGGTTGTCGCTGGTGACAAGGGTTACTAGCGATCGTGCGCTTGCAGCCAGCAGTAACCAATCTGGAACATCAATATGGCTACTAGATTACCGGCAGGACTTAACTTGAAAGCCGACGAATATGGGCTGGTTGGCCGGCCCGAGTCGGGATATTCCCTGAAGGTGCGCTCGGCTCTGCGCTACAAGCATGCGCCGTATCAATGGATGGACCGGTTCAGCCACAACAGGCTCTACAAGGTCCACGCCAAGGTGCAACTCATTCCTCTGCTGTTCCTGCCCGATGGAACGTCCATGCAGGATTCCACGCCGATTCTCGAGCACCTGGAACAGGCTTTCCCTGAGCCCTCGCTGCACCCGGAAGATCCGGCACTACGCTTCCTGTCCGAACTGCTGGAGGAATACGGTGACGAGTGGGCCAACAAGCTGATGTTTCACTACCGCTGGGGCTATCCGCCCGACCAGCGGCATCGCTCGAAAACGCTTGCAGAGGGTTCCGTGGGCGGTTTGACACGGCCATTACTGGGTAAGTTGCTGTGGCCGATTGTTGCTCCCCTGATGGTCAAGCGAATGCTGCCGCGAATGGCGTTCGCCGGATCCAACGAGAACAATAAGCCGATATTGGTGGAATCGTTTGGCAACCTCGTGGATATGCTGGAATTGCATCTACAACCCCGTTCCTACCTGTTTGGCGAGCGCCCCTCATTCGGCGATTTCGGCTTGTGGGGGCAGATGCATCAGGCCTACATCGACCCCAGTTGTTGTGCCATTCTGCAAGAGCGCGGAACATCGGTGATCGCCTGGATAGAGCGCATGCTGGCTCCGGAACAACTGGGAGAGTTCGAGTCTCTCGGGTCACTGGAACCGACCCTGGCACCGATATTCGCGCGCGAGGTTGGGCCACGTTTCCTCGCCTGGGATGTGGCAAACGCAGCGGCCTGGAAAAACGGCGAGCCACAGACGGAGCTGTCTATCGAGGGGCGGCGTTATTACCAGAAAACGTTCAAGTATCCGGCCCATACCCTGGATATTCTTTTAGAAAAGTTTTCCAGGGCAAGTTCCGACGAAGCGTTATTGCAATTTCTCTCAAGCACACATTGCCTGCAATACCTACAGGTGGTAGAGGGTGATAACGCGACCTGAATACCCAAATACCAGTAACCAGGAGAATGACAATGGCGATAGGCTTGCTTGCAACAATAATTGAAGTAGGACGTTACCACTCCTGCGACTCGTCTGGGTTTGAGGAATAGAAGTATAATAGGGTTATCGTGATTAGATCTTGTTGTGGGTACGAGGCACAAGGCCTGAAAAGGCCGCGGGTAGCCGTTCGATCACGGTGACATCTTGTCGGCCTCAGTCATCGAATAATTCACATCTGTCCATTGCTGGATTGTCGAACGCACGGAGTCGAGCCAGACGTTTTCAGTGGCTTCCTTGCGGATTCGGCGCTGTGGATTCGCGTCCCGCGAAAAGAGGTAATGGCCTAGGGGGTGCTCGTAACGAGTAAGATTGACCCTCGGTTTTGGCACGAGGGCCGCCAATCGCGCAATGAAATCCACTGGCGGATGGCCGCCCCGATCGAAGGCCACTTGCGTGGTGCCATCCCGGTAGGGCGTCTTCAAGGGTTAGAGAACCTTGCCGGTGGAACTCAGCGACAGGCGGGGAACGGCCACCGCTGGTCTGGCAATGTACCGACACAGTCGCTCACGCTTGTCCTTTTGATGTCCTTCACAGCTCACCCCGGCGTGTAGTGAGAATCCGTTAGCCTTGGTTGGGAACATCCGAAGTATCTAACCGGCTAGTTATATTCGAGCAGATTTGAAATTGATTGCACCAGAATGGGAAGGAATGAGAAGAGACCTCCAGGAATTCACGGGGTGTTCGCGAAGGCGCAGGTAACAAGCTTTACCTGGCCTACCTGCGCGACCCGGCGGGCAACAAACTACGTGCACTGCATCGCATGAAATAATCGGGGACTGCCACCGGCCGTCCCATACCGGCTAAGCCGGTGGATAACAGGTAAAGGTCAATTCCTGGCCCGGTGTCTGCGCAGACTCCCTCAGTTGTGCGCTGCTATAAGCGATACCCTGAGTATCCTCGTAACTGCCCGGGCCTACCAATCTCAGCACTCTTCTGCTGCCTTCAACAACACCGGCACCCATCAGCTGGCACTCTGGCAGCGGTGCCGTCACCTGCGCACGCGCTTCCAGCAGTGTCAGCCGCTGGAACGTCCAGGGGCTGTCACCCCGCAGCGTAACTTGCTGGCCCATGATAGGCGCAAAATTACTGTCCATTACCATGACGAATCGGATCACATCTGCGCGTGTTTGTCTGGACGGCGATGGGAAATTAAACACCTGATCCCTGAAGAAAGTGTCGAGCGTATCGATCGCACCATCGTGCAAAAAGCCAAACCCTCGCACCTGATCACCCATAAACTCGCCGCTACTTTCAAGGCTGGAACTGCCAAACATCCCGATTTTGCTGTAGCTACTGCGCATATGCGGTACTTTAAAGTCATCGGCAAGGCGTCCACCCTCAAAGGACATTTTTCCGCCGGTACCAAATTTCTTTGCCGCCGGATCCAACTCGTGGCAACGATTACAACTGCCCAAACCCGTAATGTTGTTGAAGTTAAAATAAATATCACGCCCTGCCTGCTGCTGCGGCGTCAGGCTGTTGTCCAGGTTTCGAATCGGGTTTGGCGGAGTGTTCAAGGCCAACGCAAAGTCAGTGAAATGCTGCATCTCTTCTTCAGACAACTCCTCCTGTGCACCCACCAATTCAACAAAGGCCGGGTTAAACTCTTTAAAGGAGGCGGAGGCGACACGCTCCAGTTCACCATCTACCATCACTCGATTCGCTCCAATCTTGTCGCCACGCCAGTGTTGCGGACCACTATCGGCAATGCCGCGCAGGGTTTGTGTGGTCATCGGCCCCTTCATAGGATGAAAGTTGACTGATAATTGTGGACTGGCACTGACATAGGGGTTGGTATTTGGCTTAAGGCTGGCATCGGGATTACCCAGATCCCACGCCAGCGCATCGTTGTCACCAAACCAATGGCAGCTGGAACAGGCATTCACACCGTTGGCAGACGTCAGTGTTGCGTCATACAAAAACTTTCTACCCGCAACAACCGACTCAGGCTCAGGATTAAAAAGCGCCAGTGTAGCGACTATGCGTCGCTCCTGCGTGTCGACGATAACAACCGAGTTATCGAAGCGTGTATAGACCGCAAGCCATTTCCCATCAGGTGACAGGGCGAGACCACTGGGGCCACCACCGGGTAAGAGCAGGTGATCTTCTGCATCAGCAGTGAAACTCTCCTGATTGAGCTCCGCGGCATCCAGAAACGCCAATTTGTTAGAGCCAAAGGCTGCGGCGTATAGCGTATTACCGCCCGGGCTTACTGCCAGCGCGGTAATCTGGCTCAAGCTTTTTTCTGACTCGGATTTCGGTACGGATGCGCCCTCAGGGCGACTGAAGTCGACATGTTGGTTCACATCGACGTGTCGCACACCCGTGTTAGTCACGACGCTGATACGCGTATCGGCGATATGGCCGCGAACTGTGGTGGCACTTAAACCAGCACCTTCAAAGCGAACCTCATTACGCGATTCGAGGTTGCTGACATAGAGCTCTGCGCGAGCAGGATTGACCGCCATATTGAACAGGCCAGTGCCAACACTCGACACCTGTCGACGCAGTGCAGGGACCTCGGCAGCGGCATCTATTTCAAAGACATCATAATCCGGGAGATCGAAATTGACCTCCGAACTCCAATCGACACCGTCTTCATCCTCCCAGCGACTGCCGGTCTTTTTGACAATCAGCCCTGTTAATGGTGCCCGCACATTGTCTATGTTCCTTGACGGCTCTGGCTTGTTGCCTGCGGTGGCCACCAAATCCAGGGTCGTTGTGCCATTGCCGGACATAAAGGATGCTGCATAAACGCGAGAGCCGTCAGGCAATGCCGCCAACGATCGCACCGAGTCAGTAAACAGATTCATAATCGCCAGCGGGCCACCATTGATGTCCTCACTGTCCAGCGCATTACTGTCGTAAACCCAGATATCAGCGCGACCGAGGCCAGGCTCAGTCAAATGATCGGGGTTGAATTCAGGGTGATTCTGGCCGCGAAAAGCCGCTGCGATAAACGCCCGCTGCCCATCTGCGCCAGCAAACACAATATCCCTGGGCTCATCACCAACCAGCAGTGTCTGCCGCACACGCGGCTGAATACCGACATCAACGATGCTGACAGAATCCGATAAATGGTTGACCACCCACACTTCGCTGTCATCTTTGACTGCAACTGCTATCGGCTCAAGGCCCACACTGACGCTGTCGACCAGTTGCAGTTGTTCATCGGCGAGTTCGACAATATCCAATCTGCCCGCCGGGGTGTTCGTGACGAAAATCCGTTTGCCATCGCTGGAAAATGCGAGCGGACGCACCTGGCCACTTTCAAACAGGACATAGCTATCCGGGGTGATCGTCACGATGCCGTCTCCGGGAGTAGGAGGGGTTGGCGTCGGCGGCGTATCAGCGCCCGCAGTGTTGGTGCCGCCTCCACCTCCGCCACAACTGGACAATGCAAGTGAACCAAGGAGTATGGAGCAGAGCAGAAATGTTGTTTTCATCATAAATCCAGACGCAAGCCGCGTTTAACTGAGTTTTAAGGTCTGCTTGGCATAGACAAGGGGGCACCTAACCTTAAATTTTACCTGTTTTGATTCACAATAGAAAACTAACCCATGGAGAATCTGGCTATTCACAAGTGCCGCAGAACGCGGAAAGCTTGGCGCAGCCTGATACCAAGCAATAGTGCTTCCTCTGAGTCCTGTACTATGTGCCGTCCAAAGCTATACAGTAATCCATCAAGCGCAGCAGAACATGGGGCTAATCCAACATGCGTAACTACCTGAATCGTCGAAGATTTTTACAATTTGCAGCACTATCAACAAGCAGCGCCTGGCTTGCCGCCTGCAGTGGCGAAGATCCCGGCACGCGCTATACCAATGCAGACATTGTAAAGTTAGCCCAGCAGCGCCTTAATGAAGGTGCGGCCAGTGGACTAGGCCCCTTTGGTCGACTGCAATTCAAAGGCTATCGCGGCCTTGCCGAGCTGCCCTGGTTTGAACTCGATGATGCCGGAGAATTGCGCCTTGCTGAGCTGGATCTGCCCAAAGTCATCGATATGCATGGCCACTTGGGCATGTCCCTGTTGCTGGCACCCGAGGTGGATTTACAGCAGCGCAGCGCCCGGGTGAGGCATCTACTGGATTGCGATGCCACGACGCCGGGCTGCGACCTTGATCTTGACGTATACATCAACCGCAATTTTAGCGACGAAGCATTGGATGCCTTGTGGTGGGGTTCTGCGGCGCAGGGCCTCTGGGGCAGCGGCAGTGCCAAAACACAGACCATACCCAACCTGTTGCGCGAGATGGATGCCTGTGGCGTCGAACGCGCCAGCATCATGCCGATCGCTTTTGATCTGCCCTTTGGCGACGACCTGACCGAGCGCTGGATCAAGGCAATCAATCTAGCCGATGCCAGACAGCGATTGATATTAGGCTGCTCGGTACACCCGCAGGACCCGGCGCGTTTTTCCCGCCTGCAAGCGTACGCTGACGCAGGCGCCGGCATTATCAAGTTCCACCCGACGATGCAGCGCGCCTACCCCGATTCCGCCGTGATGATGGAGCTCTACGAGGCATGTGAAAGACTGGGGCTAATCGTATTTTTCCACTGCGGGCGCGCGGGCATCGAGCCCGAACCAACCCATCGCTACGCCCTGCCGCGCCATTACGAGGCGGCACTAAAGACTTTCCCCAAGCTGCAATTCGTGCTCGGACATTCTGGTGCGCGCGATGTTGCTGAGGCGCTTCCGCTGGCACAGCGCTACGACAATGTATGGCTGGATATGCATGGACAGGGAGTAACGACACTTAATGATATGCTTGCCAGCACCGGTGGCGAGCGCATGCTCTTTGGCAGCGATTGGCCGTTTTATCACATCGCTGCCAGTCTCGCGAAATTGCTAATCATTACCGAGGACAAGCCCGATAAACGTTATGCACTGCTGCGCGGCAATGCAGAGCGACTGCTATCTCTGAATCAGGCGCAGCGCCAAAGGGTCACTGGGGCTGGCTGAAATCGGGTAGAATTGCCCCGCGAAAGGTCCGCCGGCCGGCACAAGCAACACAGCTTTGACTGCCACCTGGCTTCTCAGTGCGTCGCCACAGAGAGATGACAATGGAATTCGACCCCTTCGTTCTTGCTCGCATCCATTTCGCGGCCAATATCAGCTTCCACATTCTGTTTTCCGGTATCACCATTGGGCTCGCCTGGGTGTTGCTGTACTTCCGTGTGCGATTTACGTTGTCCGATGATCGCGCCTGGGAATACGCCTACTATGTTGGGGTATATTGGCCTGTACATATTTCTGCTCGTCTCTTACATTCAGGCGCTGCGCTATCTGGCCTCTAAACCAGCGCAGTCTCTAACATTGGAGCCCGACTTCAAGAGCAGTTCCAAATTGCCGGAGACACCCTGATGGAAGAATTCCTGCCGGTCTTTTTTGTCGCCGCGATGGGACTTGCGCTGCTGCTTTATGTGATTCTTGATGGCTTTGGTCTGGGCGTAGGGCTGCTACTGCCGCTCGCCGATGAGATTGAAAAAGACATCATGATTGCCTCGATCGGTCCGTTCTGGGATGCCAACGAAACCTGGATTGTGCTGGGTATCGGTATTCTGCTGATCGCATTCCCCCAGGCTCACGGGATCATACTGACAGAGCTGTATATCCCGGTGACCGTGATACTGTTTGGACTGATTCTGCGCGGTGTTGCCTTTGACCTCTGGGTAAAGGCGGGCGATGCGCGCAAACATCTGTGGAATCGTGCGTTCTTCCTAAGCTCCTTGACCGCGTCGATGTCTCAGGGCTGGATGTTGGGTGCCTACATTACCGGCCTGCAACCCTCAATGACCAGTGGATTGTCTGCGGCACTGATCGCACTGACACTCCCCTCGTTATATATCATGCTGGGCGCCGGCTGGTTGCTGATAAAGACGGAGGGCGCGCTATGCGATAAAGCGCTGCGGTGGGGCCGTGTCGCCCTGCCACCGATGGGTCTTGCGCTGCTATTGGTAAGCATCGCCACGCCGATTGTCAGCAATGAGATTGCAAACCGCTGGTTCACCTTGCATCTAACCGGCTAGTTATATTCGAGCAGATTTGAAATTGATTGCACCAGAATGGGAGGGAATGAGAAGAGACCTCCAGGAATTCACCGGTGAACGCAGGATAATTAACCGCGTCTCCTGCCCTCTTTCTATCCAGATAGAGAGGGTCAGATGCCAGTAAGAAGGTATTCATGCGTAAAATTAAAGAAGTCCTGCGCCTGGCGTGGGCGTGTAATCACAGCCAGCGACAAGTTGCCCGCCAGTGCAGTTTGTCCAGGCCCTGCACCCGAATGGCTGCAACTACAGCTGGTTCTGCGATCATTATCGACGCTGGCTGGGAAAGCGGGATGTGTCCATGCGCCAGAATCACCGCGCTGGTGAAAAACTGTTTAGCGACTATGCCGGTCACACGATTCCCCTCATCAACCGCCACACCGGTGAGATTACCGAAACATAGATCTTCGTGGCAGTCATGGGCGCTTCCAATTACACCCTTGCTGAGGCAACCGCCAGCCAATCCTTACCCGACTGTATCGGCTCGCACCGGCGCGCCTTTGAGTTCTTCGGCGGTGTGACCGAGATATTGGGCCCACATCATGGTGAATATCATTTCAATTGCCGCCTATGAGGTGATCGGCCACAAGGCCATCGTCACCTAAGCTCGCTACGGTAGA
>CAWWAG010000024.1:0-52180 GCA_963934845.1 uncultured Halioglobus sp. | reverse complement strand
TTCATTGCAGGTACTCTCGGGTGGGTCTCGGCGCATGGGCAGGCGTACGCCACTGGAATGACTTTGAGTTACGGTGATAAGGTGGAAGAGATGCCTTTGTCTTCGTCAGCGGGAAGTGGATTTTCTTTCTGTTGCCTCAGCGGCAGATAAAATATCGGAATCACGAACAGCGTAAACACCGTCCCCACCAGCATGCCGCCAGTGATCATCAGGCCGATACTGAAGCGACTGTTAGCGCCGGGACCGGAGGCAATCACCAGTGGCCAAACGCCCATTACTGTGGCGAAGGTTGTCATTAGTATAGGTCGCAGTCGCAGCGACGCCGCTTCGAGTACAGCCTCGTGTCGCGTCATGTCCTGTAGCACCCGTTTATTGGCAAATTCCACGATTAGTATGCCGTGCTTGCTGATCAGGCCAATCAGCGTCAGGAGACCGATTTGGGTATAGATATTGAGCGTGACGATGCCGAGCGCGATAGGAATCACAGCGCCAAAGATGGATAGCGGCACGCTGAGAAGTACCACGATGGGATCGCGGAAGCTGTTGAACTGGGCGGCCAGCACCAGAAAAATCAAAATCAGCGACAGCAGGAATAGTATGGGGAAGGATGAGGTCTCCTGCATAAAGCGCTGCGAAGCGCCAGTGTATCCCGCCTTGAATCCACTCGGCGCGATCTCCTGCAGCTTGTCGCGCAGGAACGCCAGTCCTGTGCCCAGGCTATTGGGCGGCATCATGATGCCCTGCACGGTCGTACTGTTCAGCTGCTGGTATTGCGTCAGTTCATTGGCTTCGACGGTAGAATCCAGCGAGATAACCACGGACAGCGGAACCAGTTCATTGCTTGCGGCCCGCACATAGTATTTTTCCAACTCCTGCTTGGTGAGGCGAAAATCTCTGGCGGCCTGCGGAATCACTTTGTAGGAGCGCCCCTCCAGGTTAAAACGGTTTATCTCTGTTTCACCCAGCATAACGGACAGGGTGTGGCCGATTTCACGCATGGATATGCCGAGGCGTGACGCGAGTTCTCTGTCGATATTGACCTTGATCTCAGGGCGGTCGAAATCCAGTGTCTGGGTGACGAATATAAAGAGTCCTGACTCCGTGGCCGCTTTTACCAGCTCTTCACCGACACGCTTCACTTCCGTGTAACCTTCTGTGGAGGCCACCACAAAACTGACCGGCAGTCCCGCGTCGAAACCTGGCAGTGGCGGCGTACCGAAGGAAAACATCTCCATGCCGGCGATACGACTTATCTTTTGCTGAAATTCAGCCTGCACTTCCTGTTGCGTTCGCGTTCGTTCTGACCAGGGCGTGAGTGTAATGCCGCCAAAATTACTGTTGGGAAGAATAACCTGCCAGGAGTGACTGAACTCAGGAATGCCCTTCCAAATTTGTACCACTTCATTCAGAAAATAGTCGGTGTACTCCAGATTGGCATAGCGCGGCGCGATTCCGGTAACGTAGATACCCCCGGTATCTTCCTCGGGCGCTAGTTCCTCCTGTGTCAGGGAGAACAGCACTGGCAGGCTGGCGAGAATCACGGCGGCGAACAGGATTACTGCGCCGCGGTGGTCCAGGCTGAGGGACAGCAAACGTCGAAACTGCGTGTTTAGCTGGTCGAAACGCTGGTCAAGCCAAGTGGCGAGTCGGCCCTGATGCTCGTTGTCCTTGAGTACTCTGGAGCACATCATGGGACTCAGGGTCAGCGCTACGATACCGGAGATCACGACGGCACCGGCGAGTGTCATCGCGAACTCGCTAAACAGCGCGCCGGTCAGGCCACCGATGAAGCTGATGGGGGCGTACACAGCAGCCAGTGTCAGCGTCATGGTCACCACGGGCAGCGCGACCTCGCGAGCACCGAGCAGCGCGGCTTCGCGTGGCGATGCGCCGAGTTCTATATGCCGGTGAACATTTTCCACTACGACAATAGCGTCATCCACCACCAGTCCAATGGCGATGATCATCGCCAGCAGGGTCAGGAGATTGAGGGAGAACCCCATCGCCAGTATCAGAAAAACCACGCCGATCAGTGACAACGGTATTGCCACCAGCGGAATCAACACTACTCGAAGTGAACCGAGGAATAAAAAAATCACCAGGATGACGATTAGGCTAGCCTGCACCAGCGTAATGAGCACTTCCTTAAGCGCTTCGTCGATGACAACGCTACCATCCCAGTCCAGAAACAGTTCCATGTCGGCAGGCAGGCGCTCACGTATGCGCGGTATTGCGGCATGCACAACCTTGGAGACATCTAGCGGATTGGCATCAGGTGTCTGCGAAATTGACATAAACACGGCCTCGCGACCGCTGGAGAGCGTTTTCAGTTGTGTCGTCTCGGCCGATAACTCAACGTCTGCGATATCGCCCAGCCTGACACGCTCTTCGTCCATCTGGCGTACCACCAGCTCTTCAAAATCCTGTGGGCTTTTCATGTCGGTACGAGCGTCTACTGTCGCTCGTACCAGATTGCCCTCGGTTGCGCCCGATGTTGCGATGTAGTTGTCACGCTGGATCGCGTCTCGCACATCAGATGCGGTGACGCCGAAGGCGGTCATGCGCACCGGGTCAAGCCAGACGCGCATGGCCAGGAAACGGCCGAAAATCTTAACCTTACCGACGCCCTTCAGTGTGGCTAATTCGGGCTGTACCGTGCGCAGGAGATAGTCGGTGATCTGATAGGGGCTCATCTCCTTTGAGTAAAACGCCAGGTACATCATCGCATCGCCACCGGCGGCAGTGGTGATCACCGGTTCCTCAATATCTGTGGGAAGATCTCCCCTGGCCTCGTTAACTTTGGCGATGACCTCCGACAACACGTCACTGCTGTTTTCGCCGAGCCGGACATGCACTTCGATCTCAGAGATGCCGGGATTACTGTTTGAGGTCATGTACTCGATACCGCGGGCACCGGCGATGCTGACTTGCAACGGTGTGGTGACAAAACCCTGAATCGTGCGAGCACTGGCGCCCTGGTAGGACGTCTCGATGTAGATGACGCTGCGCTCCAGTTCAGGGAATTCGCGTATATTCACACGTGACAAGGCTGCCCCCCCGAGCAGGAGTAACAGGCTGCTGACCACAATGGCCAGCACGGGGCGTTGAATAAAATGGTCGGTGAAAGCCATCGCTGCCTAGAACTTCACTTTGTCATCGATCACGACGCGCGCGTCGCGATACAGTTTGTTCTGGCCGGCGGTGACGACCCATTCACTGCTGAGCAAACCATGGACAATGGCGATCTGGCCATCTCGCGTAGCGCCCGTCTCCACCACCCTCGGTTGTGCCGTGGTCTTGCCTTTGCTCTGCAGCAGCACAAAGAGCGTATTGCCGTGCAAGGAGTAGCTGATGGCCGTCTCCGGCACGGTGACAACGCGCTTTGGCTGGTCGAGGTTAATGATCATGCGCGCAAACATACCCGGTAGGAGTCCCTCGCTGTCTTCAAGTGTGGCGCGCAACAGCAGGTTGCGGGTGCTGGGGTCAACTTTGGCGTCTATTGCGCTCAATGTCGCGTTGAATTCCTGGTCCGGGAACGCGGCCACATGGACGGCAATAGATAATCCCGGTCGCAGGTCCGGAAAGTATCGGTCGGGCACGGAGAAATCGATCTCCAATTCTGACAGATCCTGCAGGTTGGCGATTGCTGTGCCAGATTCAATATAGTCGCCCACCTTTACCTTGATAATCCCCGCGGTTCCAGCAAAGGGCGCCACAATACGTTTGTTATCGAGTTGGGCGCTGGTCTGTGCAACTTGGGCGATCGCACTGTCGAACTCTGCCTGGGAGCGATCGTATTGGCTCTGCGGGATGGATTTTTTCTTGATCAGGCTGGCATCGCGTTCAAATAACTGGCGCGCCAGTTTGAGGTTTGCTTCCTGTTGTTTGAGGCGGGCCTTTTCGACACTGTCATTAAGAGTCAGGATCAGTTGGCCAGCCGCCACGTCCTCACCGGATTTGACCGAGATCGCAATAACTTCCCCGCTGGTCTCGGCACCCAATTCTACGCCCCGCGCCGCGCGAATAGTGCCCACTGTTTCGAGTTCGGACGCCCAGATAGCAGACTGTGCCGTGGCCGCGGCGATAGTGATAGGCGGCGGACTGAAATCCGTGTCGGCCAGAACAGAAAATTTGTTATACAAATAGCCCGCTATGCTGCCGAAAATCAGCAGTAGTAGAACCACAACGAACAGATAAGCGCGCAAGTCCCGGCCCCTAAGTCAATAATGCTTCAATTTATTAGTCGTCGCCCGGTTTGCATATTTATCGCAATATTACGTGACGCCCCGCCATCTTAGGGATTTTGTGTGTTGGGCGCACTCTTCACGGGCAAAAAGTGCAAAAAAAACGGTGATTCCCCGTCTTCATCACTGCAAATAGCTAGCGGATAAAGGGCCAAAATGCAAGTAACGAATATAGCGCAAGTACTTTGAGTCACGCCCTGTTTGGCTTATCCTAGGGACAAGCAGCAAAAAATTCAGTGGCGCCAAGAGGGTTCATCTATTGATAAAGTCACGCAAATTAAAGAAATTGCAGCAACAAATGGACAGCTCTCTCAGCTACGATCAGTGGAGCGAGGCCGCTCAAACGCACGATGAACTGTCGGGTGAAAAGCGTTGGCGGCAGGTAGACCATACCAACCAATACGATTACACTCAGATTCGATTGCGACTGGATAAGTTGCGCAGTTTACGCGCGCGCCACGACTACCCGGGGCTGTTGTTTACGCTCAACGAGGGTATTCACGGTAATATGGGTGGCATGGGTCGGCACAGCCTGTATAGCCGCGCAAAGTTTGGCACCAAAAACCTGATAGAACAGTACATTGATGAGGTCGATGATTCACTGCGCTTTCTTGCGGAGCTGGTTACTGACGATATTGACGTGCAGGAAAAGCTCGATTTCTTTTACCGGGCGAATATTTGTTTTGGCCGCTCCGCCCTGATGTTGAGTGGTGGTGGCGTATTGGGGTTTTATCATCTGGGCGTGGTTAAGACCCTGCTGGATCAGAACTTGCTGCCACAGGTGATATCCGGTTCCAGTGCCGGTGCTCTGGTGGCGGGCGCATTGGGAACTCATACGGACAAAGAGCTCGAACGCTTCTACGATCCCGCGAATGTGCTCACTGAGGCCGAGCGGGAAGCCAGCGTCATGACTCGCATGTTTTTTGGCGCCAATTCACAGATCGATGTGGGTGATCTGGAAAAGTTGATAGCGCGCATGATTCCCAATATGACGTTTCAGGAGGCCTACGAGAAAACCGGCAGGCAGATCAGCATCTCTGTTGCTCCCGCTGAGATCCACCAGCGCTCTCGATTGTTAAATGCCATTACCTCACCCAATGTCTTCATCAGGGCGGCCGTCATGGCCTCTTGCGCGGTGCCAGGTGTCTTTCCCCCCGTCATGCTGATGGCTAAGAATCAGCACGGAGAGCCTCAGCCCTACCTGCCCACCCGCAAGTGGGTGGACGGCTCTATCGCCGACGATCTCCCCGCCAAACGCCTGCAGCGCCTTTACTCCTGTAATCACTATATTGTGAGCATGGTAAACCCCATCGCGATTCCCTTTCTGGAAAATGAGGGTAAGCCTGGCGCACTGAAGGGGGCTCTGGGCACCCTGGGTGTAGGCATGGGACGTGAACTACTCAATTTTTATCGCGGTATGGTACAAAATCGCAACGAGACTTGGCCGCGATTCAATATGTTGATGAGTAGCGTCCACGCGTTGATGGACCAGGAGTACAGCGGCGATATCAATATCGTGCCTAAATTCCGCTGGTACAACCCCACGAAATTGTTGTCACATTTGTCTGAAAAAGATCTTCTCGCATTGATGCAGGCGGGGGAGCTTTCCGCCTATCCTGCCATTGAGGCCATTCGGACCTGTACTAAAATTAGTCGCACCATGGAAGAAATCCTGCATCGCTTTGAGCGCGGAGACTTACGTCCTGATGAAGCCGACTATCATCGCCCGCGCACTTCGCGCCGTCGTCCATCGGCGACACGTTCCGACCGCGAAGCGCTGCGTGAATATCGGCTTAACTCCGGTCAGGTAAAAAAAGAGACGGTGAAAAAAACGCCGGCGCAACGTAAGAAAAGCGCACCGCGCAGCAAGTCGGCGATCCGTCGTAAACCCAAAGCGCCGAGTAAAGCTGAGGGCTCGCGCAAAGTTGCCTAGCCGCTTTAGCCCGTGGGGTTATGAACACGATCTTTAGTTTTCCACCCATCGAGAGCCCTGTTGCACAGCACCAGGTGAGTATTCAGGCGATACGCTTGCCCTCAACCAGCCCTGCCAATACGGCGATGCCGCTAGCAGTAAAACTGCTGCAGTGGCAGGGAATTACGCATACTGGTTAATGACCTGCTTGCCCAATGCCATCAGGTGCACCTGGTCTGGTCCATCGGCCTGACGGCACCAGCGCGCGTAGTTGAAAGCCTCGGCCATGCAGTAATCCGCTGTCAGCCCCCCTGCGCCGTGCATCTGCATGCAGCGGTCTATCACTGTCTGGGCCATCAGCGGCACCGTGGTTTTGCTGGCGGCGATCATATCCAATGCATCCTTAACACCGACCTCGTCCATTTTTTTACAGGTTTTTAGCACCAATAGACGCGCCATTTCAATCTCGGAGAAGCAGCGCGCAATATCCTCACGCACTGACTGGTGCTGGCTGAGGGTGCGGCCGAAGGTGGTGCGCGACGACACGCGCTTGCAAGCGAGTTCCAGCGAGCGCTGGGCCGCGCCTATCAACCGCATGCAGTGGTGGATGCGGCCTGGCCCCAGTCGACCCTGAGCAATTTCAAAGCCTCGTCCTGGGCCCAGCAGCATATTGTCCAGCGGCACACGCACATTGTCGAACACCATTTCGGCGTGACCTATAGGCGCATCGTCATAACCCAGGGTGGTCAGCGGGCGAATCAGTTGCAAGCCGGGCGTATCTTTGGGTACCAATACCTGGCTCTGCTGTTGGTGGCGATTCGGGTGGTCTGGATCCGACTTTCCCATCACGATGAATATCCGTGTGCGCTCGTACAGCGCGCCAGTGATGAACCACTTGCGACCGTTCAGTACCCATTCATCGCCATCTTGCACGATACTTAATTCGATATTGGTGGCATCAGACGATGCCACCTGCGGTTCCGTCATCGCATAGGAGGAGCGAATATCGCCCGCCAGTAAAGGAGTGAGCCACTGCGTCTGCTGCGCCGGTGTGGCGTACTTCATGAACACTTCCATGTTGCCGGTGTCCGGTGCATTGCAGTTGAAAACTTCGGGTGACCACAACACACGGCCCATGATTTCAGCTAGTGGTGCGTAGTCGAAATTGCTCAAGCCGCCTTGCTCGCTGAACTTTGCCAGTGCTGGCGGGATGAACAAATTCCACAGCCCTGCGGCTTTCGCCTTGGCCTTGAGTTCATCCATGATAGGCAGGTAACCATAGCGATCTGACGCGTTGTGCAGCTGCTGCGCATACTCCTCTTCACGAGGGTAAATGTGCTGATCCATGAACTGCGTGAGTGTTGCCTGATACCTGAGGGAGTCTTCACTAAAATTGAACACGGCGTTCTCCGTAGTGGGAGGGGAGAAGAAAAGGCGCGTGACAATAGAGCATCGCCACGCGGGTAAGTGCTAAATACGTTCTATGATGATCGCGGGTGCCATGCCGCCAGCGGCGCACATCGTAACCAGGCCAAATTGTTTGTTGCGACGTTCCAGTTCATCCAGTACCGTGCCGATCAGCATTGCGCCAGTCGCTCCGATAGGATGTCCCAGTGCCATTGCGCCACCATTGACGTTGACCTTGTCGCGGTCGAGACCCAGGTCGCGAATAAATTTCTCCGTGACCACAGCGAAGGCTTCATTAATTTCAAACAGATCGATGTCCTCGACCGACAGTCCCGCTTTTGCCAGTACTTTGCGCGCCGCTGGAACGGGTGCGTTCAGCATCAGGGTAGGGCAGTCACCCATATTGCACATCGCCCTGATACGCGCACGCGGCTTCATACCGTGTGCCTTGGCGTAAGTGGGTGAGGCCAGCAGCACTGCACCGGCCCCGTCTACCACGCCGGAGGAGTTGCCCGCGTGGTGTACGTGGGTGATGTTCAGGCCGGGATATTTTTGCAGCACCATGTTGCGGTAGGTGATGCCGCTTTCATTCAGCGGGTAATCGGCGACGGGGGCGAAGGAAGCTTTCAGTGCAGCCAAGCCTTCCATTGTGGTTTGTGGACGCGGGAATTCTTCCTTGTCCAGGGCCAGGGTGCCGTCTGTTGAGAAAACGGGTATCAGGCTTTTGTCAAAGTAGCCGTTGGCGATCGCGTGGGCAGCGCGCTGCTGTGACACATAGGCCAGCGTATCCAGTGCGTTGCGGTCTATACCTTCCATGCTGGCGATAGCATCTGCACACACACCTTGATGTGGTTGCGGATGGAGCGCCCGCAGTGCCAGATTCTCGTTGTCCAGAAACATGCTTGGCATTGCACCCTCTTCGCCGTAGGTCGACATCATTTCAGCGCCGCCCCCGACAACCAGGTCCTCCGTGCCAGACATAATGCTCATCGCCGCCAGATTGACTGAGGTGATGCCGGATCCGCAGAAGCGGTCCAGCGTCATGCCGCTGGAGCGGATGTCGTAGCCCGCTTCGAGTGCCGCCATGCGCGCCAGATCGCCGCTCTGGCGGCCGCGCTGTGAACTGGTGCCGAAGATCACGTCGTCGACGTCGGCGGTGTTAAGGTCGTTACGCTCAGCAATAGCCCTGAGTACGGTGGCACCCAGGTGTTGTGGATGCTGATCAGCTAGGGCGCCTTTACCCTTTTTGCCGATGCCGCGGGGCGTGCGACAAGAATCGATAATCCATGCTTCTGACATTGCTCTACTCCTTACTTGCCCTTCCAATTGGGGGCGCGTTTTTCTGCGAAGGCGATGGAGCCTTCCATTGCATCCTCACTACCGAAAACTGGCATGACGATGTCCTGTTGCTTTTTCCACATTTCCTCATCAGACCAGTCGGCCGACTCGAGAATGACCTGCTTACTGATCGCGACGGCCAGAGGGCCGTTGGCGACAATTTTGGCTGCCAGTGCTTTAGCCGCTTCCAGTGCAGTACCTGACGGAACGACCTGGTTGACCAGACCGATCTCGTACGCACGTTGTGCGGTAATGAATTCGCCGGTGATGGCCAGCTCCATTGCCACGCGAGCAGGGATCTGGCGGGGTAGTTTGATCAGGCCGCCAGCTGCCGCCGCGAGGCCGCGTTTCACTTCGGGGATACCAAATTTGGCATCGTCTGCAGTGACCAGAAGGTCGCATGAGATCGCAAGTTCAAGGCCGCCTGCCAGTGCGTAGCCCTCGATAGCACCAATCAGCGGCTTGCGTGGCGGGGATTCTGTCAGTCCGGCAAAGCCACGGCCTTCTATCATGGGCATTTCACCGCTGACGAAGGCTTTCAGATCCATACCGGCGCAGAAAGTGCCGCCGGCGCCAGTTATGATGGCCACATGGATACTGTCATTGCTATCCAGTTCATCCATCGCCGCTGCGACGCCTACGGCAACGGCGCGGTTGGCGGCGTTCTTTGCTTTTGGGCGATTCAGGGTGACGGTCATGATGCCGTCAGTGACGTCTACTAATACTTCATCAGACATTGTTGTAGTCCTCGTGAGTGAAAAAAAGTGTGGTGCTATCAGGCACCTGTGGATTGATTAGTCAGTTAGCGTCATTGCCAGATTAGCCAGTTCGTCCACCGCTTCGCCTTGAGAGTCGGCCTCGGCGCTCGAGGCTGTCCCTATCTGGGCGCGTTTGACAATCCCCTGCAGGATGGCCGCCAGTCGGAACAGCGAGAACACCAGATAGAAGTTCCAGTTTTCGATACCGTCGCGACCGGTGCGCTCGCAGTATTTTGCAATGTAGTCTTCATCAGAGGGGATGCCAAGCGCCGCGCGATCGATACCCGACAGACCCTTGATGCGGCCCTCGCGCGGTAGCGTCCAGGCCATACATTGGTTAGCCAGATCAGCCAGCGGGTGGCCCAGGGTAGATAATTCCCAATCCAACAGCGCGATGACCCGTGGCTCGGTGGGGTGGAACATCATATTGTCCAGACGATAGTCGCCGTGCACCAGGGTGAGTGTGCCGTCATCTTTTGGCATACGCTCGGCAAGCCAAGGCATCAGCGATTCCATGGCAGGGATATGGCGTGTTTCGGAGGCCCGATACTGCTTGCTCCAGCGGCCCAGTTGGCGCTCGAAGTAATTGCCGGGGCGACCAAAATCGGCCAGGCCCACAGCATCAATATCGACATTGTGCAGGGCGGCCATGGTCTGGTTCATGGCATCGTAAACAGCGGCGCGCTCCGTGTTGTCGGCCGTTTCTGGCAGCAAAGGGTCCCACAGGATACGACCCTCTTTGTACTCCATGACATAGAACATGGAGCCAATTACGCTGTCGTCCTCACACAGTACATGGGTGTGGGGGACGGGTACGTCGGTATTGCGCAGGGCGGTGATAACCCGAAATTCTCTGTCCACGGCGTGGGCAGATTTGAGTAACTCGCCGGGGGGCTTCCGTCTGAGTACGTAGTCTTGGCCGTCGGCAGCCGTCAGTTTGAATGTGGGATTGGACTGACCACCGGCAAATTTTTCCGCGGTCACCGGGCCATGAAAGCCCGGAATATGTTGCGACAGATAGTCGCTAAGGCTTTGGGTGTCTAATGTTCGTGTCTTCATAGTGCTTTATTTTCCCTAAGCGGCGGCCGATTTCAACCGAGGAGAAGTCTGTGCTGTGGGTGAGTGTGTAACAATGACAGCTCGCAACAAATAAATGTACCGGAACTTACACCGTATCGAAACTCATTGAGCCAGATATAGACAGGCGGTATGCTAGTGCCCGTGGTGGATAGCTATGTGGTCGCGCGGTGGTTGCACCGTCGGTGTTTGGTCGTTCTATCGAGTATATACGATGCAGAATAACAAAAAGAGCAAGATCTCGCAGAGCGCCGTCTACGGCCTGATGCTTGTCGTTGCTTTGTTTGCATCAGGCTGCAGTACTCAGGCCACCAAAACACCGGAAGTATCACAGTCACCAGCGCCTGTCGACAAGCTCACTAAAGCCAACGATATACTATTTTCCGCGCTTGGACAGGTGGGAATACCCTACCGCTACGGTGGTAGTGCTCCCGATAGCGGTTTTGATTGCAGTGGTTTGATTCAGTATGTGTATGCCGAAAGTGCCGATATCAAGTTGCCGCGTACGGTGGCCGGTATGATTAAGCTCGATGCACCCCGCGTCGAGGAAGACCACCTGCAGGCGGGTGATCTCGTTATTTTTGCAACAGGCTGGGGCAGCCGTCCCAGCCACGCGGGTATTTATGTCGGCGAGGGTCGCTTTGTACACGCACCCAGTACCGGCGGCGTCGTCCGTATGGATCTCCTCAGCGAAGACTATTGGCAGCGCAGCTATCTGCAAGCGACGCGGCCATTGGCTGGATTTGGCAGGTGAGCAATTAGACAGCCACGGTCTACGACAGAGCGCTCGAATGCAATAGAGGAATTCGCCACCGTGGTCCAACCCATCGGGAGTGCACTGCAGCGTCAGGTAGAGCAGCGCACCGAAGCGTTCATACTCCAGGCCGAGCGCATTTTTGCCAGGCGATTCGATCGAGTGCCGGTGCTCTTTGATCTCAAGGGTCGTGCGGCAGGCATGTTCAAAACGATCGGCAAGCGGCGGCTTATCCGCTATAACCCGTGGATTTTTGCCAAGTATTTTGAAGAGAACTTGCGCGATACCGTGCCGCATGAGGTCGCACATTTTATCGTGCATGAGGTTTATCCAGGGCGTTCTACCAAGCCACACGGCCACGCCTGGAAAGATCTGATGGCGCAGTTTGGCGCCGATGCTGGCGTCACCTTCGATCTTGATCTCGATGGTATCCCCCAGCGTAACCAGCGAACCCATCGCTACCAGTGCGGGTGTCAGATACATCAGGTCTCGGCCACCCGGCACAACCGGGTACTCACGCGCAGAATGCGCTATCACTGCTGTTCCTGCCAGGGCCTGCTGGTGTATACGCCTTATGCGGAAGGCGAGCAATTGCAGTTGGGACCCTTTAAATGATTCAATTCTTCAAGTTATCTGACCGCGTTTTCTATTGCGTCAGTTATGCCGTATTCGCGCTGCCACTGATTCTGTTTTATACCTACTTTATCCCCGCTTTTCAGGTGCCGGATGAGTCCTCGCACTTTGCGCGGGCTTACCAGCTGGCGCAGGGCGAGTTTTTTCCGACCAAGCAGGCCGATCCCAGTGTGCCAGGTGAATTTACTGTGGGCGGTACGACGGACCCCGGCATCTATCTGGCGGCACAAAAATTAACCTATATGCAATTCAACGCAGCAGTGAAACTTACCCCAGGAAAAGCTGCCGAGGCTAACGCCTTCAGATGGCGAGAGGGGGAGATGCGGGACACCCGCAGCGTCAGCGTGAATGCGCCGACGTTTTACGTTATTCCAGCTCTGGGCGTTATGGTGGGGCAGTACCTTGACTGGAGTATTGTCGAGACGTTAACGCTCTCTCGACTGATGAGCGGGTTATTTTGCGCGTTGCTTACCTGCCTTGCCATCTTCGCGCTACGCCGCGGCTTCGGCGTATTTTTTGTGTTGTTGTTAATGCCGATGACTCTCGCGCAAATGGGGTCGAGTAGTCAGGATGGCATTGGCTTCGCGGTTGCTGCTCTGTGCGTGGCGTTGTTATCCCAACTCAGTCCTGAATTGCCACAGCGTAAACGTCGAGTCTGTTTGGTGTGGTCCGTTATACTCATGATAACGCTGATCAGCGCGAGAACACCTAATGCGGCGCTATCACTGTTCTACTTGTACTTCGCTTATATCTATAGAGCGCGAACCTCGCTTGCGATCGAATGTTGCGTGGCTTTTGTTGCCACGTGGTTGGCCACTATTGTGTGGGCGCTCTATGTTGCGCTGTATGTGTCGGTACCCTTTGGGCTGGAAGGTGCGAACTGGGGCGATCAGGCCTTGTTTATTCTCCAGTCACCGCTCGACTGGTTGTCTATACTGGCCGAGAGTTGGCGCCAGCGGTGGGATTTATATATATATTCATTCATAGGTATCGTCGGCCATCTAGACACTCCATTTCCAAATAGTTACTACGCGCTGACGGGATTGACATTGATGCTCGCTTTCTTCACGGGCTATCTGTCTGAAACGGACACATTCTTCAGCAGCTTGCGAAAACAGGCGTTGGTGCCGTGTATGATTGTGGCGGGGACTATCGTCGGGATCTTTTTAGTTTTGTATATCTCATGGAGTCCCCTGAGAAACCCGATAATAGAGGGCCCGCAAGGCAGGTACTTTATACCGGTGGCGCTTTTCCTGGCGCTAGGTGCCTCGGGTAAAACGCTCACCGGCAGTCGTCAAATTGTGTACCGTTCGCTGATGCTCGCTTTTGCGGCGGGCACCTTGATAATCACCCCGTATGTCGTAATGGCGCGATACTACTGAGCGTTCAAGACCGCCGGCTCCCAATAAAAACAAAGCGCTTTGACAGTGCAAAATTGATCACCATGGCTATCACGGACCCTATCGCAACTCCCAGTATAGGGTAGGTACGACACAGTTCCGAATTCAGGACACAAATGGCGTAGATTCCGTAATTTAAGGAAGCGCCGATCCCATTGGCGATAACAAAGCGAACCCACTGATCAATCAGGACTCGTGAAGACGCCGAGGGAGCATCTGATGCCGGTAGCTGTTTGCGGAAGGTGTAGATGCGATGCAAAAACCAGCTTGCGGTCGCCGCGGCCAGATAACTGAATACCCGGCCGATAAGTAAGCCAAAACCAAACCATGACACCAGTATCTGTAGTACCGAAGCATCGATCACAAAACCGACAGTACCCACCACACCGAAGCGAAGTAATTCGCCCGTCAATTTCACCTGACTCGCTCACCGCGTTCGTAACCGAACTGCGGAACAGACAGATAAAACAGTCGTTTGGTCTCACGGCGACCCAGCGCCACAGAATCTGTGATCATACCCGCGACCAAACTAATAAAGCCCAGCAGTATCAAACCGACGACTGCCGAAGCTGTGGGTATACGCGGCACCAGTCCAGACTCCAGGAAGGTCGATAAAAGCGGTATCCCCAGGATGAGTGCGACTAGCCAGCACACTATGAACACGATACCGTAGAACGGCAGAGGACGCTCCTTTTCAAATAATCGCAGCATGACAAACAGAATCCGTAAACCGTCGCGATAGGTATTGAGCTTACTCGTTGAACCTTCTGCTCTCTCGCCATAGGGCGTGGTGATCTCATCAACGGGCATGTGCAGTTCTAGCGCGTGAACTGTCAGCTCAGTTTCGGTCTCGAAACCAGTGGCCAAAGCGGGGAATGATTTCACGAAGCGGTGACTGAAAACGCGGTAACCGCTGAGGATATCACTGATCTCACGCCGACCAAACAGTGTTCCCAACAGCCAGGTCAGCATGCGATTACCCCAAACGTGTCCGGAGCGGTAAGCGGCGGCTTGCGTGTGTTGGCGTGAGCCTACCACCATATCGAGGCGGTCGTGTCGCAGGAACTCAACCATTTTGGGGGCGCTGGCCGCATCATAGGTGCCGTCACCGTCGACTAAAACATACACACCGGCGTCAATATCGGCAAACATTCTGCGTACGACGTGTCCCTTCCCCTGATACCGCTCATTGCCGATAAGGGCACCCGCTGAACGTGCAATGGCGACGGTATTGTCACTGCTGTTGTTGTCATAGACGTAGATAACAGCCGTCGGTAGCGCGGCGCGAAAATCAGCGATAACGGCAGCAATGCTCTCCGATTCGTTATAACACGGAATCAGCACAGCGATGTCGGGCTCGGGAGGGTGATTAGTGTCCATGGGTAGTGATACACAAAGATGGAGGGAAGAATCCATAAAACGGCCGGTGTTACGATACCATTCCAACGCGACGTCTCCCAGTGTATTGGGAAACTTAATTGAAGCGATCATGGCGGCATGACGCTCGGCGGGTGGACGGAGTTCTGCGTAGGCCCGGAATGCCGCCAGCGTGGTTGGGTAGGGGAGTCTGCTCCTTCCCGGTGAGCTGCCTTTCGTGGAGGGATAAAAGTTGCACACATTGTCATATGAAACTATTCCACCACTGCGCCAAAATAGCGAAGATCGCCTCCCGCTTCGGGGCAAATTCAAGTCAGAAGCGGCAGCCTAAGCCAGCGAGAGCAGCAAGGGCTATTTAAATTGAGATGCGTCACCTGATTCGACAGTGTATACGCCATAAATCCAAAACAGAGGTTCAGCGTATGCACGATTCGGTGATTCGCGACGGTACTGTGATCGATGGAACAGGCGCTCTAGCAGTCGCTCGGGACGTGGCCGTTGATGACGGGCTCATTACCGTGGCGGGCGAGGATGTTGGTAGCGGTGAGGTGATCTACCGCAACGGCAAGGCTACCGGCAAGTTGCCGGGTAAATTGATTCGTGGGCCGCAAGCGGCCCTACATAAAAAACTGAAATGGGGGCAGCTCAATGACATCGCAGGCGACACTTACCGATATCGCACTACCCGGTCGGGCGCAAGATCCCAACTTCCATCTGTCAACGTATCAGGCCGGCAGTGGCCCTGCGGTAGTGTTTGTGCACGGCTTTCCCGATCTGGCACTGGGTTGGCACAAGCAGTTGGGCGCTGTTGCTGATCTGGGTTTTCACGCCATCGCGCCAGACATGCGCGGCTACGGTGGTAGCTCCTGCCCCCATCCCATAGAAGCCTATATGGATCAGCACGTGCGCAGCATCGTGTCGAAAATTATGCGCACCGCGCCGCCACTGGAAGAAGTGTTCGCGGTTGCATTTGCCGACGGCAAGCTGAATATGAATCCGTTTCTCAATATTGAGAATGCACCGGATCTTGGTGATCCACTGATGAGTGGGGAAGATTTCGAGCACTACGTTGCGGCATTCACACGCACCGGCTTTCGCGGTGGGATCAATTGGTATCGCAATATCGACAACAATGGCGCAGCGCACCCCGATGTCGGCGTGGTCCCGCTGGACATTCCGTGCCTGATGTTAATGGCCGACCTTGATCCTGCACTGCGCCCGGAGTTCGCTACGGACATGCCTGAGCGTTGCAGTGACCTGAAAATGCACGTCATTGAGAGCGCGGGCCACTGGGTGAATCGAGAGCAAGCAGACGCATTTAACAGCCACTTACTACCGTGGTTGCAGCAGCGCTTTGGTTGATACTGCATGTAGTGATGTAGAAGTGGATCCCGGATCTGAGACAGTAGCGTGAGTGTAAATCCTGAGGCAATTTAAATCACCACAGGAGAAGATTATGAGACGTAAAAGACGAAACTATTTACCGGGATTAAAAGCCAAGGTCGCGCTGGAGAATGATTTTTTAGCCAAAGCGCTCGGTCGTTGGGTTTGGCCAACCACAAGGGTTTTCTGTATTTGGTTGCCATCATGGACTGGCATTCCAGGAAGGCACTGTCTTGGCGATTATCCAACTCTCTGGATGCGGCTCCTTGTGTTGAGGCGCTAGAAGAAGCGCTGGCAAACTACGGCACACCAGAGATATTCAACAGCGACCAGGACTGCCAGTTTACCAGTGAAGATGTCACGGACGCACTGACTCACTACAGTCAGGTGAGTCGCAAAAAGTATCGGCTAATCCCCAACGCTCAGTTCCACACCACTGAATTTGTTGTCGCTGTCTTTCAGATTCGCCTGTGCGACGACGGCCCTTTCGGGTGCCAGTCCTGCCTCGCTCACCAGATAAAGCTTCACCGCTACTGCCCTCTCGCTGGCCAGTGTGAGCATCTGCTCATCGGAGATGGTAACGCTCGCCTCAGCGCGCTCGTATTGCTCGCGTGGCGTGACGGGGATAGTTTCTTTATCCTGCACAGCAAGGTCGGCGTAGAGTGCTGCGATCGACTCTTCCCACTCGGTGCTTTTGGCTTTGATTTCATCTTCCGAGAGTCCGCGTTCCAACAATACGGCCTTCAGCTTATTGCGCTGCAGGCGCTCTCTATCGGTTTTCATGTTGAGTCGTCCGGTGATTACCAGCGACAGCTTTGGTCGCTGGTTCAGTGCCCGGGTCAGTTCGTTCAGCTTTTCCCGGCCGCGCTCACTCAATTTGGTGGAGCCCGAGGAAAACGTGATGCGTTGCAGGTCCTCTTCCGAGCTGACCAGATTCGCCAGCAGTGAGAAAGGCGCGGTGATGGCCTTGGTCAGCAGGTTGAGGATGGCGTCGGAGATAACACCACTGAGGTCAAATCCAGGATTGTTGACATCGCCGCTTACCGGCACCGCCATATCGATCACGCCGTTTGAGTCCGTCAGAATTGCCAGTGCAAGTTCCAGCGGCAGGTCCACCGCCTTGTCGCTGGAGATTTTTTCACCCAGCTTCAGTTTCTCTACCCGAATCGCGTTATCACCCTGCAATTGATTGTCCTTAAGCGCGTAATGCAGCTTCAAGTCGAGCAGCCCACGGTCAATGACATAGCCTGCATAGGTGCCGGAGTAGGGCGATAGCAGGGCCATATCTATACCGCCAAACACCAGTGTCAGATCGAGGTTGGTGGGATCGGCCATCGGGATGACGTCGCCGGCGAGAGTGACGGGGGCGTAGCCGTCAACGGACCCGATTAGCTCCACGGTTGCAGCGGTCGCTGGGTCGGAGCTGAGATTGAGCACTTCGCCCTGGAGATCACCAATTATGGTGCGGAACTGAATAGGCAGCGACTGATCCATGAAGTCGATGGAGCTGTTGCTGATTTGTATCCTGGGTAGACTGAAGGCCCAAGGTTTGTCCCTGGTCAGGTCATCGGCAATCTGTTGTGCCTCCTCGCCCACTTCCGCCTGCCAGACTTTTGATGCGTTAATCGAACCGTCTTCCTGAATATGCACGCGTCCGGTATAGCTGTCGATGGTCAGTTCCTTGAGCACCAGGGTGTGCTCTGTCATATCCACTGCCAGGTCATCGATGCGCACCAGGTCAAAGCCGGTAAGTTGGACTTCTGCGCCTTCTCTGCGGGCGGAGAATTCGCGAATTTCGCCCTCCAGTGCAATGGTGGTGGGGGCGTATTCCGCCAGTGCCACCTGCCCTTTGAGGTCTACGTTGCCGCCGGTGATGGTCGCTTTCAATGCCTCGGGTAAGTTGGGGTTGAACCAGGTGAGTGGCAGCCCCTGCAGCGAGTAGTCGATGCTGCCGATGCCCGGGTCAAGCGCGAGCGTGCCGTTTACCACGATTTTTGCCTGTCGATTGATCGCCAGGCTCAGTGACATCAGGGTGTCACCCGCCAGCGGCCAGTTGAGATTCTCCAGCGAGGCTTCCAGCGGCTGTATCTCCAGTACCTGTGGATCGGTGAATTCGGAGCGCCAGCGCACACTGCTGTTGCGCAATTGCGCTTTGTTCAATGCGACTGTCCATGGCTCACCGGCCTCGCTGTCGTCTTTCGCCTGCGTGTCTGTGGGCAAATTTACCGCGAACAGCTCCTGTAGGCTGATTCGGGACTCCTCCATCCAGCCAGCTACAGCGACCGTGTCCAGAGTCACTGAACCGATGGTGACCTGATGAGTTACGCTATCGACGGTGATGTTGTCGATCGCCAGAGCTTTGAGGCTCAGAGCCGTATCGGCGGGCTGCGCTGCCGCTTTGGGTGCGATATCGAGATCGGCCAGCCCGACCTGTCCCTTGCTCACGCTGTAGCTAAGGACGTCATTCCAGCCAAGTTGATAGTCGACTTCTATGTCCAGTCGACCATCTTTTATTTCAAGTGCCAGCCAAGGTTCGGCGTATACCCACAGCTTGTGTAAGTTCAGATCAAACAGCGACAATCGCCCGCTGCTCTGGCCCTGCGGGATGGAAAGTTCTCCGGCCCACTGTAATTTACCGCCGTCCACAGCCTCGACTTCGACGCTGAACGGTCGCCCCTCTTCAATTACGGTGGAGATGTCCTGTACTTGAATGTGCAGTCCGTCCCAGCGGCTGACGAACGCGGTCTCTCTCGCCTGGTCGGTGATCACAATGGCGTCGGAGTGCAATTCGAGATGGTGAATGGTAACGCCGGGGAGGGTGGTTGCCTCAGTGGCGGGTGGCTCTTGCGTGGGTGGTTCTACAACTGCGGTGTCACCGCTGATAAAGTCGGAAAAATTGTACTCGGTCTCGGTCAGTCGAGTGACCTCTGCATAGAGTTCGCGAATTTTGACCGTATCCAGTACCCAGCCGGGTTGCCACAGGCCTTCCAGCGACAGGTCGATGGACGCTTCACTGAACGTCACGAAGGGCTTGCCTGTGCTGTCGTCTAACTGCGCCTCACTGATATCAAGGCTCAGGGTAAAGGGATTGAGCAGAACCCATCCGGTCTGCAGCTCCCGGTCGTAATTGTCTTTCAGGTATTTGTGCGGTAGTAGGTTCAATGCCGGCGTGATGAGCAATAGGGCAACCGCGAGATAGGTGATGTAGGTGATCGCGATTACGCGCAAAAAGATTCGCATAACCTATACTTCCGTGATTTATAGTGTGGGTTTCAATATAGTGTATCTGGCATTGAATGCCCACCGCCTGGCAAGGGTCTACAGCCCCTTGCGATAGGTGTACGGCGTTACGCCGGTCCAGCCCTTGAAGGCGCGGATAAACGCGCTGGATTCCGAAAACCCTGCACGGTACGAAATTTCCTCAATACTGAGTCCCTGCTTGCCCAGGAAGTGCAGGGCAGTGTCCCGACGTACCTGGTTCTTGATGTCTTTGAAAGTGGTGCCCTCGGCAGCCAGGCGCCGTCTGAGTGTCTGTTGGTGCACTTCCAGCGTGTCAGCCACATCACTGAGCTCTGGAATATCGCGTAGCTGCCTGCGCACCAGATCTCGAACCCGCGAGGTCCAGCTGTTTATGGCGTAGTCCTGCGTCAGCATGATGAGCGCCGGGTGCCGCAGAAAATGCCGCAGCGAGGGTTCATTTTGTGCGATGCGTTTCTCCAGCACGGCAGTTGACAGTACCAGCTGTGAGCGCGGCTGTTCAAACTCCATGGGGTTGCCCAGGAACATATACCGGTAGTCCAGGGCCGGGGCCAGAGGGGCCGACTCAAGTTGTACTCGCTGGATCGGCAGGTGTTCCTGCACCAGCCAGCTGGCGAAGCGGTGGGTATTGAACAGCATGAGTTCATGAAGGTAGGGCTTTAATGGACTACCGCCATCCCTGTTCAACAGGGATACCCGTGCCAGCTCACCGTCCTCTTCCAGTACCGGATGCACGCCCGTTTTAAACAGCTGGTAAAAACGGCAGTAGCGGCTGAGCGCCTGCCCCAGGGTTTCGCAACCGATAACCGCGTGGCACATCATCGCCCAGCAGCCTACGGGCAGTGGCTGGTTGCCGTAACCCAGCGTTTCATCGTTCATAGCCTGCATGGTGCTGACCTGCAGGTCAGCGAAGCGCTCGATAGAGATCCGCGCATTGCTCTCCAACATCACACGCGGAGAAATGCGGTGTTTGCGCAGCAGACTGATAGGGTCCAGACCTCGAGCCACGGCATTTTTCAGTACTGAGCGAGCGAAATACACTGATATGGAGAGATCGCGCATGAGACGGTCAGGGCTTGCCGAGTTGTGTGCTGAGGCGAATGGGGTTGCTGTCTACCGAGGCGACTCGATCGCGCCCACCACGTTTTGCCAGATGCATAGCCCGATGTGCCTCGTGCGACAGTTTGTCGAGGTCTATTTCGCCCACTACGCTGGCTACACCTACGCTGGCAGTTACCGGAATGCGCTGTTGGTTTGCCACCAGGGGACGCGCCACAATATCCTGCCGCAGCCGTTGCGCCAGCATCCGGGCGCCATCGAGGTCGGTATGGGGCAGGATCAGCAGGAATTCGTCGCCGCCGGTGCGCGCCACGACATCGCTGGCGCGAGATACGCGTTGCAGGCATTGCGCCACCAGGCGGATCACCTGGTCGCCTGCATCATTGCCAAAATTATTGTTCATTTCCTTGAAATGGTCGATACCAACCATGACCGCAGCGGTCGGCAGTTGCCCCCGTGAGGCCTCCGCCAGGGTGAGGTGCAGGGCATTTTCCAGACCGCGACGATTGTACAACTGGGTCAGGGGATCTTCCGTGGTGAGATGCGACAGGCTCCGCTGGTATTCGATCAGCATACTGGCCATAAATCCCATTGCGACCAGCGTGTAGGCTGAGCTGTAGCTGCCAAATGTGAGCGCCTGGGCCAGTGCAAAGTCGTCCTTTACCAGCCATTGGAATAGCGCCGCACTCACACCGAGTACCATCATCAGGCCAGCAGTGGCGATGATGCCGTCGCCCACATTACTTTTCCTCCAACTGCGCCAGCCGCAGAGCAGGCCTGTCGCACCGAAAAAAAACGCGGCACTGACCATCTGGACCGCAAACATCTCGCGCGGCCGGATAAAGAAAACACTCAGGCACGCGATGAGGCAGATGATGCCAAATGCCACTCGACCGCGCGTAAACCCCGCACGCTGTCCTGCCGCCATAGAGAGAATATAGCTGTTCAGGATAGACGCGACCGACGGGATATCTACCACCATCGGGATGGCAGAGCCCTGTTGCAGGGCAAAGGTGATCCAGCCGAGGAGTGCGGCCATAAAATAGACAGTGTAAAGGCCCAGACCCGGGGTGGGATTGCTGGCATCGCTGAGTATGTAAACCACTACTATCTGCGCGCAGGTGATCACGAAGATCAGCGCAAAGTACATCACAACCCAACTTTCGGGATGAATCTGTTCCATAGCCTTCCCAGATTTTTCCGCTGTATGCGGCTGTAATGTCCAGTCAATTAAATTGTCAGGACGGGTCATTGTTGGCTCAACCGGCGCTAACCATACTGTCGGCCGATTATTTTGTCAGCTTAAAGAGGGTCCACCATGTTGCAACGAGCATTTACCGAAGAGCAGCACATGTTTCGCGATGCTTATCGCAAATTTCTCACAGCAGAGATTGTGCCACATATGGAGTCCTGGCGTGAGGCCGGAATTGTCGACCGCGCGGCTTTTCGCAAAGCGGGTGAACAGGGGTTCCTGATGGTCTGGCCAGAGCAAAAATACGGCGGTATGGGCGATCCCGATTTTCGCTTCGAGCAAATTATCATCGAGGAAAGCAACTACGCGCGCACCGGCGACTGGTTCAATACGCTGCACAGCCGGCTGGTTGGTCCCTATCTGACCCGCTTCGGCAGTGAGGAGCAGTGTCAGCGTCTGCTGCCCAAATGCGCGAGTGGCGAGAGCATTCTGGCCATTGCAATGACCGAGCCCGATGCCGGTAGCGATCTTGCTGGTATGCGTGCTACTGCGGTGGAGAAGGATGACCACTGGGTGCTCAACGGTTCGAAAACGTTTATATCCAACGGCATCAATGCCGATATCATTATCGTGGCCGCCAAAACCGATCCCGACAACAATCCGCATCACATGACGTTGTTTATGGTGGAGCGCGGTATGGCAGGCTTCGAGCGTGGCCGCAACCTGAGCAAAATGGGTATGAAAGCCCAGGATACCGCCGAGCTGTTCTTCAATGACGTCAAAGTGCCCAAAGCCAACGTGCTGGGTGAACCGGGGCAGGGCTTTATCTATCTGATGAAAGGCCTGGCTGAAGAGCGCCTGATAGGAGCGGTAGGTTATCTGTCCTCCGCGCACCTGTCCTGGGACCTCACGCTGGAGTATGTGAAACAGCGTAAGGCTTTCGGCAAGACTGTCGCGGCGTTTCAGAACACCCAGTTCAAACTCGCGGAGTTGCGCACCCAGCTGGATATTGCGCAGGTGTATGTCGACCAGTGCGTCGCCGCCTTTAGTGCTGGTCAACTCACCGCCATCGATGCGGCCAAGGCAAAACTCGTCACCAGCGAGTTGCAGGTGGCCGCGGCAGACATCGGTGTGCAGTTTCACGGGGGCAACGGTTACATGGACGAATACCCCATTAGCAGGCAGTATACCGACGCTAAGATTTCCACCATCTACGCGGGCAGTTCCGAGGTGATGAAGATCATCATTAGCCGGGACTTTCTGGGCGAGGATTACACCCCGTTCAATACCCGTAACTTTTAACGCTTTCCCGCAAAACCACTGACCCTTTAGGAGTAGTACTATGGATCTGAAAGACAAAGTTGCCGTTATCACCGGTGGTGCATCCGGCCTGGGCCGCGCCACAGTCAAGCGCTTCGTCGAAAATGGCGCCAAAGCCGCCATCTTCGATATGAATGAGGAAAAAGCCAATCAGCTGGTCGCAGAATTCCCTGGCAAAATCATTTTTTGCAATGTGAACGTAACAGACGAGGCGTCTGTCGTTGCCGGTATTGCGGCGACCATGAAGGAATTTGGCGCAATTCACATCTGCTGTAACTTTGCCGGTACTGGCAATGCGATACGTACCATGGGTAAGAAAGGACCCTTCCCACTGGATGAATTCAATCGCATTATCCAGATCAACCTGGTGGGCACGTTCAATGTTCTGCGCCTGTGCGCTGAACAGATGGCCGATAATGCGGTAGTCAACGATGACGGTGGTCGCGGTGTGATCATCAATACAGCGTCTATCGCTGCTTATGAAGGCCAGGTCGGCCAGGCTGCCTACTCTGCCTCCAAAGGTGGTGTCGTGGGTATGACCCTGCCGATTGCCCGTGACCTCGCGGTACTGGGCATTCGTGTGAATACCATTGTGCCCGGTTTGATTGCCACCCCGTTGATGATGGGCGGTGCCGAGGAAATGACCCCGGAAATCGCTGAATTTCTGAAGCCACTGGCCAATCAAGTGCTGTATCCCAAACGTTTGGGCCGGGCTGACGAAATCGCGCAGTTGGCGCAACAGCTGGTCGAGAATGACTATATCAATGGTGAGTGTATCCGTATGGACGGCGGCATTCGCATGCAGCCCAAGTAAGCTTCCATAGGCTGCTTTTCCCGGTACGGCGCCGGAGTTTTCCGGCGCCATAAACAGGTATTGACAGGAGAAACCGTATGGGCCCATTACACGGTTATACAGTAATCGAGCTCGCCGGCATCGGGCCCGCGCCCATGGGCGGTATGATGCTCGCGGATATGGGTGCGGAGGTGATCTGCATTGATCGGGCTGGTGGCGCTAGTGGCATGAAAGACGTCAGCTCGCGCGGTAAGAAATCGGTAGCCCTTAATCTCAAGGATCCCGGTGGACTGGACACCCTGTTGCGCATGGTGGAAAACGCAGACGTACTTATCGATCCTTTTCGTCCTGGCGTTTGTGAGAAGCTGGGAATTGGCCCTGACGTTTGTATGGTGCGCAACCCCAAGCTGGTGTTTGCACGCATGACGGGCTGGGGGCAGGACGGGCCGCTGGCGCAGAGCGCCGGGCACGATATTAATTATATTTCCATTACCGGCGCACTCTACGCCATGGGGCACAAGGACGAGAAACCTGTGCCGCCATTGAACCTGGTAGGGGATATGGGAGGTGGTGGGATGTTGCTGGTCAACGGCGTTCTGGCTGCACTGCTGGAAACCTCGAACTCTGGAAAGGGACAGGTCATCGATGTGGCGATGGTAGACGGCGCCGCGCAGTTGATGTGGATGTTTCACAGCTTTGAGTCACTCGGTATGTGGGATGCTACGCAGCGTGAATCTAATATGCTGGACGGCGGAGCGCACTATTACGGCACCTACGAGTGTGCCGATGGTGAATATATTTCAATCGGTGCCATTGAGCCGCAGTTCTATGCGTTGTTGAAGGCACTGGCGGAGTTACCCGAGGCCGATTTTGGCGCACAAAATGATAAATCTGCATGGCCGTTGATGAAGGAAAAATTGACGGTGATATTCAAGCAGAAAACCCAGGCGCAGTGGTGCGATATCATGGAGGGTACCGACGTATGCTTCGCGCCGGTGCTCAACTTTATGGATGCTCCCAAGCATCAGGCGAATATTGCGCGCAATACCTATATAGAGCTGGACGGTGTTACGCAGCCGGCCCCCGCTCCGCGCTTTAGTCGCACGCCCTCTGCGGTACAACACGGTGCGCACGCCGCTGGACAGGACACCGATACGGTACTGAAAGCGATGGGCTTTGCTGAGCAGGAACTGGCCAGCCTCAGAAGTGCCGGTTCAATTACTTGATGTCGACATGCTAAGGAATTTTTGCAATGGGTAACTACGCAACAGTCATGATAGAACAACACGGCCCGGTCGCCGTGGTTAGTCTGAACCGGCCTGAAAAACTGAACAGCTTTGACGGCGAGTTGCGGCGTGAGCTGCTGCGAGCGGTGCGCGAAGTTAATGATGACGACAGCGTGCGCGTGGTCGTGCTCACGGGTGCCGGTCGCGCCTTCAGTGCGGGCGCCGATCTGGGCGATATGCCAGAGGACAGAACCCATTTTCGCGTTGAAGACCAGCTGAATGGCGAGTACAAGCCCATCATGCTGGAGATTCACGAGGCGCATAAGCCGTGGATCAGTGCCATCAACGGTGCCTGTGCCGGTATTGGTAGCGCTTTCGGTATGGTCTGCGATCTTACCGTCATGGCGGAGGATGCTTATCTTTATCAGGCCTTTGCTGCGATCAGTCTGGTGCCCGATGGCGGCGCTACCTGGCATCTGGTGCGCACTCTGGGTCGCAAGCGCGCTTACGAGGTCATCGTGACAGGCGAGAAGCTTTGCGCGGAAAAATGCCTGCAGTGGGGCCTGTGCAACCGGGTGGTTCCGACCGATAAACTGCTGGAGGAAACGCTGGCGTGGGCCACTGAAATCGCCAGTAGGGCGCCGCTATCACTGCGCTATGCCAAGCAGGCACTGAATGCCGCCGTTGAGGATTCGATGGGCGATACAATCTCCACAGAAGCTAAACTGCAGCATATCTGTATCACCAGTGAGGACGCACAGGAGGGCGTGGTGGCTTTTATGCAAAAACGTGCACCCATATGGCAGGGACGCTGAGGTCGAGTCGAGCAGTGCCGTCTGCGCTATAGTGGCGCGTTGACGATAGAGCGGAGGTATCGATGGACGCAGAAATCAGGCCAGAACTGCAGGTGTTGCAGGCGCGAATTGCACAGACGCTGGACGATGCGCGTGACGACGCGCGTCGTAGACGGCACGCCAAGGGCTATCGCACCGCACGTGAAAATGTGGCTGACCTCGTCGATGAGGGCTCGTTCCAGGAGTATGGTCAGTTGGCCGTTGCTGCGCAGCGCAGTCGTCGCGATTATAAGGACTTACAAACCCGTACCGCCGCAGATGGTGTTATCACGGGCACCTGCACCATCAATGCCGATCTTGTCGGGCCGCAGCGAGCTCGCGCTGGCGTCATAGTCAATGATTTTTCCGTACTGGCGGGTACTCAGGGATTCTTCCATCATCGCAAGCTGGATCGCATCTGTGAGCTCGCGCAGCAGCAGTCGCTGCCACTCATTATGTATACCGAGGGTGGTGGTGGCCGACCGGGCGATACCGATGTCACTACGCAGATCGCCGGGCTCAATATCAAGTCGTTCAGTACCTGGGCAGCACTCAGTGGCGTGGTGCCGCGAATTGCGGTGAACAACGGGTACTGTTTCGCCGGCAATGCAGCCTTGTTCGGCTGCGCAGATTTTTGTATCGCCACGCGTAATTCCTGGATCGGTATGGCCGGCCCTGCGATGATTGAAGGCGGTGGCATGGGCAAGCATGAACCCACCGACATCGGCCCCATTGCGGTGCAGGAAAAGAATGGTGTGGTGGATATTGTCGCCGACGACGAGGCTCACGCGACGGCACTGGCACAGCAGTTGCTTTCCTATTTTCAGGGAGAGGTCACCGACTGGGAGACTGTGCCCCAGGAAAGCTTGCGTGAGGCAATACCCGAGGACAGGCGCTGGGGATACCCAGTACGTCGCATTATAGAAACACTCGCCGACACCGGTTCTTTCCTCGAATTACAGCGTATTTATGGGCGTGGCATTATCACCGGGTTTATGCGTCTGGAGGGCAAGCCCGTTGCCTTGATCGCGAACGACTGCCAGCAGTTGGGCGGCGCTGTCGATGCTGTCTCTGCGGAAAAAGCAGCGCGCTTTCTACAGATCTGTGATGCCTTCTCCCTCCCAATATTGTCGCTCACCGATACCCCCGGCTTCATGGTTGGTCCGGACAGCGAACAGCAGGGTGCAGTGCGGCGCATGTCGTCCCTGTTTTTGGCCGGTTCCCGCTTGCGAGTCCCCATCGTGACAATCTTTTTGCGCAAGGCCTATGGCCTGGGGGCGATGGCGATGACCGGTGGTACGTTTGTAGCCCCGGTGTATGCTGCGGCCTGGCCGACCGGGGAATTTGGCGGAATGGGTTTGGAGGGCGCAGTGCGGCTTGGTTTTAAAAAGGAATTGGAGGCGCAGGAAGATCCCGTGGCGCGCGAACAACTGTTCCAGCAACTGGTCGAGCGCCTGTATGAGGTGGGCAAGGCCTCGGAAGCGGCCTCCTATCTGGAACTGGATGCGGTCATCGATCCGGCGGATACGCGCAGCGTTATCCTGCGCGCACTGGCGGCCACGAAACCCCGTGTCGGGCGATAGCAGTGGCAGTGTCACCGCGCCCTGTCTGAGAGCCGTGTTACAGGCAGCGTCGGCGCTTGGCGTGGACAGTGCACAACTGTTGCTTGATGCGGGTATCAATAAGGACCTGTTGCGAGCCCCGGCTGAACGGATATCACTGGCGCGTTACATGGACGTGTATCGTATGGCTGTCGAGCGCAGCGGCGATCCCGATATCGGCCTGTATGTGGGACACATCTCTTATTTCAGCGGCATGAATCTGCATCTCTACATGACGACCATCTGCCGTAATCTGAAGGAGTATTTTAATGTTATTCCCAGCACGATACGGTTGCGCGGCGATATGGGGCGCGTACTGATTCGCTCACAGCGCGATTTTATTCGTCTGGAATGGCATCCAATGAACACAGAAACGGCTGCCTGGCGACCACTGATTGATGAGATGCTGAAGTCTTCCGCCGAAATTGTGAACGCCATCTGCGCGTTGCCGGTGCCTGTGCGCGCGGCCGAGTTTACCTATCCTGTGCCCGATGACACGCGCGCGTTAAAACAAGCCTTCGGGCACAATCTCAAATTCGGCTGTGAGGTGAGTTGCCTGTACTTTCCCCGAGAGGTGGTGCGCTATCCGTTAATGGATGTGGGTTTTGATCCGGGTGGCGATTTTTGGGCAGGCGCACGCTCGGTATTTGAAGCGCCCGCCAGCATTGAGCCCTTTCTACAGGATACGCGGGTGGCGATACGCCGGGCGCTGCCGACCGGGGGCCTGACCATTGACAGCCTCGCCAAGGAATTGGGTATCCCCCGGCGCACCTTACAGCGCCGTCTCAGTGCTCTGGGATCGAGCTTTAAGACCATATTGCAGGATGTGCGTGAGGAGCAGTCGCGACGCTATCTCGATGACCCGCGACTCGCGGTAACCGAAATCGCGTTACTGCTTGGGTACTCCGATCAGGCCTCGTTTTCCAATGCGTTTAAAGCCTGGTGTGGGTGTGCGCCAACCGAGTATCGACATCGTGGGGCAGGGTGACAATAGCCCTGGGACACACTCTCGTTTCTGGTTGCAGAGCGGGGCAATCTTCATCGGGCAGTTACAGTTTTTTAATTTATTTTAAAAGAGGGAAGCGTCATGAAAAATCTTTTTAGCATTGAGGGAAAAGTGGCTGTCGTCACCGGCGGTTCGCGCGGAATCGGTGCAATGATCGCGCGGGGGTTTGTCGAAAATGGTGTGAAGACCTACATTACAGCGCGCCGAGAGGAGGAGCTGCGCGCCACTGAGCAGGCGTTTTGTGAGATGGGCCAGTGTATTGCCATTCCTGCCGATCTATCGACAGTGGCCGGGGTCAGCGCTTTTGCGGCGGCGATCAGAGAGCGGGAGGAGCGAGTCGATATTCTGGTCAACAATGCTGGCGCTACCTGGGGTGCCGAGATCGATGAGTTTCCCGAGAGTGGCTGGGACAAGACCATGGACCTCAATGTTAAATCCATCTTCTTTTTAACGCAGCAACTGTTACCCGCACTGCGCGCCGCCGCGAGTAAAGAGGACCCGGCGCGAGTGATCAACATTGGTTCTATCAATGGTATTACCCATCCCCATATGACTAACTATGCCTATTCTGCCAGCAAGGCAGCCGTGCACCAGCTGACCCGACATCTGGGAGCGGATCTAGCCCCTCACGGCATCAACGTCAATGCGATCGCCCCCGGATTTTTCCCCAGCAAAATGACTGCGCACCTGCTGCCACATGAGGCCGAGGTAGCTGGGGGCTTTCCGTGCGGCCGCTTGGGTAATGCCGAAGATGCGGCGGGTACGGCCATCTACCTGTCTTCGCGTGCCTCTGCCTGGGTAACCGGCCACACGGTTGTGCTGGACGGCGGTGCCGTGGCAAACGCTGGCTGAGAACGTCGATGGCCGGGCCGGGATCGTGTGTTGCGTACGGGGGCGAGTATCGGCTTTGGAAACATTCACCTCGCGGCCCCGGGGATGGTGGTGGTGATGGGGAAAACCCAGAGTGTGTTGGTCGGTCATGCCTTTACCCAGAAAGAGTACCGGGAGCCGTTCGTCTCCCTGCGTGACAACGCCAAAGTGTCACCTTTCTGGTACCGGGGTTTTCACCGTTCAAACGGGCGCGGGCGGGATTGGGTGCTGCCGCGCTGATCTTGTTGGTCATCAGCGTGCCGTTATCCCTGTCGTTCGCTTACCTGGCAGAGCGCGAACGCATTCTGCAGCGGATAGTAGCAGGCACTATTCAGTTGGGCGGCCTGCAGGTGCATGTGTACAAAGCAGAGGTTACTCTGGATTAGTCACCGCCGCTGAGGCTGGTGTTGAGCCCGAAAGAGCAGCTGGGCTTTGCGCAGCTCAAGGCGCTGGTCAGCAAGCACTTGGGCGAACCGATATAACGTGAAGTGCAAGTCAATATACGGCTGTGATTCAAGGGACACAGGCTGCAGATCAGCCCTTATGAGTTTGGAGTAACAGGTGATAGATAGTTTGGAATACACAGCTTTGGACCACGGGATTACCTGCCTGGATGCGGCCTATGTCAGTCCGGGTATGGCGTGTTTTTATTTGATGGAGGAAGACGGGGAGTGTGCGGTGCTGGAGACGGGCACCAGCCACAGCGCCGCCGGCCTGTGGCAACTGTTGCGGCAACGGAATATCGCGCCTGAGCAGGTTAAATATGTGATTCCCACGCATGTCCATCTGGATCACGCTGGAGGCGCCGGGACAATGATGGCGGCGTTGCCCAATGCACAGCTACTGATTCATCCACGCGGTGCCCGGCATATGATCGATCCAGCACGTCTGGTTGATGCGTCCAAAGCGGTGTACGGCGATGAGATATTCCACACCCTCTACGGCAGCGTTGAACCGATAGACCCGCAGCGTGTGCGGCAGATGCAAGATGGCGAGACCGTCTCGTTGGCGGGTCGTCAGCTGGAGTTTCGTCACACGCGTGGTCACGCTGAGCACCATTTCTGTGTTTGGGATGAGACCAGTCGGGGTTGGTTCAGTGGCGACATGTTCGGCGTCTCCTATCCGTGGTGCCGTTTTCCCGAGGCGGATTTTGTATTGCCATCTACTACGCCCAGCCAGTTCGACCCCGAGGCGTACCTCGTTTCACTGGAATTACTGGGGAGCTACTCACCGCAGCGGATGTACCTGACGCACTATGGCGAGCTGGCGTACTCTGCGCAAAAGTCTCAGTTGTTGGCCCGCCAGATCGCCGCCTACTGTGAATATGCCACCGCCGATTCAGGTGATAGCGCGGCACTGCAGCAGCGCTTGAGCGTGTATACGCTGGAACTGCTTGGGCAGTTCGATTCGAGTAGCGAAAAGACGGATATGAGCGGTAAAATCGCCTTCGATATGCAGCTCAATGCCCAGGGTTTGCAGATGTGGCAGCAGCGTCTGGCAAAGCAATAGCCACTACAGAGAATGGCTATGTTCAAAATTCGACAGGTACACGGTGCCGTATCCGCTGAGAATCAGACGGCGTTGTCGGCAGTACTGTATATTTATCAGGAGGCCTTCGCCTACTACCCACAATACGCCGTCAAAATTGCCGAATTACTCAAGTTTACCAATGAACAGGAGTTCGACGTCATACTGTTGGTGGCGGAAGGTTGGAAGAAGCGTATCGCGGGGTTTACACTCAGCTTCTTTTTTTATACGCCAGCGTTATGCGTAGCTGGATTACATACTTGCCAGCCCGAAACGAAGTACGCGACGAGAAGGGCGAGGGTGAAGGGCTGGGCTTTAATCGGAATTCTTCCGGGGTGTTAGCAGCGGTAGCGTCACCTGAATATTGCACCTTTACAGTGGGTCTACGCGCTGGCAGGTGAGGGGTGAGCCGATTGCATGTTTGCAGCGTACATTTTTTTGCGACATGTGACGGTATATGCTTTACTCAAGTACCGTTCGGCTCCCCGAGCTGGCTCGCTGGCGAGCGCTGTCAGCGGCTCAGGAATAGCGAATATACGCAAGCTTGAACTCACTCAATTAACGGCTGGAGAACGATATGCGCAGACAACCTGTTAGGAGGCTGATGGTGGGCTTATCCCTGATGGCACTCGCTGCCTGCGGTGGCACACCTTATGCACCGGTTTCGCAGCAGGGCGATCCTATCGACGTCAACGGATATACCAAACAGGTGGATACCTTCATCGTACTTCTGGACACATCGGGATCCATGAAAACCGATGACCAGGGACGCCCAAAAATGCACACGGCTGAGGATTGGACTGCCAGTTTTGGTAAGGCCGTTCCCGCAATGGATTTCAATGCCGGCATGGTAACGTTTGGCAAGGGCAATACAGGCTCCTGCATTGGCTACGGGCTGGCGTCGACACTGTACGGTCCTGCCAAGTATAACTCTGCAGATTTCCTCAAAGCACTGGGGACACTGAAGTGCGCAGCCAGCACTACGCCAATAGCAGAGGCCATTGATACAACGACAGGGTTGGTCGCTGAAGATACCGGTCGTATTGCGGTGATCATTGTCAGTGATTTTAACTGGAACGATCCAGACGCGGTGAAGTCTTCTCTTGCGGCATTGAAGTCGGAGCACGCAGGCAAGGTGTGTGTGCATGCGGTTAAAGTCGGCAACGACACTGCCCACGATGCTTTGATCTTTGGCATCACCGATGGTGCTGGCTGTGACAGCGCCGTGGCCGCAGGCGATGTTGCATCCGGTCCCGCTTTGTCCACCTACGTTGCCGACACCCTGCTGACGCCGCGTGAAAAAGGCCTGGAGTACACGACCCATACAATCTCTGCAGAGGTGTTGTTTGACTTCGACAAGTCTGTCCTGAAAGAGCAGGGCAAGGCGGCGTTGAGGAAAATTGGCCAGACGATCAAGGGCCAGGGCATGTCCGTAGGTGATATTGATGTTGTCGGTCACACCGACAGTGTTGGTAGTGATGCGTATAACCAGAGCCTGTCGCTACGACGTGCTGTCTCGGTCAAGGAGTTCCTCACCAGTGAAGGCATCTCGGCCGGTATCATTGATGTGATTGGTATGGGCGAACGCGACCCGGTTGCCACTAACGATACTGCGGCAGGTCGTGCAATGAATCGTCGTGTGGACGTCCTGGTTGGTGCCCAGAAGCCTGCCAAATAACACGCGGCTAGCGTCACTCTGCTGCCCGAGCGCGGGCAGTAGGGTCATTACTGCTGTACATCTCCCAGAATACACTCGCACCTGAACGGGAAAACCGGCTATGACGTCATCAGCTGACACAGACTTTGTGGATGTACTCATCGTAGGCGCTGGCTTGTCGGGTATCGGCAGTGCGCGACATTTACAGCAGACGTGTCCCGAGCGCAGCTTTGCGCTGTTGGAGAGCCGCGATGCCCTGGGTGGCACCTGGGATCTCTTTCGCTATCCCGGCATTCGCTCCGACAGCGATATGTATACGCTGGGTTACTCGTTCAAACCCTGGCTGCAACGCAAGGCCCTTGCCGATGGTCCGGCCATTTTGAGCTATTTGCAGGAGACTGCGGCTGAAACAGGCGTGGATCAGCACATTCGCTACGGGCATAGCGTGCGCAGCGCCAGTTGGTGTTCAAAAGCCGCCAGGTGGACAGTCGTGGCGCAGCGCAGCGATACCACAGAGCTGGTCGAAATTAGCTGTCAGTTCTTGCTCATGTGTAGCGGCTATTACGACTACGAGAAGGGATACACGCCAGACTTTGCCGGCATGGACGATTTCAAGGGGCGCATAGTGCATGCCCAGCACTGGCCTGAGAACCTGGATTACAGCGGTAAAAATGTTGTTGTTATCGGTAGCGGTGCTACCGCGGTGACCCTGGTGCCTGAATTGGCCAGAGAGACCGCGCACACCATCATGCTGCAGCGCTCCCCGACCTATATTGCCTCCGTGCCCGAGGAAGATTCAACGGCCGCCGTGTTACAGGGTTTTTTACCGGGTTCCTGGGTCTACCGAATCACCCGCTGGAAACGGGTACTCTTCCAGATTTACGTTTACTGGCTGTCTCGCCGGCGGCCCGCCCTGGTTAAAAAATTCCTGCTGGGCCAGGTGCGTGAGGCACTGGGCGAAGACTATGATATCAAAACGCATTTTACGCCTGCCTACGACCCTTGGGATCAACGACTTTGCGCGGTGCCTGAGGGTGATATGTTTACCGCCATTCGCGAACAACGCGCCGAGGTAGTTACCGATCATGTCGCGCAGTTTACCGAGGGCGGCATACAACTTGAATCAGGCAGAGCACTGGAGGCGGACATCATCGTGCTCGCGACGGGCTTGAACCTCAAGTTTATGGGGGGTGCGCAGTTGACCGTAGACGGCGCGGTGATTGACACGGGCAAGCTTTACGTCTACCGCGGGATGATGTTTGGCAATGTACCCAACCTGGCTCAGGTATTCGGTTATACCAATGCCTCGTGGACGCTGAAAAGCGATCTGACCGGTGATTTTGTTTGCCGGCTGCTAAACTACATGCGCAAGCAAGGCGTATCAGTCGTTACGCCTCGACTGGAAGAGGGGACCGTTGAGGAAGAGCCCATGCTGGGACTCAGTTCCGGATATGTGCTGCGTTCAGTGGGCCAGTTTCCCAAACAGGGGGTCAGGCTGCCCTGGCGTCTCTACCAGAACTACATACTGGATTTCATACAACTTCGTTTGCGGCCGCTGAGAGACAAGGTGCTCCAATTCAAGTAGAGGCTTCCCGTTCTCGTGTCTCGAAACGTTTTCATTTTTTACCTGGAGAAATACCCATGATTGCTAGCAGTATACACAACGACGAGCCGCGCCAGCAGGCGCTGGCTGTGCCAGCTGTGCGAGGTGCACTGTGATGATTTTGCACGGGGCCTCAGGTTCGCCGTTTGTACGCAAGGTGCAGGTAGCGCTTGCGATAAAGGGCTTGGCTTATGAACAAATTCAACAAATTCCGTTCACCAAAGATCCAGAGTACCGCAAGATTAATCCGCTGGGCAAGATACCCGCACTGCAGGATGGGGAGCTCACCCTCTGTGATTCAACGGTGATCTGCGAGTACCTCGAAGACGCCTACCCACAGGCACCGCTGTATCCTGCGAACAGTGCCGACAAGGCAAGGGCGCGCTGGTTTGAAGAGCTCGGTGGATCGCGGGTGGCAGAGTTGGCCGCGGGTATTTTCTTTCAGCGTTTTATGCGCCCCATGGTACTGAAGCAGGACGCTGACGAAGAACTGGTGGCGAAAATTATGAACAAGCAACTGCCGCCTATCCTCGACTACCTCGAAGCCCAGGTGCCCGACCAGGGGTTCATTTTTGGTGACTTCATGATGGCTGATATGAGCCTCATGAGTCCCTTCGTCAATGCGGCTTACGCGGGATACGAGGTCGATGAACATAAATGGCCCCGCTTTAGCCAGTTCATTGCGCGGGTGAAAGCCCAGCCGGTGGTGAGTGAAGTGCTGACAGCAGAGGCCGCGTTAATGGGCTTTGGCTAACGGCCCCCTGCCGTATTTTTGACCCATTGCGATTCAGGCGCATGCGGACATAAAAAAGGCCACGACCCAAGGGGCGCGACCTTTCTGGTGTTACTGTGTGGGCCTGGACTACATCGGATCGTAGCTGTATTTCTGTCCGCCCAGTGTTGCCTGATACATCAAGCCGCCCTTGGCGATGGTAAAAATAGCCATACCTTTACGGAAACCCAGTGATCTGGTATTTGCATTATTCTGGCCGCCACTGACACCGGTTGACGCACCGCCGCCGGTATTGGCAGAGGCCTGGGCACCAGCGGTTATCGCCACCGCACTGGCATCTGCGCTGAATTCGAAATTGCCGGAGATAAAGTTGTCGAGGGCGGCTTCATTTTCAAAGAAGATAATTTGGCTAAACGCTTCACCACCGAGTTGGAAGCCAATCGTGAGCTGGGTCATAGAGGAGGTGCCAATGACAGTGCCCTCTTTATAAACCCGACCCGAGCCGTGGGCTCCGCCAATGCCAATGCCGCCTTTGCCGATGGTGGGAAAGACTGCGTAGCCGACGCTTTTCGCAAAATAGGCGCCACTTTCGCCTGCGTCTCTGAAGCTGCTGATGGCGTCATCGTACTCATCGGCGTGCACCATGTGGCTCGATAGACTGGCCAGTAGAAAGACCAGCGTGGCTCGAATTAATGTTTTCATAGAGACTATTCCTTTAGTTATAGTAGTAGTTGTGGGTATTCGTGTCACTGCCAGAATCAGAGCAAATACACCTGACATTGCCAAATTGCGTACACGTATTATACGTAGGCGACAGCGCCGCCGTCTATACGGATATTTTGCCCGTTGATAAACCCCGCGTGGTCGCTGCACAGGAAGGTCACAAGGTCGGCGACTTCCTCGCGCTCGGCTAGTCTGCCAACGGGATTGGGAAAGTCCTCGGCGACAATATGGCGTTCGATCTCCTGCCAATTGTCACCCCAGCCCTTTTTCTGTGCGCGGGCGCGGTAGCCGGCCTCCAGCTCGGGTGTTCGAATCAGGCCGGGTGATACGGTGTTCACCGTGATGCCGGTGCCAGCCAGTTCCTGTGCCAGACTGACGCCGAGATTGGCCAGCGCGCCCTTGGCGGCGTAGTAGTGTGGCATGATTTTGCCGGGACGATGTGAGCCAATGGTGCCGAGGTTGACGATGCGTCCCCAGCCTTCATGTTTCATACCCGGCACAATTCCCTGCACTAGTCGCGCCACCGAGAGGACGTTTTTCTGGTACATGTCCAGCCAGTCTGTGGTGCCAGCAGACTCCCATTTTGCAAAGCTGGCTGTGCCGTAATTGTTGACCAGAATATCGACCTGCAAGGACTGCGATTGCAGTTGCGCGAGTACCGCCTCGCAGCCGCTTTCGGTGGCAATATCCCCCTCGACGGAATGGCTGCACGGCAGCGCTTCTGCGGCAGCCGCGGCGCTGCCATCGCACTGGTTGCTGTGCAGGATCACCGTGGCGCCGCTGCGCGCGAGCGTGCTAGCAATCACCTGTCCCGTATTGCGATCAGAGCCGGTGATAAGTGCGATCTTATTGTTGAATATGAGCTGCATAGTTGAAGCTTCCTTGATGACTTCCCTAGCTGCGTTAGGCAGTGTTACATTGTGGTGGCACCCAAGAATCAGACGTAAACCCGCAACGGCAGCGCAGAGGAAATTCCATGTTCGTTAGAATAGTACTTTCAGCCCTTCTTTCTTTTTGCGCGATTGGCGCCATGGCAGCCGGGCTCAAGGTCGGCGTGTCGGCGGATTATCCGCCAATGGTCTACAAACAGGAAGGACGTATCGTCGGTATTGAAGCCGATAATGCCAAAGCGATTGGCGCCATTATCGGTCAGGACATGACACTGGTCGATATGCCCTTCGAAAAACTGATTCCTGCGCTTCAGGCCGGAGACATCGATGTCATTATGTCGGGTATGAGCATCACCGCCCAGCGCAGCACAGAGGTACTGTTCACAGATTCCTATATGGACGTCGGACAGATGGCGATCATCAGCACCGATAAAGTGGCGCATTTATCCCAGCCCTGGGCGCTGCACGCAGAGGGCGTGCGCATTGGGGTGGAGCCAGGTACCACCGGTGCAGCGTATGTCGACAATGAACTTGAGGGTGCGCAAGTCACATTTTTTGACGATTCTGCCGCCGCCTTCACCGGCTTGCGCAACGATAAAATTGATCTGTATATTCACGACGCGCCTACCAGCTGGCAGTTGGCCACCTCCACCGAGAACGGTGACCTGATCAGCCTCTACAAGCCGCTGACCAAGGAGCAACTGGCCTGGGCGGTGCGTGAGGATGACGAGCGGTTGGCCGCAAGGCTCAATGACGCCTTGATAACGCTGAAGCGGAATGGCGCGCTGGGGTATATTTTCAATCGCTGGATTCCAGTCACGGTCGAAGTGCGTTGAGTTTGGCCGTGATTCCACGGGATTTGAACAGTATTTCCCGCGACTGGCTGTCTGCGGCGCTGCAAGTGCCCGTGACGAATTTTACCGTCGTCGATGCGCATGCGGGAACGACCGGGCGCGCGCTGTTGGCGTTGAATTATGGTGAGGCCGCAGACCTGCCGGAGCGACTCTTCGTCAAATTCCCGCCGACCGATGAACAGCAGCGGCAGTTTGTCACCTCCAGCGGCATGGGACGGCGTGAGGCGCTGTTCTATAACAGTCTAGCGGCTGAATTGCCCGTGCGCGTGCCGCGCAGTTATTTCGCCACGAGCGACGAAGCGGGTGATGCGTACATTATTCTAATGGAGAATTTGGTCGACAGTGGTTGCACGTTCAGGAATGCCAGCAAGCGCTACTCTCTGGACTATATTCGTGAGATTCTCGCGGCCTTCGCCCGCTTGCACGCCACTTACTGGGCATCGCCACGCTTTGCCTCCGATCTCGCCTGGGTACAGCCCCCGGTACAGCATGACATCGGTGTGAAACTCATCGCCCTGGCACTGCAAAAGCACGCCGCCAGCATGCCCGGTGTCTTTAAGAAGATGGGCGAGTTATACCTGGCGCAGACCGACGCTATTCATTCACTGTGGTTGCGCGGTGAGCCGACGCTGATACACGGTGATGTGCACGATGGCAATATGTTCTATGACGCGAGCCAGCCCGGCTTCCTCGACTGGGCGATGGTGTCGCGCGGCCCGGCAATGCGTGATGTCGGGTATTTTCTTGCGGGCACTTTGACGCCGCAGGACCAGCGTGACAGTGGTCGAGATCTGTTACGCTATTACCGTGAACAACTTCTCGCGCTGGGCGTGTCTGCGCCATCCGAGGCCGAGTTGTGGCAACAATACCAGTGGCATGCGGCCTATGTCTGGATGGGAGCCGCAGTCACCCTGGCCATGGGTGATGAATGGCAGCCGGTTAACTATTTAATGGCGTCGATGGAGCGACTGCATGGCGCCTTGGATACGCTCGGCTCTGTTGACGCTATTCGTGTGGCGCTGTCGTTCGCGGTATAACCATCGCACATAAAAAAGCCCCCGTCGAAGGAGGCCCTGAGTCTGCGGGTGTTTAAGCGTTTACCCCGGGGAAATTGTACTCGTGCCCCCACAGGTCACCCTCGACACTGATAGTCGCGACATAATTCTCCCAATCGATCAGCACGCCATCGTAGCCATACTCCACCGCGATACCGCCGGGCGCCAGTATGTAGATGGAACACATATTGTCGTTCACATGACGGCCCAGCGTGGCGAGGAAATGGACCCCCGCCTGCTGCGCGCGCTTCATCGCGCGGCCCACTTCGTCCAGCGTCTGCACTTCTACCATCATGTGGACAATGCCTGCGGGATGGGGGCCACTGAACAGTGCGACTGAGTGTTGGCGGGGGTTGTTGGCGTGCATAAACTTGATCTGCATGCCGTCCAATCCCGGTGGGTACAGTGTGTCGGTAAGGCCGGTACCAATAAACTGGGTGTAGAAATCAGCACAGGCTTCGATATTCGGAGCGGGCAGCACGCAGTGGCCAAAACCCAGGTCGCCGCTTTGCTGATAGGTGGTGACAAAGTTGGTAACACCGGTGGGGGAGGCCAGCGGGACGTAATCCAACTTGCGGCCCCAGTACAGTTCCAACGTATTGCCGGCGGGATCCTGCACCGTGGCAAATGCGCTGACGCAGCGGCACTGTGCGTCCTCAGGTGAGCCGGCTGTCACGCTATGGCCTGCTTCTGCCAGGGTATCAAGGGTGGAACGCCATGCAAATTCGTCGGGGAATTCCAGTCCGGTGGCGATCAACTTATCAGTATCGGCCGGCTCGACCATGAAGCGGAAAGGGTGGTCATCCATACGCAGGAAGCGCGCGCCGCCAGTATCTTCGCGCTGCGCGTCCATCAGGCCGAGTACGCCGGTGCCGAAGTCCATCCAGGCCGATGTATCTGTTGCCGCGATTCTCAAATATCCAACCGCTGAGACTGACATAGGTGTACTCCTGATGTGTTCGTAGGGAAAATAAAAATCAGCCGCCATTATCAGTAAATTTCATCGGTGTGAAAGGCGCGCAACGGCATTCTGTTACGTGTGGTACAAGTAACGCAACCCCTTGCCGTGTTGTTTGTGCCTGACCGCCGTTAAACGGGTAAATGGGGTCTGTTTCAGATCATAGGGGCGGGTGGTGATCTGATATGTCATCCACAGGTGATCCTTTGCGTCATTGAGTGACGGCGGTGGCTCGCTGATACTGGGCACCCAATCCTGTACTGCAATAAGGAGGGCTGTGACTGTGTCGCAACCAGAAATCCTCAACCAGGCGTTTGAACTTGGTTATACCTACACACGCTCAACCGGTCCGGTGATCGGTCGTTTCCTGACTGAACTCAGAAATCGCAAGATCGTCGGCATCAAAGCCAGCGATAGTCGCGTGATAGTGCCGCCCATGGAGTACGACCCCGATACTGCCGAGGAACTCAGTGAGTTCGTCGAGGTGGGCGAGCAGGGCGAGATCGTCAGCTTCGCCTGGGTCAAGGAACCCCGCGAGGCGCATCCGATGCAAGTACCGTTTGCCTGGGTGATGGTCAAACTCGATGGTGCCGATGTGCCAATGATTCACTGCCTGGCAGCAGCAGCTGAAAGCGATATCACCACTGGTGCGCGCGTGCGCGCGGTATGGGCCGATGAAACTATCGGGTTCATCACCGATATTCGCTGCTTCGAACTGGTTTAGGAGAGACAAACTATGAGCGACGAACAGGACGTTATCACCGGCATCAAGGCACCGGTTTTCCTCAAATACAATTTCACAGCGGGGGCGGCACCGGCGCGCTTCCTTACCCAGCTCAAGAAAGGCGTACTGATGGGGCAGCGCTGTCCCAAGTGTTCGGCCATTTACGTGCCCCCGCGCGGTTCCTGTGCGTCATGCGGCGTTGCGACCGAAGAGGACGTGAAGTTGTCAGAGAAAGCAACGGTGGAGTCATTCACCATTGTCAATATTCCGATTCCTGGCAACCCTATCGAGCCGCCCTTTGTCGTCGCCAATCTGGTACTGGACGGCGCCAATATCTCCCTGATCCACCTGCTCAGCGAGTGTGTGAACGAGGATATTCACATTGGCCAGCGCGTGCAGGGCGTGTGGAACCCTGAGGCCGAATGGGATTACTCCATGAATAACATCCGTTACTTCAAGCCTATCGATGAGCCGGATGTGCCGGTAGATATGATCGGCAAATTACCTGTTACTGGCTGGGAGAGTTAAGCTATGAAAGATATTGCAATAGTGGCCTACCAGCAAACTAATTGCGTCTCCGATGCCGGTGCGGTCAACGAGGTTGAGCTGATCATGCCGGTGCTCGCGCGCACCTTTGAACAGGCTCGTTTAATTAGCGCACAGGATGTCGACTTTGTCTGCTCCGGTAGTTGTGATTACCTGCAGGGCGCGGCTTTTGCGTTTGTCTCGGGTGTCGATGCGCTGGGTGCAGTGCCGCCCATCAAGGAATCGCATGTCGAGATGGATGCGGCCTGGGCGCTGTATGAATCCATACTCAAGATTCGTATGGGGCACGCGGACTCTGCGTTGATATACGGCTTTGGCAAATCCTCGCCCGGCGAGTTGCCTACAGTGTTATCGCAACAGCTCGACCCGTACTACCTCGCGCCGCTTTGGATAGACAGTATATCGCTGGCCGCTCTGCAGGCCCGAATGATGTTGGATCAGGGCCTGATTACGGAGCGCGATATGGCTGAAGTCGTTTCGCGTTCACGTCGCAACGCCCTGAATAATCCGCATGCCCAGTTGTCCGGGGATATCGCCCTGGACGATGTGCTCGCCGAGGAGATGTATTTGTCACCCCTGCGCAAAGCGGACTGTAGTCCGGTATCGGACGGCGCCAGTGCGATGATTATCGCCACTGTGGATCAGGCGAAAGCGTGGGGCTTGCCCTATGTGGTGATTAGCGGTATCGATCACTGTATCGAGACCCACAACCTGGGTATGCGCGACCTGACGGACTCCGTCTCAACCCGCATCGCGGCCAACCGCGCTGGCATGAACACCGGCAAGGTGGATGTCGCCGAGCTCTATGCGCCGTTTAGCCACCAGGAAATTATTCTGACTCGCGCGCTGGGTCTGGATAAAGACACCAGCGTTAATCCCAGCGGTGGTGTGCTGGCTGGTAACCTGATGATGGCCTCTGGCCTGTCGCGTATTGGTGAAGTTTTTAACCGCATTGTGAAGGGTGAGGCGCAGCGGGGCATCGCCCATGCGACTTCAGGCCCGTGCCTGCAGCACAACCTGGTAACGGTCCTGGAAAAAGGAGAGAACGCATAATGGCTAATTTGGCAGCGGTGGTCGGCATAGGCCAGACCAAATATACGAAAGAACGAACCGACGTTTCAATCGCCGGCTTGGTGCGTGAGGCAGCGGTAAAGGCACTGCAGGACGCAGAGCTTACGTGGCATGATATCGACGCCGTCATTATTGGCAAGGCCCCTGATATGTTCGAGGGAGTCATTATGCCCGAGGTGTATCTGACAGACGCGCTCGGCTGTAATGGCAAGCCTATGCTGCGGGTACACACAGCGGGTTCTGTGGGTGGCTCAACCGCGCTGGTGGCGGCATCCCACGTGCAAAGCGGCATGTTCAGCCGCGTGTTGACAGTGGCGTTCGAGAAGCAGTCAGAGTCCAATGCGATGTGGGCGCTGTCGAATGCACAGCCGTTCTCTACCCACCTGAACGCGGGTGCCGGCGGTTACTTTGCACCTATTATTCGCGAATATATCCGCCGCTCCAACGCGCCGTATGACGTGGGTATCAAAGTGGCGATGAAAGACCGCCTGCACGGTGCGCGTAACCCGCTGGCGCATTTGCAGAAACCCGATATCACCATGAAGGAAGTAGAAGAGTCTTTCATGCTGTGGGACCCGATTCGATTCCTTGAGTCCTGCCCCTCATCGGACGGTGCCTGCGCGATGGTCATTGCCAACGAGGAATTGGCAGACAAGGCCTCCAAACCACCGGCCTGGATTCGCGGCGTTGCGATGCGCTCGGAGCCAACTATGTACGCAGGGCGTGAAATGGTGAGTCCGCAGGCCGGCCGCGACTGTGCAGCCGATGTGTACAAGCAGGCCGGTATCACCAATCCACGCAAGGATCTCGACTGTGCGGAAGTGTATGTGCCGTTCAGCTGGTACGAGCCCATGTGGCTGGAAAACTTGGGTTTTGCACCCGAGGGAGAGGGCTGGAAACTGACTATGGAAGGGGCCACATCACTGGATGAGGGCGGCGATATTCCCTGGAACTGTTCCGGTGGTGTATTGTCCTCAAACCCCATTGGCGCATCGGGCATGATTCGTTTCGCTGAAGCAGCGCGACAGGTACGCGGCGATGCCGGCGCGCATCAGGTTGAGGGTGCCAAACTGGCGCTGGGTCATGCTTACGGTGGCGGCGCGCAGTTCTTCGCGATGTGGGTTGTCGGTGCAGAGAAGTCATAAGCGACCATTCACACAGGACACGGGAGAAAAATACGCATGGCCAAGCACTACAATATTGCCGACCTCTATGAAATGGTGGCCGACAAGGTGCCTACACGCAGTGCGCTGGTATGTGGCACGCAGCGTGCCACATACGCAGAGCTGGAGCAGCGCGCCAATAAACTGGCGCACTACCTTGCGCAGCAGGGGGTGAAAGCCGGGGATCACGTCGGCTTGTACCTTTACAACTGCAACGAGTACCTCGAGGGAATGCTCGCCTGCTTCAAGATTCGCGCGGTTCCCATCAATGTCAACTATCGCTATGTGCAGGATGAACTGCTGTACATCTTCGATAACGCAGACATGGTGGCCTGTATTCACAATCAGGAATTCATCCCGCATATCGATGAGGTGCGCAAATCCGCGCCCGACCTCAAAACGTTTATCTACGTGAAAGATGAATCCGGCTGTGATTCAGCGACTATCGGTGCCGTAGAATATGAAGCATCTATGCAGGGCCAGAGCGACAAGCGCGACTTTGGCGAACGCTCCGATGACGACCTGTTCGTGTTGTATACGGGCGGCACCACCGGCATGCCCAAAGGCGTGATGTGGCCACACAAGGCCGTATTCTTCGCGGCGATGGGTGGTGGCGGTTGGTTCCACCCCGATGGCGCGATCACCGATCCAGAGCAGATCGCCGGGCGCGTCGGCGACTTCGCTATTGTCGGTATGGCACTGGCACCTCTGATGCACGGCGCCTGCTGGTGGTATGCCTGCATCCAGCTGCTGGCCGGTAATTCTGTGGTATTGAATCCCGGGCGCTCGCTGGTGGGCGAAGACGTGTGGGATATCGTGGCACAGGAAAAGGTCAATTCCATCTCTATCGTTGGCGATGCGATGGCCGTACCCCTGTTAGACTCGCTGGAGGCAAATGTCGATCGCTGGGACCTGAGCTCCGTGTTCAATATCGGTTCCGGGGGCGCCGTGTTCTCGGAAAGCAAACAGGAAGCGTTTCGCCTGATGTTTCCCAACGTCTTCATCTCGAATTCCTTCGGCTCCTCCGAGAGCGGCAACATGGGCTTCGATGGCGGTGGTAAAAAAGGTCAGGGCCTTGGTAACATCACCAAGAGCGAATTCATGTCGGTGATCACCGATGTCGAGGGCGAAATCTACCGTCACGTGGAGCGCGGTGAGATGGGTATTTTCGCGCGCAGCGGACACATTCCGGTCGGTTACTACAACGATCCCGTGAAGACCGCCAAGACTATTGTCGACGTAGGCGGCAAGCCGTGGTTACTGCTGGGTGATGAAGCACGCCTGGAAGATGATGGCACTATTACCGTGTACGGCCGTGGTTCCAACTGCATCAACTCCGGCGGCGAGAAGATCTTCCCCGAAGAAGTGGAGCAGGCGCTGAAAGCCAACCCCGACATTTTCGACTGCCTGGTGGTGGCCACGCCGGACGAGCGTTTCGGCAGCCGCGTCACCGCGGTCGTTGCACCGCGCGGCGATGCCAAACTGACCCTCAGTGAGGTGCAGGAACACGTGCGCAAACACATCGCCGGGTACAAAGTACCGCGCGAGTTACATGTAGTGGACGAAGTGCCGCGCGCGCCCAGCGGCAAGCCTGCTTACCCTAAAGCGCTGGAAATTGCGCTGGCGGGGAGGCACAAGGTCGCTTGATGTTTTGATCTGCGGGATCTGCGGGATCGTGGCCCGATGGGTGCGCGCCCCATAGGGTTCCAAGGGCTGAGATACTCACCCTGTGAGGCGCGCACCCACCGGCCCTGAGCCTGCGAATTCCGTGCCAGTAGCTTAGGCGTGGCGGACTCTCGCAAGATTCAAGGAGCTGGTTGGATGAGGGTCCCCGCGACGAGTATCTCAGCCCTCCGAGGAGCGGGGGCCCTCATCCAACCAGCTCTGAATTCCAGAGACCACATCACAACACCGATACATCACAAAAATACTAATCGAACCAAGAAAGGAAAAAGACCATGGCCGAACTGGATATCAGCACCAAAAACTGCACCGTAGAACAAGAAGGCAAAGTCCTGATCGTCACCCTCAACCGTCCCGAAGCCAAAAACGCCTTCAGCCCGGAAATGCTACTGGGCATGTACAAAGCGTGGCGTAGGCTGGACGAAGACGACGAGCTGATGTGTGCCATCCTTACCGCCAATGGCGATACCTTTTCCGCGGGTATGGACCTGAAAGCGGGCGCCGACGGCGATCAACGCTCCACCGGGGAGTTCATGGAAGTGATGGGCAAAGTGCCCAATGTGCACTGGCAGGCACTGCTGCGCGACAACCGCCCCAATAAGCCCCTGATCCTTGCCGTAGAGGGCTACGCACTGGCCGGTGGTACCGAGATTCTGGCGGGCACCGACATTCGTGTCGCGGCGGAAGATGCGACATTTGGTGTCACCGAAGTCGCTCGCGGCCTCTACCCGATGGCGGGTTCCAGCATCCGTTTGCCGCGCCAGATTCCCTATTGCCTGGCTGCCGAAATACTGTTACTCGGCCGTCATGTGACGGCGCAGGAAGCTCTGGCCTGGGGCCTGGTGAACCGCGTGGTGCCAAAGGGCGAGACGCTGGCCCACGCGAAGGAAATTGCCGCTAAAATCTGCGAAACCGGCCCGTTGGCGCTGAAGGCGATCACCCGCTCGCTGCGTGAAATTCAGAGCGACGTGAAAGAGTCTGACGCCATGCTGCTCTCGGACGAGTTGGCCAACCCGGTGTTTGCCTCGGCCGATGCCAAAGAGGGCATGCGCGCCTTTAAGGAAAAACGCAAAGCCAACTTCACCGGCGCCTAGGCGCACCTGCCTGGCAAAAGCCGTCCACCGTGAGAGGTACTCGCGGTGGAATTTTGCTAAGCTATAATCCCTGTTTTCAATACGAGTCAGTTCATGTCCGAACGAGCCACAATTTTTAATGACCTTGTCACCTCGCGACATTCGCTGCGCGCCTTTTTGCCGCAACCGATAGACGCCGATACGCTGGCCACGATTTTTTCGGTCGCGCAGCGCGCGCCCAGCAATTGCAACAGCCAGCCCTGGGTGGCGCATGTGGTCTCCGGCGCACAGCTGGAAACGCTACGCAGCCAAATGCCCGAGCGCTTTGCCGCCGGCAATTTCACTATGGATTTCCCCTACGACGGTGTGTACGAGGGTGTGTATAGGGACCGCCAGTACGGTGCCGCACAATCGCTGTACGCCGCCGCCAATATTGAGCGGGCGGACAAGATCGCGCGCAATGAGCAGTTTATGCGCAACTTTACCTTCTTCGATGCGCCGCATGTTGCCTTCCTGTTTTTGCCCGAACCCTTCGGCCTGCGTGAAGCGGTAGACCTGGGCATGTATGCCCAGACGCTCATGCTGACCCTCACCGCGCATGGCCTCGGTAGTTGTCCGCAAACAGCGCTCGGTTTTCAGGCGGATTACGTGCGCGAACAACTGGGCATAGCCAGCGACATCAAACTGGTGTTCGGCATATCCTTTGGCCACCCGGACGCGGATGACCCGGTGAATGCCTGTGTCACCGAGCGCGCGGCGCTCGCCGACGCTGTAACGTTTCACTCCTAGCACGCAACAGGTGTATTCATGACTGATCTGATATTGACCGACAACCGCGATGGCGTGCTGGTTGTCACCTTCAACCGCTCCGAGAAGAAAAACGCGATCAACACACAGATGTGGATCGATATGCGCGAGACCTTCAATGCGGCGGCGGCAGACGACGACGTGAGGTGTGTGATGCTGTGCGGTGCCGGCGACAACTTTTGTTCCGGTGTGGATCTGTCGAGTTTTGGCGATGTGGCGGACGGCGAGGAGCACCCGTTTGAATCCGCCGCGCGCGCGGTGGTGGCGTTTGATAAGCCCGTGGTAGCCGCAGCGCAGGGTGTCGCCATCGGCGGCGGTGCCACCGTGCTGTTTCACGCCGACATCGTGTATGTGGCCGAGAGCCTGCGGATGCGCCTGCCCTTTGCCAGCCTCGGGCTGGTGCCGGAGTGGGGCAGCAGCTATATGTTGCAGGCCAATATCGGTGCGCAGCGGGCCGCCGAATTGTTCTACACCGCGCAGTGGATAAATGCGGATAAAGCACTGGAAGTGGGTATCGCCGCTGCGGTACTGCCGGTTGCCGACCTGTTTGATCACGCCCTGGCCAAGGCGCGCGAAATTGCCCAGTGGCCGGTCAACTCACTGCGCGAGATTAAACGCAGTCTGCGCTTGCACCATCTGCCGGCCATCGATACCGCGATCAAGGCGGAGCAGGCGGGTATGGCGCGTCAAGCAGGCTCGCCAGAGAACATTGAAGCGATTATGGCGTTTATGGAAAAACGGCCACCGAACTTCAAAAGGGCCTAGTGCCGCTAGTGGTTGCTGCAGACCGGATGGTAGCCCTTTCTCCTGGTAAAACTGTCTGTTGTGGGCAAGCCCAAGCGAGTACACCCCGTACCGTAGGTTCGATTCGTTTAGGCCTGTTAGTCGGTGTCAGGTAGCAGCAGTTAACAAGCACGTGAAATGTGACGCGCTTACAGCGCGTACTTTACGTGGGGGTTATGCATCCATAGCCCGGAAACGACGAGATATTTATGAATCATAATTTCAGTCTGGTCAAACTCCGAGAGATTCAAAATCATCATTTTGATTCCACGATCTGGAATGACATAAATTTTAGAGACGATGATATTGTTATTTCAACCTATGCCAAATCAGGTACAACTTGGGTGCAGCAGATCATTGCTCAACTATTGTTCAACGGTGCGGAAGGAATGGAAGTGGCAGAAATGTCACCATGGCTCGACTTACGGATTCCGCCTAAGGAAGTAAAGCTTCCGATAGTTGAGGCACAAACTCATCGCAGGTTTCTGAAAACGCATCTACCAGTTGATACGCTAGTCTTTTCTGAAAAGGCAAAGTACATTTATATCGGACGTGACGGACGAGATGTTCTATGGAGCATGTATGGCCCCCGTCCTGGCAGCAAGGGTCTACCAAGAGGATACTTTGTCGGATTCGCGTTCAAGTCTGAGACACCCCAATAGGTCTCTGTTAGAAGGCGTACGTCAAGGTAACGCCGTAGTTACGCGGTTCGTTCCACTGCCCAAAGGATGCTAACGGAGGGATAAGCACTGCCCGGTAATAACGCTCATCCGTGATATTGCGACCATAGACTGAAACCGTCAACATATCGCGTAAGCGAAAGTCGATATTTGCACTCCAAAACCCGATTGCATCAACGTCGCCCAGCGGATCATTGTTGAAGATCGTGGCATAACTATCGCGCCATGAGTAGTTCACGTTGTAGGACATCTCGCTGTCGTCGAACACAGGCTGCACATAGCGCAATCCTGCGCCAAACGTAAGTTCAGGCGTATTGCGCATTTTAAGTTTAGATACGTCCTCAGGGACTCCTGGAATACCGGCTATTTGAAATTTGTCATAACTTGCATCGAGGTAGCCACCTTGTGCTACCAGCGTCAGGCCCGAGGCCAACAGCGCTGTCATCTCTAACTCCAGGCCCTGCATAGTCGCTGACGAAGCATTTAGGACGACTGTGTCTATTAGGCCTGATGGGTCTGTGACAATGATGTCTTCTTGCTTGTCCTTGTATTCACTGGTGAATACTGCAGCATTGATACGCAGACGCTGGTTCCACCAATCACTTTTTACACCGGCCTCATACGTCTCCACTGTTTCGGGATCATATTGGCGAACATTTTCCACAGAGGTGATGCGCCCAAAAAATCCGCCACCTTTGAAGCCCTCGGAGTATGAGACATAGGCCATAAGATCGTCTGTAAGGTCGTATTGTGCGCCGATACGGGGCGAGACCTGATCCCAGTCAGCGTCGACTTTGACAGTCTCTCCGCCGGGAACGAGTGGAGAGCCGTCTTCTGACTCAAACTGGGAGCTGGAAGGTTCCAGACTTCTTTCGTCGTAGGTGTAACGCGCAGCCAGATTGAGTGTGAGCCTATCAGTCAGCGACCAGTCTGCGCTGGCAAATGCGGCATAGGACGTGTTTTCTCCACGCTGTTTAATTATTGCGCGGGTGCCGACCGGCCATGTGCCACCAAAGGAATTTGTTGGGAAAGGGCCTGTTGGAAGATATTTCCACAAATCATAGCTGGTCTGCGCTGCATCGTACTCAGAATGCCAGTAGTAGAGGCCAGCGGTCATCACCACGTCACCGATATTGCCAGTAGTGCGTAGTTCTTGACTGAATTGTGAATAGCTCTCGTCAATATTGACGTACAGAAATTCGAGACTGTTTGCATCATATTCTTGGCGCGAACTCTCGTCACGATCAATATAGCCGGTAATCGACGTAATCATCCAGTCGCTGAGGTCATAGTTCATTTTGAGGTTAAAAAAGTCATTCGTAGTGTCGGCTGAGTTAGGGGCATTGGTGGAACTGTGGTCCTCATCGCTACCGGTATCGAATAGGAAACAACCACCAAAGCCAGGTGATAATAGGCATGCGGCATCTTGAGGTACAGCGAGGTCAAATTTATTGAAATCGGCCCAAGCGCCTACTTCAGACTTATCACGTGTGCGTTCAGCCGTGAATAGAATATCGAATTCGTCAGTGAGCTGGTAAGCGATGGTTGCGCCATAGTTTTCTAGGTTCTGGCCGCCTTGGTCTTTATTGTAAGTTGTATTCTTGATGTAGCCATCGCCTTCAAGTTTTGAGGAAAAAAGCTTTATACCGCCTTTATCAGTTAGTGGTAAGTTTAAAAGAGCGCGAATATCCTGTCGACCGTTCTCCCCAAGGGTACCTTGAACTTTTCCCTCAAATTCTTTTGTGGGGGCCGTGCGAATAATGCTTAGTGCACCACCTATGGTATTTTTCCCAAAGAGCGTGCCCTGCGGACCACGCAGAACTTCGATGCGTTCGAGGTCAAAGTTTTCCAATATTTGTCCGGAGTTTGTGCCGAGATAAACGCCGTCCAGCAAGACGCCAATACCCGGATCAAGGCTTTTATCAATCTCTTGGTAGCTAACCCCCCGTATGGCTATTGCAGCTCCTGATTGCAGCCCCGGCACTCTATCAATGAGTAGGTTAGGAACGAACCCTTGAATGTCCTGCAAATCTCGAATACTAGACTGTGATAACTCTTCAGCGGTTATTGCGCTTACCGCGACAGGCACTAGCTGCATTGACTCTGCTCGTTTTCGTGCAGTTACGATCACCTCCTCCAGCGCAAGTGTTGGCGCTTCGTCGTTCGCATAAGTTGTGATTGAAGTAGTTACTCCAATAAAAAAATACACCAAGACAGGCACTAATGCAGTTTTCTCTAACATACGTATACATTCCCAGTTATTACTTTTGCCTCAACAGGAGTGGAGCGCGGCGGCAGTATTTTTTATTCCTCGTCAGTCACCTCTAAGGGTTGGGTAACTTGCGATACGTGACATGAAAGCTTGATGGTACAGCAATAAATAGTGGCGTGCTGTCCCATTGTGATCAACATTCTCAAAAAGGCCAGGTATAGGGCCCCATCGAACTTATTATTTTATATGGTATAAATAATAACGAAGAGTCGGTCAGGGGTTCAAGCAGTTGGCTGCGTTTGCTATTCTGCCGTTAACGCATCTAAAAACAACGCGGTTTCAAATTCCAAGTGCATCACTGGTCAGGCTGCTCGCGCAGCCCTATGATTGTTCATCAATTGGGCTGCAGTTTTGAAGTCCAGATCTCTTTTTGGCCAAGAGTTAAGCCGACTCAGCGCCCGCTTTACCTCTATCTGCTCAACTTTCTTGAAGTCTGTGTTCTTGGGAAAATATTCTCGCAGCAGGCCGTTGGTGTTTTCATTTAGGCCCCGCTCTCAAGAGCTGTAGGGGTAGATACAGTCCGCTTTGTCACCCGCTCGGCTATTATTACCAGAGCACCGCTGTGGCCCTTATCGATCACTGTGTCGATCTCCCAGTCTTCGATGCGCGACTTTTCGTTAACGACCTGGGGTCGGTCATCAATGCCGACGCGGTTCTTTATTTGGCCACGCCGTTGCTCCATCCTTTCTTGTGCCTGTTTATGGCGATACCCTCCCCCTCTGTCGCCTGTATTCCTTGCCAGCTCCCTGCTCACTGTGGGCTGAGGAGTGCCAATGGCTCAGCGATCTTCCTTTGACTACAATTGCTTTTCTTCAGGGCCGAAATATGGCATTATTTTCACCGGGTTAGTCTTTGGTAAGTTCTCATCATCACTTAGTCTCTTGCCGGAGAAAAAGGGTAGGAGCTTACCTTCAGTTAGCCCCTTCTTCTACCTGATTAGGTGATGCACTGCAGATTTGAAACCGCATTATGTAAATCAGCTGGAAAAAGAGATCCAATCGCAGGTGCGATGCGTAGGTGCTCCTGACATGGTCGATCTGCGTCGACTCTATCCAAAGGTGCAGGAGAACAATAATCAAGATACATTCATTCACAGGTGGGTACAGTTATGACTGAAAATTTGCAGGCCAACGATGCGGTTGGTATTTCTTTTTGGCTTATTTCGATGGCGCTTGTCGCTGCGACAGCCTTTTTCTTCCTTGAACGTGACCGTGTTTCACCTAAGTGGAAAACGTCTCTTACGGTATCAGGTCTAGTCACTCTCATCGCTGCAGTGCATTATTTTTATATGCGTGATGTTTGGGTGAGTACAGGTGAAACACCGACCGTCTACCGCTACATTGACTGGTTACTCACGGTTCCACTACTCATCATAGAGTTTTACTTGATTCTTTCTGCAATCACTAAAACGCCCGTAGGTGTGTTCTGGCGTTTGCTGATCGGGTCTCTCGTAATGCTGGGCTTTGGATTTGCCGGCGAAGCGGGTGTGATGGACGTGAGTTTGGCGTTTTGGATTGCAATGGCGGCTTGGGTCTTCATTATGTGGGAGATCTTTTTTGGTCAAGCGAGCAAGATCAACGCTGGCAGCGGAAACGTCAATGTGCAGAAAGCTTATAAGGCGATGGCACTACTGGTGACGATAGGCTGGGCAATTTATCCTATCGGATACTTTATGGGGTATATGATGGGGTCAGCGAATCCCGATGCGTTGAATATTATCTATAATGTCGCCGATCTATGGAATAAAATTGCATTTGGCCTAGTCATCTGGGCTGCAGCAATAGCCGACTCTGAACAGTAGGTTTTTAGGATGGTAGAAAGGGTCGGCTATGCCGGCCCTTTTTTTTGGTGCGCCAGGCATGACGCGAAGCGCCTTGGCGGACGCTGTTCCGATACGTGTGGTGGCGGTCGGATGACTTGGTGGTGAAAGTCCACTA
>CAWWAG010000023.1:0-54856 GCA_963934845.1 uncultured Halioglobus sp. | reverse complement strand
TCAAACACTTCCTCGATGCATTGCAGGCAGCTGGCCATCTGAACAGTACAGCTGGCCATCTGAGCGTTACAGCTGGCCATCTGACTAGCACAGTTGACTATCTGACCAGCACTCTCCCGACTGTGCGCTGCGCGGAAGTACCGGCTGAAGTGCCGGGAACCGTGATGGCGGGTGAGATGACTATCGCCACACCGGTCAGCCTCCTGACCCAAGCCGGACAATACCTCTGGTACGATCATCAGGGTACGCTGTTGCTGCGGCTCAAACTGCCAGAGCTGATCGCCCTGACTATTTTCTCCGAGCCCATCGATGTTGAATCCGGCAGGACAATGTACCTCGCACAGAACAATATCGACGGCCTCGATGCGGGGGAGTTTGACGTCCTATTGGCGCGACTGGCTGGTGCTGGACTACTTACCCCGGCGCGCCCCCGCGACAATTTTGAGGAGACGCCGCTGTTTGGTACGGTAAATCCGGCTGAAGTACAGGGAATGATTGATGCCAGGGTCGCAGCGCACGATGAATTGGTTGCCAGCACAGGTAAGGAATTGATACAGGTAGTCCCGGTGAACACTCAGGCCGGTATGGCACCGGCCTCGCTGGGGTTGGTGATGGCCTACGCGATGAAATATGACGGCGGCAGGCTGCTGGATAAGTTCGATTTTATTCCCATGTTCCTGATCGATGAATCTCGCGCGGTGGAGCGTGCCATGGCACCCAGTGTGTTCATTTTCTCCAACTATCTTTGGACAGTGGAAATAAACCTGAAGATATCTGCGGCGGTTAAGGCGATGAACCCCAACAATATTACGGTGCACGGCGGGCCAAGCACGCCGTCCTATGCCCACGACTGTGAAAAGTTTTTCGCCGATAACCCGCATGTCGACATCGCCGTGCGGGGCGAGGGTGAGTTGACATTCGCCGAATTGCTCGATTCCCTCGACCCCGCTAACACGCGCAATCTGGACGTGCTGCGCGATATCGAAGGCCTGACTTATCGCAGCGCCGACGGTGTGACTCGCACCGGTGACCGGGAACGCATTGCCGATCTCAACACAATACCTTCACCCTACCTGATGGGCCTGTTCGACGAGTTTGGCTCGGTCAAGGCTGGCGCGATCATTGAATCGAATCGGGGCTGTCCCTACGGGTGCACCTTCTGCGACTGGGGTTCAGCCACGCTGTCTCGCGTACGCAAGTTCGATCTCGACCGGGTATTTGCGGAGCTGGAATGGTCCGCCAGACACCAGATCGAGGACGCGTCGGTGGCCGATGCCAACTTTGGCATGCTGGAGCGCGATGTCGCTATCACTGAAAAAATTGCCGAACTGAAGCGGACATACGGATACCCCCGGACGCTATCGATTAACTACGCTAAAAACCAGGTCAAATATCTGCGCAAGATCATCCAGATAATGGCGGATGTCGAAATACTGACAGAGGGCAAGGTATCCCTGCAAACAATGGATGAAACGACATTGAAGGTTATCGATCGCTCCAACATCAAACTGGACAAGTACAATGAACTGTCAACGGAGTTCCGGCGCGCCCGACTACCGCTGGCGGTAGAGATCATGATAGGCCTGCCCGGCGCCACGGCGAAAGCGTTCCGAAAGGATTTGCAGGAATGTACTGACCGCGACATCAGGGTCATGCTGAACACCACCACACTGTTGCCTAACAGTCCCATGAACGAACCCGGCTACCGCCAGAAGCACGGCATCGTGGCTCTTCCCGGTGAGGTGCTGAAACAAACGGCCACTTATACCCGCCAGGAGTGGGACGAGATGGCTGATCTCAAGACCGCATACTACCTGCTAGACAGCTATTGCCTGCTACGTTATGTCGCGCGTTATGTGCGTCGCGAGACAGGGATGGGCGAGGTTGAGTTCTATGACAATCTTCAGTCCGAAATATTGCGCCATCCCGAGGAGTGGCCGGTAATCGCTACTGCACTGCGCACTCTGGAGGCCTATATGGGACCACCGGGATCATGGGGCCTCTTTATAAATGAGGTTCGCCGCTATCTGGTAGAACACATGGGCATGCCCGAGGACTCCGGGCTGCGCACCACCCTGGTCGTGCAACTTGCGCATCTGCCCGCTGCCGGAAGGAAATTTCCCATCGTACTGCAGCTGGAACACGACTATGTCGCGTGGTGGGAAAACCATCTCACCGTCCGGGAAGAAGGCCACCGCACGGACTGGGAAAAACATATCCCGCGGCTGTCAGAATACGGCCCGGGCACATTGACTATCGACGACCCCAATGAAATTTGTCATCGGGAGATTGGCAAGCCGCTGTTTTTACTGCTGCACAACCTGCGCACCTGGGAACTCGATTCCCCTGTGGCTCGACCTCGCGTGGGAGCGACGTTTGCATGACAACACATACGACTTACCTTGCGCCAGGCTTTTTCGTCACACTGGGTGATAAACGGCAAGGATTTCTTTTCGCGCAACTCGACGGCCGGCTGCGCCGCGCCACGCCGGCGCGCCTTGACGCTATCGACCATCTCAACCGCGGCTTCGAGGGGGATCTCGACGAGCTGATAGCTGAAGTGTCGCGATTTGACGGTCAACGACCGGCGATCAAACACTTTCTCGAAGCACTGCAGGAAGCTGGCCACTTGACCAGCACTCTCCCTGCTGCCCGCTTCGTGGAAGTACCGGCTGAAGTGCCGGGAACCGTGATGACGGGTGAGGTGACTATCGCCACACCGGTCAGCCTCCTGACCCAGACCGGACAATACCTCTGGTACGATCATCAGGGCACGCTGTTGCTGCGGCTCAGCCTGCCAGAGCTGATCGCCCTGACTATTTTCTCCGAGCCCATCGATGTTGAATCTGGCAGGACAATGTACCTCGCACAGAACAATATCGACGGCCTCGATGCGGGGGAGTTTGACGCCCTATTGGCGCGAATGGCTGGTGCTGGACTACTTACCCCGCCGCGCCCCCGCGACAATTTTGATGAGACGCCGCTGTTTGGTACGGTGAACCCGGTTGAAGTGCAAGCTCTGGTGGATGCCAGAGTGGCTGCCCACGATGAGAAGATGGCTGACGCGGGTAGGGAACTGGTTCAGGTCGTGCCGGTGAATACCGGTTCTGGCATGGCCCCGGCGTCACTGGGTGTCGTAATGGCATACGCTATTGCGTACGAGGGTGGCAAGCTGGACGACAGATTCGACTTCATCCCAATGTTCCTGACCGACGAGGAACGCCTGATTGAGCGCGCCGCTACGCAAGGCGTTTTTCTGTTCTCAAACTACATGTGGAGTGTCGAGGAAAATTTACGCCTTTCGGCCGCCGTGAAGGCGAGGAACCCGGCTAATATTACTGTGCATGGTGGCCCCAGCACACCGTCTTATGTGCACGACTGCGAGAAGTTCTTTGCCGAAAATCCGCACGTCGATGTGGCGGTCAGAGGTGAGGGTGAACTCACGTTTTCCGATATGCTGGACCACCTCGATACAGCCAATACACAGAATCTCGACGTTCTCAAGGACGTTGCAGGATTGAGCTATCGCACCGTGGACGGCGTGTATCGCACCGCAGACCGCGAACGTATCACGGATCTCAACACCATACCGTCACCTTTCCTGATGGGCCTGTTCGAGGAGTTCGGATCAGTCAAAGCCGCTGCCATTATTGAAACCAACAGAGGCTGCCCTTATGGGTGCACGTTTTGCGACTGGGGGTCGGCTACCCTGTCGCGCGTACGCAAGTTTAACCTGGACCGTGTGTTCGAAGAGCTCGAGTGGTGCGCCAAGCACCATATCGAGGATGCCTCCATTGCCGATGCTAACTTTGGCATGCTCGAACGCGATGTCTCGATCACAGAAAAGATCGCCGAGTTGCGGGGTACCTACGGATACCCGCGCACGGTCTCCATCAACTACGCCAAGAACCAGGTGAAATATCTGCGGCAGATTATTGAAATCATGTCCGCTGCGGAAATCCTGGCAGAGGGTGTGGTGTCGCTGCAAACTATGGACGAGACAACCCTGAAGGTCATCGAACGCTCCAACATCAAACTGGACAAATACAACGAGCTTTCTACTGAGTTTCGGCGCGCCAATCTGCCACTGGCAGCAGACATTATGATGGGTATGCCCGGCTCCACACCCGCGGCATTCAGCAGTGATCTGCAAAAGTGCACGGATCGCGATATTCGGGTCCGGGCCAACGCTACCCAGTTGCTGCCTAACAGCCCGATGAATGAGCCGAGCTACCGCGAGCAGCATGGTATCGTGGCGCTTCCGGGGGAAATTGTGAAGCAGTCGGCCACTTATACGCGTGAGCAATGGGGCGAAATGGACGACCTCCGGATGGCGTACTATCTGCTCGATAGCTACGGAATTTTACGCTACGTTGCGCGCTATGTGCGTCGCGAGACTGGTATAGGCGAGGTGGCATTTTACGACCAGTTGCAGTCGGAGGTTGCACGTCACCCCAGTGACTGGCCGACTATTGGTATCGCGCTCAGGACCCTGGAAAGCTACATGGCGCCACCCGGGTCCTGGGGGCTGTTCATAGCGGAGGTTCGTCGCTTCACCGTGGATCGTCTCGGTGTAACTGACGATTCTGGATTGCGCACTGTGCTTGCCGTCCAGCTGGCTCACCTGCCTGCTGCCGGGCGCGCGTTCCCTTACGTGCTGGAACTGGAGCATGATTACGTGGCCTGGCAGGACGTATTACTCAATACCCGGGAGGAGGGGCGCCGCGAGGACTGGCAAGACTGCATACCGCGTTTGTCTGAGTTTGGTCCAGCGACGCTGACTATCGACGATCCCAATGAAATCTGTCGTCGTGACGTGGGTAAGCCCAAGTACTTCCTGGACTATAACCTGCGTACCTGGGAGCTGGACTCACCCGTGGCCCGACCGCGCCTGAGAACGGCCTCGCGCTGACTGCAGGCCAATATCCACTCAATGGCACAGCTTAAGCGCTTCAGTGCCTGGAGCCAGCCCAATGCGTACATTGAGATCATCGAATTGTGCGCGCAACAGGTTGCCGTAGCTGGGATGTATGAGCAGCGGTTGCCCCACCGGCTTGCCGTCCTCCATTAATTGCAGGGTGTAGGACTGCATGAAGAACCAGCCATCTTTCGGCTTGGTCCAGGGGCCTACCTCTACCCCGAATTCGTCGCCCCTGTTCAATAACATATCAACCGGCTCGCGAATTACCGTGCAGTTACCGGGAGCGGGCTGCTGCAGAAATGCAATACCGAATCGCAGCTTGAAGTTCCGGTTCCTGGTATTAGCAGGGTTCGCGGACTCGGGGAGCTTGCCAGCCGCGCGCGCATCCAGTAGCCAGCCGACGTTAATGTTGCTCCAGAGGGGGTCCACACGGGTTGAGCGGGGTACCTGTAACGCATAAGGCGATTGCGCCAGTGCGGTAATCAGCTCGCGCCGACCTTCGAAAGATTCTGCACCGAAAGGTTGGATACTGTCGAACTGGCCAATGTTATGTGGGATGCCCACCGCGAGCAAAATTGCGGCCGCAGGAACACCAAAACGCCAGCGACGCGCCAGCGCATCGAATGCCACCGCAAGTGCCGGCAGCGTGAACGCGGCGAACACATGCACATAGCGGCTGGAACTGCCGACCTGGTCACCTATCCACCAGCGTCCGTAACCGGCCAGAAACAGGAAGGCAATTCCAGCAATGAGCAGCGACAGTGGCATTATGGCCTGTCGAAGCCGCTCTTCTCGCGGCAGTGGCAGCCATGCGACTACCAGGCCAGCCAGCAGTGCTGCGCCGAACAGCGCACCGATAACGCCGCTACCTCCCAGGCCGGTGAGGGTCGCAACAATTCCCGTACAGACGAAGTGAATGATCTCGCCTGCATCTGCGGCTCTGCCATAGGGGTCTGGAATTCGGTCGGGGCCTACCAATAGCCACCACGACAGGAATACGACAGCAAGTGGTGCCGTCTGGAACAGGGCCGGACGCCAGCCACGGCGTACCAGCACAACTGCCCCAACGACCGCGACCGGAAGGGGCGCGAAGCCCGAGCAGAGCAATCCGAGCAAGCCTACGCCGAGCGCGCACCAGTCACGGCTCCAGCCTGGTCCGGCGTGGTCGGCGAGGAGTAATTGCGCGAGTCCGAATACCAGCGAGCCCGCGAACGTGATTTGGAAGGCCCAGATAATGTTCTCCGCGCCCGGGCCGAACAGCACAAGTATTGAGGCGGCTGAAGTTGCGATCCAGGGGTTAACGCCGGAGCGACGCATGATAATTCGCAGCAGCACAGCTGCAATAAGGTGCAGCAGCACCACCGGTACCTGGTAGGGGAAATAGGAACGAATACCGAACAGACTCCAGAGGAATCGGTAGACAAGAATAGGGAGGAGGGTGAGGTGTTCTCCGTGGGCGCGCAGTAGATCGCCCAGTTTGCTGGCGTCGCGTTCCACCAGGAAATCCCACTCGTCGCCATGGAACCAAAAGTAGGAGCCGAGATGAAACAGCAGGGCCCACGCAGCGATGGCGAGGAAAATCACAAACACGCCGAGTGCGGCGCGTTCGCTAGTTCCTCCCGTATGTGTGTATGTCGGCGTGACCGATAACTGCATAATTTTCCCGCGTTTCGGTAGTCGCCGATTGTAGGCGCTTCAAAATCTTTGTTGTGTTGTTAGAATCCGGGAAATCAGGGGCCTAGTCAATGTTTGCCTGGTTAAGGTACTCCATCCACCGCCACAACGTCTGCGACCGCCGCGGCCAGCCCAATGTACAAGTGCCGACCTGTGCTATACCCGCCGCCGGTAACCACAGCACTCCAGATCATGGAATTTTCGCGTCCCTGACGTTTAACCTGGAGCAGGGAACAATTCGATTTGCAAAGACACTAAAAGGGAGGAAGATCGATACCTGCTATTTCAGGTCGATACACAATTGTTAATACCAATACTTAGACCATACTCGCGGTGAAGTCGCGACAGCCAGTCCGCGATGTGCCGGTGGTTAGATCGGGGCGGCGGGAGAGTCTGGCGCTGTGGGTTTTCATCGGCTATCTGGTGTTGGCCGGTCTGCTGATCCTGTTCAGGTTGGGGAGTTACCACTGGTTCTTTGGGGACGAGTGGAGCTTTCTGGCCGAGCGCGACGGCTTCAACCTACAAGACTTGTTCCGATCCCATGGTGAGCACTGGGTCACTTTGCCGATAATATCGTATCGCATTCTTTACTCGCTATTTGGTCTACACAGTTACCTCCCCTATCAGGCCGTGTTGGTTGCGAGCCATCTCGCCTGCGCCGGACTTTTGCGGATTGTAATGCGTCGAGCGGGCGTTGGTCCCTGGGTTGCTACGCTCGTTGCCTCGGTGTTTGTACTGCTGGGCCCGGGAGAGGAGAATATTGTATGGGCCTTTCAGATTACCCTCGTATTCGCATTGATGTTTGGAATGTGCCACTTGGTGCTGAGTGATCACGATGGCCTGTTAGATCGACGCGACTGGTTCGGGCTGTTGGCGGGTCTGGCCGGTCTGATGTCGTCGGGGCTGTCACTGGTGATGATACCTGTCGTCGGCCTTGCGGTATTCATCCGCCGCGGATGGCGGCTCGCGCTCTTCCACACAGCACCCCTGGGTGCCGTCTATCTGGTCTGGCTGTTGCTATCGAACCCTGAGGGGATACCGAATCCTTACGGCCGATCGGCAACCATCAGCGAGATTATTACATTCGTATGGTCCGGCGTACTTGCAGGACTTCAAACCATTGGAGGGAGCCTGGGTAACGGCCTCTTGTTGTCTGTTGTATTGTTGATCGGCCTTGCCTTGATTGGCAAAACAGATTCCAATTGGCGCAGAATAGGCACCAGCGCTGCCCTGTTTACCGGGGCGCTCATGTTCCTGGCCGGCTCTAGTTATTCTCGTTGGTATGTCGCTGCAGTGATCGACCAACAGAGTCGCTATCTCTACCTGCTGGTAGCCTTTGGTTTGCCACTGTGCGCCGTTGCTGCAGATGCGATTATCAGCCGTTGGCGGCCGCTGGCGCCGCTGATTTTGCTTCCGTTCGGGGTGGCACTGGTGCTGAATCTGGACGGATTCGGTGCTCGCGCGCCATGGACTGCGGCCTACCATCAACGGCAGCAGGAGACAATTTTGTTGATGGCGCACTCTGACCTGGCTCAGCAGGTTCCAGGGGATGTGAGGCCGAATATATGGTTCACCATTGGCTGGTTACGAGAGGCTCTCAGAGCGAACAAAGTACCTTCGCCGCCGGTCGGTGCTGAATCCTGGGCTGACGAGCTGCCATTGTTGCTCGTTGCGGCACAGCGTAAAGACAAGGTGTCTGGAAAATGCAGCATTATTGCTGCAGGCACGATACTGGAAACGAGAGCAGGTGAGATTGTAGGATTTAAATTCGATGTTCCGCCCGCTCCGGAAACCCCGTTCTTCGAACAGAACGTATTGGTTTTCGAGAGAATCGGGGATGCAGGCTCCCCCATTGGGTTCATAGGGTTTTCCGAATCGTTCGGAGCCACGCTGGAATTTGCTGTCGATGGCTTGAGGCTTGCGCCCCATGCGGCATCGCCGAGTCAAAAGCTACTGCTGTGCCGTTGAATGATGCCCAATAGTTTACAGCTCTGCAGTCTCTTTACGCAGTGAAATGGTGAGTTGCGATAGTTAAGACCAAACTGAGTTTAGTGTAACTTTGCCTCTCTGCGGTATCTAAGCGGGCGACCTATCGGCGACTTGAACTCCCAGTCGCAGTCGGGATCACTGTAGATCGGCGTCCCCATGCCCAGAACGGTCAACTGCTGTGAGTCTTCCACGGTGAAAGATGCGGGTCCAAATTCACGCAGCGGCTTAACCTCTTTCGTCCAGTCCTGCTGCCAGCCAGCCTGCTTACTTTCCAGCATGCATGCATACCACTGAGCATAATCATGATTCAGCGCTATGTGCAGGGGAAACACCCTGTCGCGCGATGGCAGCATTGTATGCTGTACCTGCAATACCGTGTCGAGCGAACTGTCGTCTGCGATACCCAGTTTGGACACGAGATAATCTCGAATTTCATCTATGAACAGACGCCAACTGCCGGGGGGTACCATTATTTCTTTCAAGCAACCCAAGGTAAAGGAGATCGTAGGCCATCGGGTGGGGTGGGCGCGGACCTCCTCATCCAGCGTGCGGTAAAAGTCTATCTCGCGTATGCCAGATTCATAGCGGACAAAACGTGCTATCTGCCTGAGAACGCCGTAGTTCTCGCACAAAAAGAACAGACTACGCCTGCGGTGCATTTGTTCATAATCGTCGGTACTGAAGGACGACGTCGCAATAATCAGTGCCTTCTCGATACTGGTTTGTGCATGCTCGGATTTCCAGTCATCCTCAAGCGGTCGGCTTAGTTTAATGTCAAATTCGCCGAAGTAGTCCGGTTCGTTCATGGGGCTATTGACCAGTATTTCGGTTGGATTAACACGAGCCTGAACTTCGCGATCAATGGCTTGCTGCAGATCACCCTCGAAGGACTCAACCGTCGAACCCGGGAGCCCCATCATCATTTCGACAATCAGCGGTAGCTTTGCCTTGCTAAATTCCACGGCAAGCTCGTCGTATTTTGAGACTTTGATGTTTGATCGTTTTATTGCAGCAAGTGTTTCCGGGCTGACAGATTGCAAGGAGAGCGTCCCTACCGAAACAACTTCTGCCTCCGCAAATATCTCGACGATTTTTTTCAAGTGCTTGACCTGATTTTTCGCATAACTACTTTCAAAGATTTTTGGGTAGCCGTATTGCTTCTTGAGCTCAACAACCTTGCGAGCAATGTCGACATCGTGGTCAAAAACGCCAAAGTTGGCATCCGCAGAAAACACGGTTTTGACTTTGTTTTTTGCGCACCATTCCAATTCCGCAAATACTCGTTCCAAATCAAATTTGCGGATCTTCGTGAGTGTGGCTGAACCCCAGTCACAGAACGTGCAGCCAAAGGGGCAGCCGCGATTGGTTTCAATTGTTTGCATCAGAATCGGAAGATTGCCGATATTGTCGAATAGGCCATTGAGGTAGGGCGAGGGCAGAATATCCAAATCGGGAAGTCGGTCCCGTGCTGCAGTGGTCGTATACTTTTCTCCGATTCGATAGGTAAGCCCAGGGACGTCTGCCAGTACATTCAGATCGCGCGAGCTTTCAGGTAATCGGTTGCGAAGTTTATCCAATATGTTAACGAAAGTGGCTTCGCCCTCACCGTGAACAAGAATATCAATATGCGGGTTGAGCTCAAGGTAGCGCGGTATATCCCGATCATATTTTGGCGTATCGGGCCCACCGTGAATGCAAACACCCAGGGGGTTCATTTCCTTTGCGCGCTGCGATAGTTCCATGTTTCTCTAGTGAGACCAGATATAGTTTGAGAACAGAAAAATTGCTGGCGCTTCATCTCCCTGTAATGCAGGAACGGAAAGATTGCCACAGTCGGGAATAAACTCGTAATCTTAGTTAAGACTTCCCTCGTCGTAGGCCATCCCGTAGGACATCATCAGACCCATTGATAAGAGCGGTTGCAGCTCCGTCTGGACGGGTATGACTTTGGTGCGTATATGACCAGTGCGTTCACGACGCAGCTGCTCTTTCTCTTCAGCCGCCTGCAGTGACTGCTGCACGATTTTCTTTCGTTCATCCGAGACTCTTTGCACTTCGCGTGACTCAAGCTTTGCAGCATCGTCAATCACTGTCACATCTTTTGCTATATGGAGCAGCCCTGCGGCGAGCAGTCGTTGCAATAGACTGGTAAAAGCGGGCAGTTCAATTTTCAAATCGGCGTATTTTTCCTGCACTCGTCTGAAGGCGTTATCAACTGTGCGCGGACGGCCCATTTGTTTGGCAATTGTCAATTCCTGCGCCGACAGGGTAATCAATGGACGGCCATCGTGGTCGAGGTAGGAGTAGCCGTTGGAATCCAGGCGCAGCACAAATGGACGAATGAGGGTCAGTTCTCCTGCCTCGGGAAGCGCGACGTTTGAATTTGGGACAGCACTGGCCACTAAAGCAGGAACAGCAATGACATCTGTTTGCAGAAGCGCGCGGCTTTCGAGTGCATCCAGTAAAGTCTGCCGAGCGGGGGTGAAAGAGGAATAGACCTGTTTCTTTCGTCCCGCTGCGAGGTGCTGCAGAAATACAAGATCGGGCTTTAATAGTGGGAAGTCCGGGGATTAGTCAGTCGCTGGCAGAATTAGCTCAACTTGGCTGGATACCCTGAAAACGATCAGCACTGGGCCTGCGAGACCGGGCGGTGACGATTTTTCACCGCCTTCACTTGGTGCTGGCATTGAATTTTCCATCGCTACATTGCTCCGACTTGTTGAAGTACATAGGGAGCGCTGTTGATAAAGCTCCTTTTGACGCTGATTCTAGAGTAGTTTGCCTGTTGTACTTCGTCAGATCCTCTGGGACCACCCACCCGGCTTTATACGAGACTATTTTTTACGGGTTGCCCCGTGAATATAACCTGTTAATGGCGCTAACATCGAATTTTTTAGCCAGTAACGGCGCTCAAAACTGACCATCCACCACCAGCGGAGTCGATAACGAGGTTTCATTCGATCCGCGTTCATGCAGCTGTAGGTTCACGATTCGAAGCGTCGCCAGGATCCCGGCGAAGACCTGGTTGGAATGCACTCCCCGGGTTTTGATTTCCTGGTCGTCGCAGTCCCAGGTAATGACGCATTCGGTCAGTGCATTGGTGTGGCCACCCCGGGGGATACGGACCTCGTAATCCAGGAGCGTGGGCAACACATAACGCCTCGAGGCCATCACTTCATTCATTGCGTAAATGAAGGCGTCGAAGCCGCCGTTACCAAAACCTGTGGCGTGCAATATTTCACCGTCCACATCGATACGGATACTCACGGTCGATTTCAGGTCCAGGCCGCTGGTGACAGAGCAGTTGAGTAATTTGATGTGGTGGTAGTTCCTGCTCTCCAGCACATCGGAGATGATAAAGGGCAGGTCGTCAACGGTAATCAACTCTTTTGAATCGCCCAGTTTGACAATTCTGGCCAGTACCTTCCTCTGGTTCTCCTCGGAAAGGTTGAGGCCGAGCGCCTCCAGATTCTGTGCCAGCGATGCCCTGCCGCTCATTTTTCCCAGCGCATAACTGCGGGTGCGGGAGAAGCGCTCGGGACTGAGCCGCGTTTTATACAAGCCGCCTTTTTTGTCGCCATCCGCATGAATTCCGGCTGTCTGCGTAAAGACGTCAGCGCCAACGATGGGTGCATTGGCGGGCACCCGTTTGCCGGAGAAAGTTTCTACCATCGTGCTCAGTTGCACAATGTAACTCTCATCAACCGACAGCTCGACCCCCATTTTATCTCGCAGTGCGACGCTCACTTCAGCCAGTGACGCGTTGCCTGCGCGCTCGCCCAGGCAGTTAACGGTGCAATGGATTGAGCTGACCCCGGCGCGAACGGCCGCCATCACATTGGCAGTGGCCAGGCCGTAATCGTTGTGCGGGTGAAAGTCGAGCAGTTGTTGTGGATAGCGTGTCGTCATGTCGCTCAAGCTGTCGAACACTTCTTCCGGAGACATTACGCCCAGTGTGTCGGGCAACATGAAATGCCGGATGCCGCAGTCCTTTAACTGGTCCATCATCTGGTAAACATAGTCGGGGCTGTTGCGGTAGCCGTTTGACCAATCCTCAAGATAGGCATTCACCTGCAGTCCTTTCTCCAGCGCATACTCCACCGTCGTCAGTATTTCGGACACATGCTGTTCCAGCGTTTTTCCCAACTGCTCGTGGCAGTGCTTCTCACTGCCCTTGGTGAGCAGGTTGATTACCTGGCCGCCAGTTTGCACAATCCAGTCCACGCTCTTGGTGTGATCGACAAAACCCAGCACTTCGATACGGTCGCCAAGGCCCTGCTGCTGCGCCCATGCATTGATACTGGAGACTGCGTCCTTTTCCCCCTGGGAGACACCCGCAGATGCGACTTCAATACGGTCAACTTTCAGCTGTTGTAGCAAGCCCTTGGCCAGAGTGACCTTTTCCTCGGGGGAGAAAGAGACACCCTGAGTTTGTTCACCATCGCGCAGGGTGGTGTCCATTAGCTGGATGTGTCGCACTGTCTTGTCCATAGTATTTCCGTCGATTGCCTGGCTTGTGGCAGGTGTAACCACAAGCGAGCTTTGAATTATGGCCGATTGGGGGTACTTGTACAATTGCGCCAGAGTTGGGGGCCGTCTCGCAGAATCCGCTAGGCGGCGCAGCGATCCATGCTGGTGGCAGGCTGGGATTGCTGTAGTAACAATCGAATGGCGTCTGGTTCCCGCAGGCGTTTAACGTCCTCGAACAACTGCCCAGCCTGCGGAAAATAGCCGCGCATGTACACCAGCCACTGTTTGAGGGGGTTGCCAGCACAATGTGCGTCATAGTGTTTCAGGGTCATCTCAAAGAAGTGCAACAGCAGTGGGGTAATGCCGCTCCAGGGCAGGGGTTCCAGCGTGTCGCCATCGGCATTCGCAGCGGCAATCAGTCGCGGGAGATCGGGGCGGCAGATGGCACCGCGACCCAGCATCAGGTCATCGCAGCCGGTGACCGCCCGACAGCGCAGCGCATCATCAACACTCCAGATTTCGCCGTTGGCAATCACCGGCAGCGACACCCGCCCCCGCGCTTCCGCAATTGACTCCCAGTATGCGGGTGGACGATAACCCTCGCGTTTGGTGCGCGCGTGCACCGTGAGTTCAGTGGCCCCCGCGGCTTCAATGCCTGCAGCGATGTCGAGAAACAGCGCTTTATCCTCAAAACCCAGGCGGGTTTTTACGGTGACAGGAATGTGCGCGGGCACTGCAGCGCGCACCGCAGCGGTGATATCGTGCACGCGGTGTGGCTCGCGTAGGAGAATGGCGCCACCGTCGGAGCGATTAACCGTTTTCGCTGGGCAGCCAAAGTTGAGGTCAATTCCCGGTGCACCGAGTTCCGCTGCCCGCGCGGCATTCTCAGCCATTACCGCCGGTTGGCCACCCAGTAGCTGCACATAAACAGGCACACCCGAACTAGTGGTCCCGCCCTGCGCGAGTTCCGGACAGAGGCGGTAGAAGACTCGCGGTGGCAACAGGCGCTCGGTGACGCGCACAAATTCCGTAACACAGCGATCTACGCCGCCCAGAGAGGTAAGCAGCTCGCGCATTGTGTGGTCGATAACGCCCTCCATTGGGGCGAGCATCAGGCGCATTGGGAATTCCTGAAGAAATAGGTGTGGGTGATCATTATACGTTTTAATGGCTGCTTGATGCTGTGATAATTTTGGCACAGGCTAGCACCCAAGTCTGCTGGATCGGCGACACCCCAAAATCACGGAGCTCAAAAGTGAAAGAGTTTGCCATAACGATTACCCCGCGTTTCTACGAAACCGACGCACTGGGCCATATCAACAACGCCACTATTGCCGCTTGGCTGGAGGTGATCCGGATGCGTTTCCTCGAGTCGTTGGCGCACAGCAACGAAACGAACGCCAAGAGTTGGATCCTGGCCTCCGTCCAGATCGACTTCATTGATGAAACGTTTTACGGCGCGGACGTTATCGGCAAGGTGGTCGATGCCAGCATTGGGAATAGCTCATTCACCTTGCACTGCGAGATATCGCAGGGAGACAGGCAGACCGTGCGGGGCAAGGCCGTGTTGGTACACCTTGATTTGGCGAATAAATCGCCTACCCGTATTCCGGATCGACTTCGAGAAAAGCTCGCTGCGCTCTAGCGCTGTCCTCGCTTAAGCAGGCGAAAGAAATCGTAAGAGGGGTCGCCAGGGCCGGGCTTGCCGATATAAGAGCCCTCCACCATAGGGTGGCTGAGGCAGACGGTGGAGGGGTTGTTAAACCGGGTCCAATCCGCGACGACTGCGCGGTGGCTGAACTTCCACACGCCCCCACGTTTTTCGTACTTGTCGAAATAGCGCCCGCCGATGAGGAGATCTACCGGGCCATTGTCCGTGCGCACCTGATGAAAGGCCAATATATAGATCTCACCTTCCGCATAATCACCGTCCACTGCAATGTTTACCGTGGTGACGTTGTGGTGCAGGATCAGCATGGGTTCCTGAATGGCGGGTAGCTGGTCAATGAAGGCCATGGCCAGGCCTTTGAAGAATGCGCCGTGATCGTCAGTTGCATCATCGTGATAGAGCGCGCGCATCTTGCCGTGATCGTGCCGATCGGCGGCATTGCAGTAGGCGTGGATCAGGTCCGTGATGTCCTGTTTATCCAGCAGTGCTTGTATACGTGTATCCATTAATGTTTACCCAGGGCGTGTTGATAGGCGGTCACGGTGGTGGCCAGTCCCATACGAATCGCGTCTACGGTGAGGGCGTGGCCAATGGAGACTTCCAGCAGGCCCGCAATAGTGGCAAAACGTGGTAGATTCTTCAGGTCTAGATCATGGCCAGCGTTGATACCCAAACCCTCATCAGCGGCGACCTCCGCCGCCCGTACAAATTGCTGAAATACTTCATCCACATTCCCGCCTAGCTTGAAGGCCCGCGCATAGGATTCAGTGTACAGCTCAATGCGGTCTGTACCGGTTTGTGCCGCGAGGCGGATCTGCTCCGGATCCGGATCCATGAACAGGCTGGTGCGGATACCCAGCGCTTGCAACGCCTGCACCAGTGGCGCTATCCGCTCGCCATCGCGCTTGAGGTCAAAGCCGTGGTCCGAAGTCAGCTGCCCGTCGCCATCCGGCACCAGGGTGCACTGGGAGGGGCGAATTTCCTTTACCAGTTCCATGAATCCAGGGTAGTCGTCCACGTCGACGCGTTCGCTGCTGCGCGGTCCAGTGAAGGGGTTACCCTCGATATTGAATTCAACGTTCAGCATCGCCGCCAGATCGAAACAGTCGCGAACGCGGATGTGTCGCTGGTCGGGGCGCGGGTGAACCGTGATGCCATCGGCGCCGGCGTCGATACACATCTGTGCGTGCAGTGGAATACCCGGATTGGTGGTATCGCGCGAATTGCGGATCAGGGCGATTTTATTGAGATTGACGCTGAGTGCAATCATCAGGGCTACTGGCGCGCAACGTCGTTGATGATGATGGGCTGCTTGGGCACATCGCTCATCCCACCCACCGTGCCGGTGGGTGTTGTGGCAATGAAGTCAACGATATCCATACCCTGGATAACCTCGCCGAAGACGGTGTAGCCTTCGCTGCGCGGCGACCAGTCCAAGCGCAGGTTGGAGCGCTGGTTGATAAAGAACTGCGAGGTGGCGGAATCCGGGTCGCTGGTGCGGGCCATGGCCACGGTGCCCCGCGTGTTGTGAAGGCGATTTTTGGACTCATTGGCAATAGGGTCCGCCTTGTTTTTTTCTACCATGTTCGGTTCAAAACCACCGGCCTGGATCATGAAGTTGGGGATGACGCGATGGAATATGGTGCCTTTGTAGAAGCCGCTGTCCACATAACTCAGAAAATTTGCCACCGAGACGGGGGCCTTATCGGCAAACAGCTGCAGTGTGATATCCCCCTCACTGGTTTTAATCACAACACGTGGGTTGGTTGAGGCGTTACCCGCACCGACAGCAATGGCGGGCAATAACAGTGACAAGCAGAGTAATAATACGCGAATCATAGGAGTCTCCTTTACGCCCAGCTGGAATTTTTGCGTCGCTTGGGCACCAATCGAGGGGCTACCAAAGCAATGATGACACCGAGTAGGACCGCCAGTGCGCCATTTATGAAGTCCTCGCTCTCAACTTTGTCTTGTAAGCGCAGGTTTTCGGCGCGTAGCATTTCTACCTCGGAGCGCAAATTCTCGGTTTTCTCCACCAGGCGACGATTCTCTATATCCATCTGTTCCGCCTTGCCAGACACCTGTTTTAGCTGGTAGAGCTCTTGCGCGACCGCATTGAACTGTTCATCGCGAATCCTGGTTTGGTCTGTTAATTCCTCAGGGTTACCGTCTACCGGAGCGTCTGCTTCGGATAACGCAGTACTTGCCATTTCGGGTGCCGCTGTAAGCTCAAGCAACAGCTTTTGCGAGGGGATCCAGCCGGTGTCGCCAGCGTCTGTGGTGATGTCTGCCCACAGGCCGTCTTCAGACGTGCGCGAAACGATGAGACGGGCACGGGGAGAGATGCCCCGGTGTACGATCTGATAGTCGTCCCCGGCACCGGCGCGCAGGGGTACATCCTGATCGCCGCTGACATAGCGAATGTCCTCCGCCAGCGTGGCGTTGGAAAACAACAGGCACAATATCAATAAAGGGACGGAGAATAGCAAAGTCTTTTCCTCGATAAAACGTGGTTCATGAAAGTTAATGTAACGTCACCGGCGATGAAGGTGGAGCTCAGGGCAAAACCAGTTTGTACGGTTTGACGGTAATTTTGCTGAACACTCCCGCGTCCACGTAGGGGTCGGAGTCGGCCCATGCCGTGGCGGCTTCAAGACTGGCGAATTCAGCGATAATCAGGCTGCCGGTAAAGCCGGCCTCACCGGGTTCCTCCGCGTCGATTGCCGGGTGCGGGCCGGCTGCCAGCAGCTTCCCCGCGTCTGCCAGCTCCTGCAGGCGCGCCAGGTGGGCAGGGCGCGCGCTCTTGCGCAGCGGCATACTGTTTCCAACATCTTCACAGAATATTGCGTAGTACATTGCGCGACCTTATGTTGTTGATATACATGGTTTATTTCTCTGATTGTCTTAAACTGTCTAAGGATTTAACCTTCGTCGCCACAGTCTCTCGGATATAATCAGCTGTCATCTTAGCATCACTATGACCCGCAAGGGACTGAGTATCATCACCATGGATGGTCATATCGGTAATAGTTTTGGCGCTTATGTCGTGCAATGTCGTGCCATCAATACTAGCGCGATTACACGCTGACTTGTACTGGCGTTGGACTGTAAAATAGCTGTACGGCTTGCCGTGCCCGGAGAATAACCACAAGCCTGTTACTGGCCCACTTCTTGACGCACTGGCGTATGCCTTTAAACTCCGCGTCCGTTAGTCTGCGCGTGCGCTTCGGTTGCTTCTTACGCTTTACGTGGGATGCCGGGTTGAAATCACACAAACCTTGCCCCAGGCCTATGTCGAAAGCCTCGCGCAACACGCTCAATGCACGGTTGCCGGTGCCGAGCCTGCCAGTGTAGCAGTGCCCAATGAACTGCCTGATATGCGCAGGTGTCACGTCTGGCGGGTCTATCATTTAGAACACCTCTGGCAGCTTCGGCAGCTTTGGCTTAAGCACGTTGTAACTATTCATTGATGACTGGTGCAAGCTGCCTGCCTTCACGCGCGCACTGTGCGCCTCATGCCAGTACCAGTTCCCCAAAGGGCTTTTCTTTAACAAGGGAGTCTTTCAGGACAACGGGCCTGCCGTCAACCATTGATTAGGCGATACTCGCTTCACTCATTGGGCGTCTCTTGTGGTGGGGTATTCTGCAGTGCCCAATGGCAGGCTCGTAGCCCGGCCGGTAGCCGTTGATCAAACATAATTCACCTGCTTATACTCAAGAAAGCCCATTCCGTGCAGCCTTTCGAAAGACCGATAAAAGCTATTCAGCTCTGTATATCCACACACACCAGCAAGCTGCTTACCACGGATCTCACGGTTGTGGTCCATTTCCTCATCGCACCGGCGCACTCGCTGTACATCGAGTAATTTGGCGAAGCTGGTGCCATCCGCATCTAATCTTTGGCGGAGTGTCGAGTAAGATACGTGCAGGGCGTCTGCCGCGGTCTCTCGATTGGCTCGGCGCATATCGCACTCAGCCAGCAATTGCTTAACTCGGCTGGTTGTTTTTATTACGCCTCCGGTATCGAATGCCAGCCGCGTCCGTATCCTGATACCACCGTCGCCATGTGCGTTGATCCTCGATACCCACTAGCTCGCACAGCTCGCGCCCTGTCTTCCCGCTGATCAGTTTTAGCTTCTAAACACTCCCATCTTTGGTTAGGCTAGGCGCATGATAGACTGGCTCAGTAAATCGCAGATAAAGGTCAGGGGCAGCAAGTTCGCTTTGGCGAGCTTTGGCGCACCCCCCACGAAAGTGCTTAGAATCATGAAGGAGCGGTTCCAGATTAACTGCTATGAATCGCTTGCCAAAGAAATCGGGCCTGACGCAAATATCGTTGAACTGGGTATTCGAACTGGCGGCAGTACAGCGTTTTTGGCGGTTCTCTTTCAGCCACGAATCCTCACCGCAATAGAAATTGATGAGCGAGCTAGTAATCTATTTAACGAGTTCCTCGCATGTCACCCGGACGGCTCGCGCATTCGAACACACTTCGAGTGTGACCAGGGCGATGTAGTCGATGTGAAAAAGGTGCTGGAGGACGATTTCGGAAAACAGCCGATTGATATGGTGATCGATGACGCCTCGCATCGTCTGGAGCCATCAACTATCTCCTTTAATATTCTCTTCCCAAGAATTCGGCCGGGCGGTATTTTTGTTATTGAAGATTGGTCCTGGGAACACTACGCAGAGGGCCAGGCAGGGCCAGATCACCTTGCAGATCAGGTCACAGGCTTTGCACGGCTCGCGCTAGAGGCATCATTGGTCTGCGCGCACCGCCCTGACGTTATTGCCAAAGTAGTACTCATGCGCGGTATTGCGATTATCTATCGAGGCCCCGTTGAGCTTGCGGCGGAGGGATTTTCAATTTCCGAACTTCTCGGTGAACGAGGCAAAAAGCTATTCGCGAATTCGTGTGAATAGTACAACAAGATTCGCCCACCTACCCTAAGTAAGCCTGTCTTTCTGACAAGTGTGGTGATTTGACAAGAAAGGCCGCGCCGTTACATGGGCTATATTCGTGAAATTTGCGAAAAGCCTTAGACAGAGAAAGCGCTGAAAGCCGCGCTTTATATGGGATGGGAGAACATCTTTAATGTAAGTGCGTGGTACATGCAGGTTTGATCTCCGTTAAGTGCCTGTCTGGTTGTTACTGCTGCTCTTCCGCAGCATCTTCCTTCAAATGAGGGCTGATGAGGAAAGCAGTGAGGAGGGCCAGCACCAGGGTAAAGCCGATTGCCGAATACATTTTATAACTGACCCACGTCGATTCACTGAAACCGTAGGCCACGAAGAGGTTGAGTCCGCCCACGACCAGAAAATTGGCTGTCCACAGCAGGTTGAGACGGGTCCAGACAGGCTTGGGCAAATGAATTTGGCTGCCCAGCGTACGTTGCATCAGGTTTTTGTCGCCTATGAACTGGGACAGCCCAAACGCAAGTGCCAGTGCCCAATTGAAAATAGTGGGCTTCCACTGGATAAACATCTGGTTGTGAAAGAACAGCGTGGCGCCACCGAAGATCAGCACGGCCGCCGCCAACCACATCAGGCGCTTCTCAAACTGGCGCGTCACGGCGAAGGTAAAGACGACCTGCAGTACCGTGGCTATCATCAGCACGGCAGTGGCGGAGTAGATGCCATCGAAATGGTAGGTCCAGCTCAGTAGGGATACACTCTGGCCATCCAACTGGTAGACGATAAAAAACAGCGCAATGGGAATGAACTCAGCAATTTGCTTCATGGATTCTATGGTGCTCCGGCTGTTATCATGCGGGGATGATTATCAAAGTAAATTCAATTGGTGGTTGTGTCGTCCAGCGTAACTATTGTGCTGATTGATTTTCACACCCACACCAGTGCCTCCGATGGCGTCCTCGATCCCTGCGAACTGGTGGCGCGAGCACTGGCTAGCGACATTGAGCAACTGGCGATCACAGATCACGATACGATGGCCGGCTACGAGGCAGCGAAAGCTTATCATAGCCAGCGCTCCGGCGGTATGCAGCTCATACCTGGAATAGAGTTTTCCTGCCAGTGGTCAGGCACGACCATCCATATTCTGGGTCTGGGTATGGACTCTGCGCACCCTGTCATGCGTGATGCATTGCTAACGATGTCTGCTGCGAGGACCGAGCGTGGCGAAAAGATAGCCAAACGACTCGCCGCCCGGGGCTTCGATGGCGCCCTGCAGGGTGCCTTGGCAGAGGCCGGTAGCAGTCAATTGGGGCGGCCACATTTTGCTGCATGGATGGTTGCTCAGGGTCACGTGGTGGACCCGAGCCAGGCTTTCGACAAGTATCTGGGGCAGGGAAAAACAGGAGATGTGAAGGCTTTCTGGCCGGAATTGGCCGAAGTGGTCGCCTGGATCGTATCCTCGGGCGGCGCAGCGGTGATCGCGCACCCCCTGAAATACCGCTTTACCGGTATGAAACTGCGCCGTCTTGTCGAGGCTTTCGTAGCGGCGGGTGGCTGCGGTATTGAGGTCCTCAGCGGTAGGCAAACGCGTGATCAGACCGCACAACTCAGCCGTTTAGCCCGCAGTTATGATCTTGAGGTGTCACTGGGCAGCGATTTTCACCGCGATGCACCCTACAGCGCCATGTTGGGTGTAGAATCCACGCCGTTTGAGGGATTGCGCGGCGTCTGGGAGCGATGGTCGACCGCTTCACAAGCGAGATAACAAAGAGATGAAACTGTGAGCCAGTTTTTCCAGATACACCCGGAAAACCCCCAGGCGCGCCTTATTCGCCAGGCGGTAGACATTATCAAGGGCGGCGGTGTGCTGGTGTATCCCACGGATTCGGCCTACGCACTGGGCTGTCATATCGGCGACAAGAATGCGCTGGACCGAATTCGTCGCATCCGTAAACTCGATGCCAAACACAACTTCACTCTGATGTGCCGTGATTTGTCAGAGATCGCGACCTACGCCAAGGTGAGCAACAGCGTGTACCGCCTGCTCAGGTACACCACGCCCGGCCCTTATACCTTCATTTTACCGGCCACCTCAGAGGTGCCCAGGCGGCTTATGCACCCCAAACGTAAAACCGTCGGATTGCGCGTCCCCGACAACCCTATCGCAGCTGCCCTGCTCGCCGATCTGGGGGAGCCGTTGATGAGCGTGACGCTTATTATGCCCGGCGACGAATTTCCCCTGATAGATCCCTACGATATACGTGAGACGCTGGAACACGAGGTCGATCTGGTCATCGATGGCGGCTACTGCGGCCTGGAGCCGACAACCGTGGTGGATCTGGCGGACGAAATGCCGCTGGTACTGCGGGTGGGTAAAGGGGATGTGGCGCCGTTTGAGGTTTAATTGAGGCTGGAATTTCAGCGTAATGCGCGTCGGGTTTTACATGAATCAGAATGTCCAGAAGCGGAATCGAGCTAAAAAATTACTGGAGAGCGGCAACATTGATGAGGCCCTCTTCCTGTTAGCGCAAAATATCAAAGACTCCGCCAAAGATATCGATTCCATTTATTTGGCGGGCATTTGTTACGTCAGATCGGGAAACTTTGCCTCCGCAGAAAAGCACTTCAATAAAGCCGTCAAACTGAATAAGCATCTGTTTCAGGCCTATGCCGATCTGGGGTTGTCACAGTCCGCTCAGGGAAAGCTCAGCGATGCTATTCGGTCATTCAAGCAAGCATTGATAATAAATCCGGCGTTTGCGCCCGCTCACTCGAATATTGCTCTTGTCTATCTCAGGACTCATGAGGCGAGAAAAGCACTTCATCATGCAAACCAATCCGTTGCGATAGACGGCATAAATCCTGCTTACCAGAATGTAGTGGCATTGTGCTATCGAGAGTCAAACCAGACGGAAAAAGCGGTTGCTACGTTCAAAAATATTAACGCTACACACCCCGAATATTATGGCGCTTTTCAGGGGCTCTATGAAACTTATCGGCTCATTAACGATATTCCTAATGCGGAGAGCGTGTTACTGCGTGCAAAAGCACTTTTTAGTGCGCATGTACCTGTCTACAAAACCCTGGGGAAACTCTATGAGCAGAGTGATCGCGCGGATCAGGCTCGAGATCTCTACTCAGAGGCAATTGACAGCTGTGGCGACAGACCCGATTTGCTGATTTCACTGGGCCGAGTGAACCGAATTCTGGGAAACTTCAATGAAGGGCTGGCACAGATCGACAAGGCCCTGAGTATTGACAACGCCTCTCAGCCAGCCCTCGCCGAACGCTGCAGTATGCATATTCTGTCAGGGGAGTATGACGAAGCTCACACCTTGTTAGGCAACTTTATCTCAGCAAACAAGCAACAGCCTTTAACCCCCGGTCTGGCACTCGCTTACGCCCAGGTATGCAGGCTGACAAAGCGCTATGAGGACAGTGTCAAAGTACTGCGCAATACGCTCGAAACACCGGGAATACCCGATGACATGACGTCAGTTATCCTGTTTTCAATGGGCGATGGCTACGACAAGATGAACAAGTATGACCGTGCTTTTACCCTGTACGGTAAAGCCAATAATGTTGCTAGATGCAAATCAGATATTGCGTTATACCTTGAAGGGTTGCGTGACATTGAGAGCGGTATTCGCAGTGGTTACCCCGACAAAGCTATCCGCTCAGATAGCGCTACCCGCAAGCCGGTATTCATCGTTGGCATGCCGCGATCGGGCACATCACTCACAGAACAGATTATTGCCAGCCATCCCGACGCCTACGGCGCGGGTGAGTTAACGCAGCTATGGAGTATCGGTCAGGAAATCAGTCGCAGCAAAAATTTTGAGCACTACACTGAAAATCTGGCTTCATTGGGTAAGGAGAGCGCTAATCTGTACGCCGAGCGCTATCTGGCGTATCTAGAAAATCTGGCACCCCATGCATTGCGTGTCACAGATAAGCTGCCGCATAACTTTATGAATATAGGACTGATTAAACAGCTATTTCCAGAGGCTTTCATTATTCACTGCCATCGCCACCCCTTTGATACATGCCTGTCTGTTTACTTTAAAAAATTTAATGACCGCCATCTTTACGCACGGAATTTGTCGGAAATTGCCAGATTCTATGCTGCATACAGGGATCTGATGAATACTTGGGGCAACACAGCGACCAATATTTTTAGTCTCAAGTATGAGACCCTGGTGGCCAATCAGGAAAAACTGTCACGCGATATCATCAGTCACATAGGGCTGGACTGGGACGATAAATGTCTGAGGCATTATGAGTCGGATAGACTCGTTACGACGCTAAGCTACACGCAGGCCAATCAGCCTATTTACACGGGCGCCGTCAATCGATGGAAAAACTACAGACCTCACCTTCAGCCATTGATAGATGTCCTGGGAGATCCGGAGCAATACGAATAGCACTGGTTAAACTTACCTATGCTGATAAAAAAGCGCATCCGATCATGCCGGAAACCAACCGCGGCGCAGCCCACTCCGGACGCTATTACAGCGACCCAGAACAGCGGTTGCAAAAAGATTGTAGAGGCCTCGGTGATCCGGGTAAAAAATAGGCTGATGCTTGAGTGTGTGTGGTAGTGCTCATGTCTTGACATCTTTTGTTTGCGTTGATTGCAACGCAGTTAGGTGTCTACAGTTTTAGGGGCATACCAGTACCTTGCTTAAAGCACCATAAAACCGCGCGTACAAGGGCTCCAGAGGGAAGTGTGCAGGGAATTTGGCGCGCCCGGAGAGATTCGAACTCCCGACCAACTGGTTCGAAGCCAGTTACTCTATCCAGCTGAGCTACGGGCGCATAAGAGAATGGCATTATATAGATTCCTGGCCTCGGAGGAAGGCCTGTGTCGCCAATATCACGGTATATCCGCCAAATATTCCTATCTTTTGATGGTGTAGCCAGTTGAGGGGCCGATTCTGGCGCGTGCGGTGGTTCAGGGGCGAGTGACGCAAAGTGGTGGAGAAGCACCCGCTAGTAGAGGGGCTCAGGGACATTCGTCCTCACCCTTTGGTGACTTACTCAGGTATACTGCCTTGCACCTAAAGTCAGGTAATGACAGTGTCAGTCAACGAATCCAACACAGAAGCCCCCGCCGGCGCGGTGCCGTCGCAGCCGAGTGCGCGGCCACAACAGAACGAAATGCCGTTCGCGGTCGTGATGGGCAAGACGCTCATCGAGTTCCCGAAGGATCTGTACATCCCACCGCAGGCGCTGGCGGTTTTTCTGGAAGCATTTGAAGGTCCACTGGATCTGTTGCTCTACCTGATCAAACGTCAGAACCTGGATATTCTCGACATCGACGTGTCCCGTATTACCGAGCAGTACATGCAATACGTGGAACTGATGGACGCCATGCAGTTTGAGCTGGCCGCGGAATACCTGCTGATGGCCGCCATGCTGGCCGAGATCAAATCCCGCATGTTGTTACCGCGCGCCAGTGAGGTGGAAGACGACGAGGAGGATCCGCGCGCGCAGCTTATTAGGCGCTTGCAGGAATATGAGCGCTTCAAAAAAGCGGCAGAAGATATCGAGGAATTACCGCGCGTCGAGCGGGATACCTGGGTGGGTAGCGCAAATCCCCCGGAATTGAATCGTGAGCGGCCCGAGCCGTTCGTTGAGATGCGGGAATTGATGCTGGCGATGGGCGAGGTGATGCGTAGGGCGGACATGTTCGCCAGTCACCATATTTCGCGAGAAGCCCTGTCGACGCGCGAGCGTATGAGCGAGGTGCTGGAGCGCTTGGCAGGCCGGCAGTTTGTGCCCTTTGTGTCGTTGTTCAGTGCGTCCGAAGGGCGCTTGGGAGTGGTGGTGACGTTTCTAGCCATCATGGAGCTTATCAAGGAATCATTAGTGGAAATCGTGCAGACCGAGATTTTTGGCCCGATCCACGTCAAGGCAAGGTCGGAGTAACATGTCGGAAATCGGTTTGGTGCAGATTATCGAGGGTGCGTTGTTGGCTGCTGACAAGCCACTCACGGTAGTGCAATTGGCGGAGTTGTTTGAGGAGCACGAGCGGCCAGACAATACAGCGATTCGCGAGGCACTCAGCGAGGCTGTCGCGCGCTGTGAAGACCGGGGTTTTGAGCTGCAGGAGGTGTCCAGTGGGTTTCGCTACCAGGTACGGCAATCACTTAGCCCGTGGGTAGGACGCCTGTGGCATGAGCGCCCGCAAAAGTATTCGCGCGCACTGCTGGAAACCCTTGCATTAGTCGCCTACCGACAGCCTATTACGCGCGGCGAAATCGAAGAAATTCGCGGCGTTGCTGTCAGCACTAACATCATCAAAACCTTGCATGAGCGTGAGTGGATACGGGTGGTAGGACACCGGGATGTACCGGGTCGGCCATCAATGTACGCCACCACTCGGCAGTTCCTGGACTATTTCAGTCTGAAGACACTGGATCAATTGCCTGCACTGGCAGAAATTCGCGATTTGGAGACGCTCAATGTGGAGTTGGGCTTCAGTGATCCGTTGCCGGTGTCACAGCCCATGCCGGGGTTTGACACAGAGGGGATGTCGGAGGCGGAGCAGGCATCGGAAGCGGCATCAGCGCAAATGGATATCACCGAGGCGAGCGCGAGCTTGACGGTGGTTGGCGGCGCGGCGCACGAGCCGGCGACCAGCGAGGATTTTGACGATACCGATGAGCCCATTTCACTGGCTGAGGCGGTGGACGATCTGGAAGCGCGAGTCGCGCAATCGCGGCCTGACGAGGTGGTAGTCCTCGACATGGATGAAGACATCGATGGAGTTACAGAAAATAACGACGATTCGGATTTAGATGACTACCCGAACCGTTCACCCTCCGAACCCGAATCACAGGTCTGACCTGATATGGCGAATAAGTCCCACAGGGGCGCACCCCGTTTGCAGGGCAAGCAGCCAGCAAGCTCCGAGACCAAGCCCGCTGTGGTAAAGCCACAGGCGGCTACTGTCAGCAGTGGTGAAAAACTGCAGAAGGTACTGGCGCGCGCCGGCCTCGGCTCGCGCCGGGAAATGGAGCGCTGGATCGAGGCTGGCAGAGTGGCGGTTAACGGCAAAGTCGCCCACCTCGGTGATCGCGTTGAAGCGCGTGATGAGTTGGCCGTCGATGGCCGCTCTCTGGAGATAGCGCCAGCGGAGGAAGCGCGTTGCATTCTCTACCACAAGCCGCCCGGGGAGGTTTGCTCACGCAATGATCCAGAGGGACGGCGCACAGTATTCGGGCGTTTGCCCAGTTTGAAGACGGGTCGCTGGATTTCCATTGGTCGCCTGGATTTCAACACTTCTGGCCTGCTGCTGTTTAGCACTGACGGCGATCTGGCCAATGCGCTAATGCATCCCTCATCCAACATCGAGCGCGAGTATATGGTGCGAGTGATGGGTGACGTGCAGGACGATATGCTGCAGCGCATGCAGGAAGGTGTGATGCTGGAAGATGGCATGGCGCGCTTTACTGATATCCAGCAGATCGGCAAAGGTGGCATCAACCGTTGGTACTGCGTGGTACTGATGGAAGGACGAAATCGCGAAGTGCGACGCCTGTGGGAATCCCAGGGGTTGACAGTGTCCCGTCTCAAGCGGGTGCGCTACGGCGACGTCTTTATCCCGTCCAAGGTCAAACAGGGCCAATGGGTGGAGTTAGAGCGTGTGCACGTTAAATCGCTTTACCGGATGGCCGGCCTGGCGCCAAAAGAGACGGCGCGCAGCACGGTCAGGGAGCGCGAGGTAATGGAGCGACAGTTCGGCAAGCGGCACAGTCGCGGCAGTGCGGGACGCAGCCCGGCCAAGCCCGCTAAAAAGCGCGATCGATACTGAGAGACACGGCGTTAGCGCGCGTCAAATGCCTTGCCAGTAACCCCGGCGCTGTCATCCCCCATCAGATACAAGTACGCGCCCATGATGTCCTGCGGTGAGGGGTTGTTGGTGGGTGTCTCGGCGGGGTAGGCCGCTCTGCGCATGGCCGTATTGGTGCCGCGCGGATTCAGGCTGTTCACGCGAATATTGGACGTATTCTCCAGCTCATCTGCCAGCACCTGCATAAAACCTTCAGTGGCAAACTTGGATACGGCATACGCCCCCCAATAGGCTTTACCAGTGCGGCCTACGCCTGAGGATGTCAAAATGATAGACGCGCTGGGCGCCTGCTGTAGTAGTGGCAGCAGGTAGCGGGTTAGCAGGAACTGGGCGTTGACATTCACCTGCATCACCTCCATCCAACTGGCGTAACCGGCGTCCGCTAATGGGCGACGGTCGCCGAGGAGTGCGGCATTGTGCAGTAGGCCGTCGAGGCAGGAAAATGTCTCGCCCAGGCTGGCTGCCAGATTGACGTAGTTCTCCTCGGTAGCACTGGCAAGATCCATTTCTATGATGGCGGGCTTGGCCCCGCCGGCTGTTTCGATTTCATCGTATACCGCGTCCAGTTTGTTGCCTGTTCGTCCCAGCAATAAAACAGTTGCGCCATGGCTGGCATAGCTGAGTGCAGCAGCGCGTCCGATACCGTCGCCGGCGCCGGTCACCAGAATGGATTTGCCTGCCAGCAGATTGCTGGGTGGGACGTAGTGGTCGGGGATGAGATGATCGGTCATGCGATGATCGGTCATGCGATGATCGGTCATGCGATGTCCCGCTGTGGGCTGCCCAGAATCAATTCGAGCAGGTCGGTACTGCGCTGCGCCTCGGCGTTCGAGCCCCAGAGCTGCGGGTCATCACCCGGTTCGATATAGCCATAGCTGGCAGCGATGGTATACATGCCAGCACCGCGTCCCGCCTCGATATCGCGCAGGTGGTCGCCCACGTAAATCGCCTCATGGGGCGCACAGTCGAGGTCGCGACAGTTGCGGTACAGTGATTCCGGATGTGGTTTACGGTTGGTGATGTCGTCCGGGCAGACCACGCTACCCGGTGGTGGTTGAATATTCAGTTTTTGCAACAGTGGTGCCGTGTAGGCACGCGGCTTGTTGGTAGAAATGCCCCAGGCAATACCCTGCGCCTGCAGGCGCGCAAGCAGGGATTCTATGCCGGGGTAGGGTGTGGCTATCGTGCCCAGCACCTCGCTATACAGCTCTAGCAGGCGCAGCCGATTGCGTTCGAATTCAGGCGCATCCTCGGGTATATTCAGGCCCAGGCTGACCAGCGCGCGCGCGCCGCTGGAGACCGAGGCGCGTATGCGCGCCGGGTCCATCGGCTCTCGCCCGTGCTCGGCGCGCAGGGCCTGCACCACGGGTACGAATTCGTCGGCAGTATCGACCAGCGTGCCATCCAGGTCGAAGATGACGGCGCGCAGTGTTCTGGGGAATGCGCAGCGCGAGGATTTCATCAGGCGGGCTTCACCGCGCGAACCATGTAGTTCACGCTGACATCGGCGTCATTTAAACGGTAGCGCCTGCTAAGCGGGTTGTAGGTCAAACCGGTTATGCCGTGCATTATTAGTCCTGCATCGCGCATCCATCCGGCCAGCTCTGAAGGCTTGATGAATTTAGCGTACTCGTGTGTGCCCGCAGGCAACAGCTTCAAAATGTGCTCGGCGCCAACAATGGCGAAGGCGAACGCCTTGGGGTTGCGATTGATGGTGGAAAAATACAGCGCACCACCGGGCTTCGCCAGTGCCGCACATGCGGCGATGACGGCCCCCGGGTCAGGTACGTGCTCCAGCATTTCCAGGCAGCACACGATGTCATAGGCTGCGCCTTCCTCCTCGGCCAATTGTTCGGCGGTGGACTGGCGGTAGTCGACCTCGACACCCGATTCCAGTTGGTGCAGCCTTGCCACGGCAAGTGGCGCCTCGCCCATATCGATACCGGTGACGATTGCGCCGCGCTGTGCCATCGCCTCCGCCAAAATACCACCACCACAGCCGACATCGACCAGGCGTTTCCCGGCGACCGGAGAGTGTTCGTCAATGTAGTTGGCACGCAGAGGATTGATATCGTGCAGTGGTTTGAATTCGCTACCCATATCCCACCAGCGCGAGGCAAGCGCCTCAAATTTGGCAATTTCCTGCGGGTCTACGTTTAAATTCGTGCTCATTGTGCCGGGCCCTCTGTGTTAGCGATTCGCTGTTGCCATTGGTTGATACGTGGCGTGAGCGCGTCGAGATCGATACGCGACAGCGCCCTGTCTGCCATCACCTGCTGGCCGGCAATCCAGCTGTGGCTTACCTGGCTGCCATTGCAGGCGTAGACCAGTTGCGACAGGGGGTGGTAGAGCGGTTGTGTCTCGGGGCCACGCATGTCCACCGCAATCAGGTCGGCCTGTTTACCTACTTCCAGACTGCCGATGTACTCCTGCTGTCCCAGCGCTCTTGCGCCGTTGATGGTGGCCATGGCAAGGACGTCTGCCGCCGGCAGTGCCGTAGCGTCGCCGGAGTGGAGTTTGGCCAGTAGAGCCGCGGTCTGCATCTCGCCGAATAGATTGAGGTCGTTATTGCTGGCGGCGCTGTCAGTGCCCAGTGCCACGTTCACGCCTCGCTGCAGTAAGGTGCCGACGCGGCAGGTGCCGGAGGCCAGTTTCATATTGGACTGTGGGCAGTGCACTACGTGAGCACCGGTGGCCTCCAGCAGGTCGATGTCCCGGTCGCACAGATCGGTCATATGCACGCACTGGGTTCGGGGGCCGAGCAACCCCAGTCGATGCAGAGTATCCAGCGGCCGCTCACCGTGTTGCTCCACGGCCCGCAGTACTTCGCCAGCGGTTTCATGCAGGTGGATTTGTACGGGCGTATCCAGTTCAGCTGCGAGCGTCGCGATTTTGGCCAGGTTTGCCTCGCACACGGTATAAGGTGCGTGGGGGCCGAAGACTACCGTCACCAGCGCGCTGTGCTTGAAATCATCACGCAGAGCCAGCCCCTTACTGATATAATCATCGGCGTCCTTGCCCCAGGCGGAGGGGAAATCAAAGATGGGGAATGTGATCTGGCAGCGCATGCCCAGACGCTGGGCGGTGGCGGCGCAAACATTGGGGAAGAAATACATGTCGCTGAAGGTCGTCGTGCCGGAGCGTATCATTTCGGCGATGGCCAGTTCGGTTCCGTCGGCCACGAACTCCTCGCTGACATGCGCCTGCTCCGCCGGCCAGATGTGTTCTTCCAGCCAGGGCATCAGTGCCTGGTCGTCGGCATAGCCGCGCAACAGGCTCATGGCGGCGTGACCGTGGCAGTTTATCAGCCCTGGCAACAGCGCGTGTCCCGGTAGCTCAAGGACGCGTTTTGCCTGAATAGCCTGTGCTTCAGCCCTGGGCAACAGGGCTGAAATTCGACCGTCGGTCAGCGCAATGCTGTGGTTTTCCAGCACCACACCGTGGGGAAGTACCGGTACGATCCAGCCGGGATGGATCAGTGTGTCGACAGTGCTTGGTAGCGGTGATTTCATACGTGTTTTCCTGTTTCCCGACGTCTTTGCGGGTATGCCTGTTGGTGCGCCATTTCGACCCGCTTACCTGTTGTTCGATGGGAATGGGGCTGCTGACGTGAAAGTATAACCACAAATGGGGCTCAGCTGCCCTAAAGGCGTCGATTTTCTGCAAAAACGTGGCGAGAAGGCAGTTAAATCCCGTATAATCGGCGGTTTGATTTCGAGGCTTGGCAGCGTTCATTCTATCTCTGACTGTTGCTGTAAATATCCACTGCATAAGAATTAACCGTTGTCCTTAAGATGCCTTCACAGCTAGTCAAGGAAGTCCGAGTAAATGGGTGAATTAGCCAAAGAAATTGTCCCCGTCAATATTGAAGACGAGATGAAGCAGTCCTACCTGGACTACGCCATGAGCGTAATCGTGGGGCGGGCGTTACCCGATGTGCGTGACGGGCTAAAACCCGTGCACCGGCGCGTGTTATTCGCCATGAACGAACTCAGCAACGACTGGAATAAGGGCTATAAAAAATCCGCCCGTATCGTTGGTGACGTAATCGGTAAGTATCACCCGCACGGTGACTCGGCGGTGTATGACACCATCGTACGGATGGCCCAGCCGTTCTCGCTGCGCTATATGTTGGTGGACGGCCAGGGGAACTTTGGTTCTGTGGATGGAGACTCTGCCGCTGCCATGCGTTACACCGAAATTCGCATGCGCAAGATTGCCCATTCCATATTGGCGGATCTCGACAAGGAGACCGTCGATTTTGTCGACAACTATGACGGCACCGAGCGCATCCCCGCCGTCATGCCCACACGGGTGCCCAACCTGCTGATCAATGGCTCCTCCGGTATCGCGGTGGGTATGGCCACCAATATCCCACCGCACAACCTGACCGAGGTAGTTAGCGCCTGCCTGGCACTGATCCGTGATCCGGAGCTGACCGTTGATGAACTGATGGAACATATCCCAGGGCCCGACTTCCCCACAGCCGGCATTATTAATGGCCGGGCGGGTATCATTCAGGCCTATCGCACCGGGCGCGGCAGGATTTATGTGCGCGCCAAGGCGGAAGTTATCCATGATGAAAAGCGTGGCAAAGACATTATCCTGATTCACGAGTTACCCTATCAGTTGAACAAGGCGAAGCTGATTGAGCGCATTGCGGAGCTGGTAAAAGAAAAGAAAATTGAAGGCATTACCGAGTTGCGCGATGAATCCGACAAGGATGGCATGCGCGTGGTGATCGAACTGCGTCGCGGCGAGATCGGTGATGTAGTGCTCAATAATCTATACGCCCAGACCGGCATGCAGTCTGTATTTGGTATCAACATGGTGGCGCTGGTCGATGGCCGTCCCAAACTGTTGAATCTCAAGGAAATCATTGAAGCCTTTATTCGCCATCGCCGCGAAGTGGTTACCCGGCGTACGGTATACCTGTTGCGCAAGGCGCGAGAGCGCGGGCACATTCTGGAAGGCCTGGCCATTGCCCTGAGTAATATCGATCCGATTATTGCCTTGATCAAGGCCTCCCCCAGCTCCGCCGAAGCGCGGGAAAAACTGCTGGTACAGGCCTGGGAGCCGGGTGATGTCACCGGCATGCTGGAGCGGGCTGGCAACGATGCCTGTCGCCCGGATGAGCTGGAGCCACAGTATGGTCTGCACGATGGTAAATACCTGTTGTCGCCCGTTCAGGCACAGGCGATTCTCGATCTGCGTCTGCACCGCCTGACCGGTCTGGAGCACGAGAAGTTACTGAACGAATATCAGGAAAGATTGCGTGAAATAGCAGATTTTCTCGATATTCTCGGCGATCCCGAACGCCTCAAATTGGTAATCCGCGAGGAGCTGGAAGAGATAGTCACCGAGTACGGCGATGAGCGTCGCACCGTGATTACCGCATCCCAGCACGATCTGACAGTGGAAGACCTGATCACGGAAGAGGACAGGGTGGTGACGATTTCCCACGGTGGCTATGCCAAGACACAGCCATTGAGTGACTATCAGGCCCAGCGTCGTGGTGGGACGGGCAAGTCGGCCACCGCAGTGAAAGACGAGGATTTTGTCGAGCATCTGTTAATAGCCAGTACGCATGCCACGATATTGTGCTTCTCTAACCTGGGCAAAGTGTATTGGCTGAAGGTCTACCAGATACCGCTGGCTGGTCGCAATTCCCGCGGTCGCCCGATGGTCAACTTGCTACCGTTAGAAGAGGGTGAACGAGTGACCTCAATTCTTCCAGTGGAGGACTACACCGAGGGATATTATATCTTTATGGCGACAGCCAGCGGCACAGTCAAGAAAACGCCGCTCACGGATTTTGCGCGCCAACGCAGTGTGGGCCTGCGCGCCCTGCAACTGGATGAAGGCGACGTGCTGGTGGGCACGGCGATTACCCAGGGCGATTGCGACGTGATGTTGTTCAGTACCGAGGGTAAGGCAGTGCGCTTCAAGGAAACCGACGTGCGGTCTATGGGGCGCACAGCACGCGGTATTCGCGGTATCCGCCTGGGTGGGGGGCATGTGATGATTTCGCTCATTATTCCACGGCCTGAGGGGATGGTGCTGACCGTGAGTGAAAATGGTTTTGGCAAGCGCACCCCGATCGCGGAGTTCCCCACCAAAGGGCGCGGTGGCAAGGGTCTGATCGCCATGTCAACCAGCACGCGCAACGGTAATATGGTTGGCGCTGTGCAGGTCTTTGAAGGTGACCAGCTGATGCTCATCTCCAATCAGGGCACGCTGGTTAGAACACGCTCGGACGAAGTGTCCATACTCAGTCGCAATACTCAGGGTGTGCGCGTCATTCGCACCAAAGAAGGCGAAAGTCTGGTAGGCGTGCAGCGTATCGATGAGCCCGAGGAATTGCCAGAGCGCGAATCCGAGTCCGACCCGGACAGCACCGAAGACGCCGCTGACTGACGCGGCTTTTACCCACCTGTTGAGGAAGTAAGTACGATGACCCGTTGCTACAACTTTTGTGCCGGACCCGCTTCGCTGCCGGAGTCTGTCCTTCAAATCGCCCGTGACGACATGCTGGATTGGCATGGCAAAGGCCTGTCGCTGATGGAAATGAGCCATCGCAGCGACGAGTTTGTCGGCGTTGCACAGCACGCAGAGCAGACGCTGCGCAGCTTGCTGGGTATCTCCGATGATTACGCCGTGTTGTTTCTGCAAGGCGGTGCCAGCACGCAGTTTTCCGCAGTGCCGTTGAATCTGCTTGGCGATAAGCGCGGCGCAGACTATGTGAACACCGGGCAGTGGTCGAAGAAGGCGATCGAAGAAGCGCAGCGCTATGGCGAAGTGAATGTGGTGGCCAGCTCCAAAGACAGCAACTTCTGCACGATTCCCGCGCAGCATTCGTGGCAGCTGGGCGCAGACCCTGCCTACCTTCATTACGTTGCCAACGAGACGATAGGTGGCGTAGAGTTTTTCTGGACGCCGCCAGGCGAAGTACCGCTGGTAGCGGATATGTCCTCAACGATTTTGTCGCGCCAGATTCGCGTGGATGATTTTGGCGTCATCTACGCCGGAGCGCAGAAAAATATTGGGCCCGCTGGCCTCACTCTGGTGATTGTGCGTCGTGACCTGCTGGGTAAAGCACATTCGCTGTGTCCCGCTATGCTCAACTGGCAAGTCGCGGCAGATAACGATTCCATGTACAACACGCCACCGACCTTCGCGCTGTATCTGGCGGCTCTGGTGTTCGATTGGTTGGTGGAACAGGGCGGCCTGTCCGCGATGGAGACACTCAATCGGCGCAAGGCGCAGAAGTTATATGCAGCTATCGATGGCAGTGATTTTTATTCCAATCCGGTAGAAATTCCCAGCCGCTCCCTGATGAACGTACCCTTTATTCTGGCGAATGCCGATCTGGACAAGGTGTTTTTACAGGAGTCCGAGGCGGCCGGTTTACTGAACCTGAAAGGGCATCGCTCGGTGGGCGGTATGCGCGCGAGTGTCTACAACGCTGTGACTGAAGAGGCTGTAGATACGCTGATTGCCTTTATGCAGGATTTTGAGCAACGTAACGGTTAAGACCCCTTATGGCAGACAGCAGGAATCTAGAGCAGGTCCGGGCAGATATTGATGCTATCGATCAGGAGATCCAGGGCCTGATCAACAAGCGCGCGCAGTGCGCGCAGCGCGTCGCCGATATTAAGCTGGCAGAAGTGGTGGCGGCAACTAAGGATGGTGAGACCGTCGTGGAGCCGGTATTCTATCGCCCAGAGCGCGAAGCGCAGGTTTTGCAACGCATTATCAGTCGCAATACCGGCCCTCTCGAAGGCGCCAATATGGCGCATATCTTTCGCGAAATTATGTCCGCATGTCTCGCCCTGGAAAAGCCTTTACAAGTTGCTTATTTCGGCCCCGAGGGAACGTTTACGCAGGCGGCGGCAATAAAGCATTTTGGTCACGCCGCAATCTGCGTACCGCAGGCGACTATCGATGCAGTGTTTTCTCAAGTGGAATCCGGCGAGTGTCACTACGGTGTGGTGCCGGTAGAGAACTCCACGGAGGGCATGGTCAGCCACACGCTGGATAATTTTATGGATTCATCGCTGCAGATTTCCGGTGAAGTGGAAATGCGCATTGGCCTGCATCTATTGCTGGCGCCGGGCACAGCGGAGGGTGACATCACTCGCATTTGTGCGCACCAGCAGGCGCTCGCCCAGTGTCGTAGTTGGCTGGATAAACACTGGCCGCAAATGGCGCGTGAAGCGGTCAGTAGCAATGGTGAGGCGGCGCGCATGGCTGCCGAAATACCGGGAGTGGCAGCGGTGGCTGGTGATATGGCGCAGGAGCGGTATGGTCTGGAGGCGCTGGCAACACATATCGAGGATTACGTCGATAACACGACGCGGTTTCTGATTATCGGCCGCGAGGAGGTATTACCCAGTGGCCGCGACAAGACATCCATCATCGTCGCCAGTCGCAATAAACCGGGTGCGCTGTTCAATCTGCTGGAACCGTTCAGGCGTGGCAATATCAGTCTGACCCGTATCGATACAAGGCCGTCGCGCACCGAGAAGTGGGCCTACGTGTTTTTTATTGAGTTTGAAGGGCATTTGCGCGATGAAAATATCGCCACAATTATGACGGAACTCGAAGAGCAGTCCATTATGCTGAAGCCACTGGGGTCCTATCCTCAGGCGCTGTTATAAGTACCTGTGTGAGCTACGCCACAGACACTGTCGTCATTGTTGGCCTGGGGCTGATTGGCGGTTCACTGGCCAAAGCCTTGCGCCACAGTGGGTTTAGTCAGCATTTCATCGGCTGTGGTCACCGTGAGCCCTCGCTGCGACGCGGCGTCGAGTTGGGCATCATAGACGAGTACACGCTTGATCTTGACGAGGCCATTGCGCGTGCAGATATCGTGGTGATCTGTACCCCTACGCTAACGGCTGCACAGATGCTGGAGCAGATTTTGCCGCGCCTGCAGGGCCGATCCGGTGGACCGATAATTACGGATGTGGCCAGCGTCAAGGGAAGCCTGCGCGATGCCGCGATTGCGGTGGCGGGCGCGGTGCCGCCGCAGCTGGTGCTGGGTCACCCGATTGCCGGCTCTGAACGCAGTGGCGTGGATGCCGCCGACGTTAATTTGTTCGTCAATCACCGGGTTATCCTGACTCCCGTGGAAGGCAACGATCCCGCGGCGGTAGAGCTGGTGCGTGCGATGTGGACGAGCACCGGTGCGGACGTGCTCGACATGTCTGTGGAGCGGCACGATGCGGTGCTCGCCGCCACCAGCCATTTGCCCCATATGCTGGCTTACACGCTGGTGGATGCGTTGTCATCGTCGGATGCCAGTGAGGATATTTTCCGCTGTGCCGCTGGTGGTTTTCGTGATTTTACCCGCATTGCATCCAGTGACCCGACCATGTGGCGCGATATTGCCCTGGCCAATAAAGCTGCGCTGCTTGACGCTATCGATTTATTCAGCGAACACATGAGTCGCCTGCGCGCTGCCGTGCAGTCTGAAAATGCCGATGAGTTAACGGCTACCTTCTCCCGGGCCAAGCGGGCTCGCGATGAGTTTTCTGCCCTTCTGGCTCAGCGCAGCGAGCCAAAAATACCTTAAGGGTTACGTTATGCACTTCAAGTTACAACCCGGTGGAGCTCTGCAGGGGGACGCGAGAGTTCCGGGCGATAAATCCATTTCTCATCGCGCCATTATGCTGGGCGCACTGGCCGAAGGCACCTCGCGGGTCAACGGATTTCTGGAAGGCGAAGATGCCCTGGCCACGTTGGCGGCTTTTCGCGCGATGGGGGTCGAGATAGAGGGTCCGGTGGATGGCAGTGTTACGGTACATGGCGTGGGGCTGCGCGGTCTGAAAGCCCCTGCGCAAGCACTGGATCTGGGCAATGCCGGTACCGGCATGCGGTTACTGTGTGGCCTGTTGGCCGGGCAGACGTTTGACACCACACTCACCGGGGATGTCTCCCTCTGCAGTCGGCCTATGGGCCGGGTGATCGAGCCCCTGACGCAGATGGGTGCGCAAATTCAATCGACCGAAGGTGGCAGGCCGCCGCTGTCGATCCGCGGCGGGCAGCGACTGCGGGGTATTCACTACGATCTGCCAATGGCGAGCGCCCAGGTGAAATCGTGTTGTCTGCTGGCGGGCTTGTATAGCGAGGGCCGAACGTCTGTCACCGAGCCTGCGCCTACGCGCGATCACACCGAGCGCATGCTGAGAGGGTTTGGCTACCCGGTGCGGTCAGATGGGAACGCGATCTCGTTGCAGGGCGGCGGTAGCCTTCAGGCCTGCGATATTGAAGTGCCTGCAGATATCTCTTCAGCGACATTTTTTCTGGTCGGTGCGAGCATCGCGCCAGGTTCAGATCTGCTATTAATGCATGTCGGCATCAACCCCACACGGGTAGGCGTGATTAATATCCTGCAACTGATGGGAGCAGATATCACACTGCAGAATCAGCGTGAAGTCGGCGGCGAGCCCGTGGCGGACATTCGCGTCCGCTACGCCCCGCTGCACGGTATTGAAATACCGGCCGAGCAGGTGCCGCTGGCCATTGACGAGTTTCCTGCACTTTTTATCGCAGCGGCCTGTGCGCAGGGACGTACCGTCTTGCACGGGGCGGAGGAACTGCGAGTGAAGGAGAGCGATCGTATCGCCGCGATGGCGGAGGGCTTGAATACACTTGGCATCATCAATGAAATGCAGCAAGACGGTATCGTCATTGAGGGTGGGACCATCGGTGGGGGTGTCATCGATACCTTTAACGACCATCGTATTGCCATGTCCTTTGCTATCGCTGCGCTGCGTGCCACGGCTGAGATCACCGTGCGGGACTGCGACCACGTGGCGACCTCGTTTCCGGGGTTTGAGAGTCTCGCCCGGCGGCTTGGCTTACAAATTAGTGCGGTAGCACGGTAGAGAACTATGGCGAGCGTACCGGTCATTACTGTCGATGGGCCCTCTGGTGCAGGCAAGGGGACGATCAGCCATATGCTGGCCGATCGCCTCGGGTGGCACCTGTTGGATAGCGGCGCCCTGTACCGGGTGACCGGTCAGGCCTGCCTCATCGAAGGAGTCAGCTGGGATGACCAGATCGCGGTCCCCGAGGTCGCCAGGCATCTCGATGTGGTGTTCTCCCTCGCCGAAGATGGTGAAATACTGGTGGCGTATAAAGGCTTGGACGTGAGCGCCGCCATTCGCACGGAGGAGGGCGGGCGCGGTGCCTCTACGGTGGCGACGATCCCCGCTGTGCGCGACGCCCTGTTGGCCCGCCAGCGCGATTTTATGCAGCTGCCAGGACTGGTGGCCGATGGGCGCGATATGGGCACTGTGGTTTTTCGCGATGCCCCGTTGAAATTTTTCCTCACCGCCAGCGCTGCAGAGCGCGCGCAGCGGCGCTATAATCAGTTGATTGCGAAGGGGGTAAGTGTTAGAGTGCCGCGCCTTCTGGCGGATATCCAGGAACGGGATGAGCGCGACCGCAACCGCCTCACTTCGCCCCTGGTTCCCGCCGAAGATGCCATTGTCATTGACAGCAGCGCCATGCCCATTACCAAGGTGTTTGAGCGGGTGATGCTCGAAGTGAAAAAGAGAGGTTTTATCTAGCCGTTTTCGGCTTTTTATTCCTTTTGAATGGTTTTAAATGTTTCTTTTCCAACTGAATCCAGTCAGGGTGGGGAAAGCGGCTTATTTTGAATGGCCCGGGCCGACTGGAGGCGCGGTAGAGACAGATCATTGTCTCGATCAAACCAAACCAAACAGGTGTTAAGTAATGAGCGAATCCTTCGCCGAACTATTTGAAGAGAGTCTGAAAACCGTCGATATGAAGCCAGGGTCAATTGTGACCGGCGTAATCATCGACATGGATAACGAGTGGGTCACCGTACACGCGGGCTTGAAGTCCGAAGGTGTTATTCCTCGTGAACAGTTTATTGATGCTAACGGTGAATGTAACCTTAGTATTGGCGACGAAGTACAGGTAGCACTGGAGGCCGTAGAAGACGGTTTCGGCGAAACCAAGCTGTCGCGTGAAAAGGCAAAACGTGCCGAGTCCTGGAAAGATCTGGAAGCCGCGCACGAAGCCGACGAAGTGGTTATTGGTATCATTAATGGCAAGGTCAAAGGTGGCTTTACCGTGGATATTAACACTATCCGTGCATTCCTCCCGGGCTCGCTGGTGGATGTTCGCCCAGTGCGCGAAACCGTGCACCTGGAAGGCAAGGAACTCGAATTCAAAGTTATCAAGTTGGACCAGAAGCGCAACAACGTGGTGGTTTCACGTCGCGCTGTGATGGAAGCGGCCAACAGCGTAGAGCGCGACGCGCTGCTGGAATCGCTGCAGGAAGGCATGTCCGTCAAGGGTATTGTGAAGAACCTGACCGACTACGGTGCATTTGTTGATCTGGGTGGTGTTGACGGTTTGCTGCACATTACCGACATGGCGTGGAAACGTATCAAGCACCCTTCCGAGATAGTGGAAGTGGGTCAGGAAATTGATGTCAAGATCCTCAAGTTCGACCGCGAGCGCAACCGCGTATCGCTGGGCCTGAAACAGCTCGGCGAAGATCCCTGGTTGGAAATCACTGGTCGTTACCCAGAGGGGAGCCGCGTGAAAGCCAAGATCACCAACCTTACAGACTACGGCTGCTTTGCCGAGTTGGAAGAGGGCGTTGAAGGTCTGGTACACGTCTCCGAGATGGATTGGACCAACAAGAATGTTCACCCCTCCAAAATCGTCAGTCTGGGCGATGAAGTTGAGGTGATGGTGCTGGATATCGACGAAGATCGTCGTCGTATCTCTCTGGGCATCAAGCAGTGTCAGCAAAATCCCTGGGATGCATTTGCAGGGCAGTATGCCAAGGGCACTAAAATCTCAGGCAATATCAAATCCATCACTGACTTTGGTATCTTTATCGGCCTTGAAGGCAACATAGATGGCCTGGTGCACCTGTCTGACATCAGCTGGCATGAGCCCGGGGAAGAAGCCGTTCGAAACTACAAAAAAGGCGATGAGATCGAGACAGTCATTCTGTCAATCGATTCTGAGCGCGAGCGTATTTCTCTCGGTATCAAGCAATTGGAAGACGACCCCTTCGGTAACTACGTCGCCGAGAATGATCGCGGAGCGATTGTGACCGGTGAAGTGACTGAAGTGGACGCCAAATCTGTGACGATTAAGTTGGCTGAGGAAGTCGAAGGTATCTTGAAAGCCTCTGACATTAGCCGCGAAAAAGTCGAAGATGCCCGCAGCATGTTCAAGGTCGGCGATTCTGTTGAAGCCAAGATCATTGCGGTAGACCGCAAGAATCGCGGCTTGTCATTGTCCATTAAGGCCAAGGACTTTGACGATGAGAAGGACGCCGTGAAGTCTCTGAAAGATACAGAGAACGAAACAGCTTCACCGGGTACTATTGGTGATCTGATCAAGGCGCAGATGGGCGGCGAGTAAACACCGGCGCCAAGGGGAGAGTTTAGTCCCTCCGAAAGGGCTCACTTAGGTGAGCCTTTTTTTTGTGGTACTGCAAAAATACTCTTCTCCTGCGTAGTAAAAAGGCTCTTTTTCTATAAAAAATAAGGACTTGCGAAATAATTTGGTGCAGTACACAATAGCCAACACACGTTAACAGCCATAAGAAAACCTCGAACGGGGGCTGCATGACCAAAAGCGAACTCATTGAGACAATCTTGTCCCGACAGAGTCAGTTGTCGGCAAAAGATGTAGAGCTGGCAGTAAGGACCATTCTCGAGCACATGTCTCAGGCACTCGCCAATGGTGAGCGAATTGAAATTCGCGGTTTCGGTAGTTTCTCCCTGCATTTTCGGGAGCCTCGAAGAGGACGCAATCCCAAGACTGGCGATGCCGTGGAGCTGACAGGCAAGTATGTCCCGCATTTCAAACCGGGCAAGGAATTGCGTGAGCGAGTTAATCTGGGTTTGCAAAAGGAGAATTAGGCTTGTTCTGTGCCAAGCAGGCGGTATGATCGAAAGCTCATGCCGTTTTTTTTAACCTTCTTTTACTGAACTGGACATTTCGATGAAGCAATTGCGAAAACTCCTGACTGTGATTGTCATATTGGCCATGTTGGTGGTGAGCGTGTTGTTCGCCTTGCAAAACGAGGCGCCGGTATCGCTCGATCTGCTGGTATACACCTTCGGACCACAAAGTCTCGCGCTGTGGGTGCTGGTAGCATTTGCACTGGGAGGCGTATTGGGAATGATGGTCTCTTCCGTTATCCTCGTGCGTACGCGCGCCTCTCTGAATGCCTGTCGCAAGCAGTTGGATCGGGCGCGCGAAGACGTCAGCAAGTCGCGCGGAACCCCTGTGGTTGTCGACGCTGCATGATGAGCCCCATCGTCGTTGCGCTGGATTATCCCGCTGCGCCCGCGGCGTTGGATCTTGCGCAGCGCCTCTCTCCCACGCTATGCCGTGTGAAGGTGGGTAAGGAACTTTTTACCAGCGCCGGACCGGCGCTGGTTGATGATTTGCAGCGACTGGGCTTCGAGGTATTTCTCGATCTGAAGTTTCACGACATCCCCAACACCGTTGCGGGAGCAGTTCGCGCCGCAGCGCAACTGGGTGTCTGGATGGTCAATGTGCACGCCAGCGGTGGCCGCAGAATGATGGAGGCAGCGGTGGCGGCGCTTGCCGCTTTTGACCGACCTCCGATATTGCTTGGTGTAACAGTGCTTACCAGTATGTCAGACCAGGATTTACAGGAGCTGGGGTACATTGAGACCTTACAGCAGCGAGTTTTACGACTGGCAACGCTGGCTGCAAAAAGTGGATTGGACGGTGTGGTCTGCTCTGCGCTGGAAGCTGAGGCATTGCGCAAGCATTGCGGTGAGGCTTTTTGTCTGGTGACGCCAGGGATTCGTCTGGCAGGTGACGATGTGGGAGACCAGCGCCGCGTGGTGACTCCGGCTGCAGCATTGGCACTGGGCTCTGATTATCTCGTTATAGGGCGTTCAATAACTGCCGCCAGTGATCCGCTGGCAGCACTGCACCGTGTGCACGAGGAACTATTTCCCACCCTGTAGTATCAAATGTGGTCAGATGCTCCCCTTCCCCTGAATCACTGCTAGACTTTTTCCCGGTACGGATGCCTGCAAGGACGCAGTTAACCTATATGGAGATTTCACTATGACCAATCCCACTTTGCTACACAAAAACCCCCGAACTGCCCTGGCAGCGCGGGATATTCTCTCGTTTACCCCCGGGGGCGCAACCGTTGCCCTGATCCTGGCGTTGCTGCTGGCTGTGGGTATGTTCACGGGGAGCCCGTCTGCAACGGCGCAGGACACAAGCGCTACTGTCACGCCTGCAGTTGCCAGCGCTGCAGGCCGGGTAAATATTAACACCGCTGACGCGCAAACCCTGGCGGCCAACCTAAAGGGAATCGGCGAATCCCGAGCGGCGGAAATTGTTCGCTACAGGGAGACCTATGGTCCATTTGCCTCTGCTGAAGAACTCGTAGAGGTCAAGGGGATCGGTAACTCCACCCTCGACATGAATCGCGACGTGATAACACTGGAATAAGCTAACCGCATCCGTATCATTAGGGGGCGTTTGCCCTCTTTTTTGATATCGGTGATTCAGTACAGTGAAATGTCTCGTCAGCGGCGCCACCGGATTCATCGGTCGTCAGCTTTGCCAGGAACTTGTCGCAGGCGGACATACCGTTGTCGCATTGAGCCGACGCGGGGAACCGCTTGGCAGTGGGCAGCCAACTCAGGCCTTAGATCTGGCGGCGTGTGACCTCGATGTGTCTTTGCTGCGGGGCGTGGATGTGTGCTTTCATCTTGCCGGCGTAGCCCATCAGCGGGCGCCGGAGTCTGCCTATACGGCGTTAAATTACCGCGCGACTGTGCGCCTTGCGCGGTTGGCTGCCGCCGCCGGGGTCAAATGTTTCGTCTTTCTGAGTAGTGTAAAGGCGATGGGTTCTCCCCCTTCAAGCAATAGCCGTATCGAATCAGAGTGCACGCGTCCGGGTGACGCGTATGCCTTGTCCAAGTGGCAGGCGGAATGTGCGTTGCGGGAAGCCTTTTCCAGTGACTGTATGGCTGTAGCCATTGTGCGTCCCGCGCTGGTTTATGGGCGTGAAGTAAAAGGCAACCTGCAATCGTTGGCTGCGGGTGTGCGCTGGGGGCTGCCTCGGCCGCCACAGATTGGTCGGCGTTCCATGATAGCGCTCGACGACCTGGTGACATTGTTGCTGGTGATTGCGCAGCATCCTCCAGCGGGCGTGCAAACCTGGATAGCCTGCGGCGACGACACCTACAGCACACAGGATATCTACGACCTCATACGTGCAGCCCACGGTAAGAAGAAGGGGGTTCAGTGGTTGCCACGCCAGATCTGGCAGCTGGGCGCCAGCCTGCTGGATATTGTCTCCAGTCAGAGCGGCGAGCCCACGTATGAAAAGCTGTTCGGTACTGAGCTTTACAGTAATGCGGCGGTGGTGAATGATACCGGGTGGCGTCCCCGGCTTGGTCTGGAGGATGTGATACGTCAATGGGGCAGTGGTTCATGACGGCAGTACTGGTGACACTGGTTCTGTCGATACTATTATGTGGCGGCTATGAGCGGTTTGCCCGAGCGCGGCAAATTTTCGATATTCCAAATGAGCGCAGTTCGCATTCACTACCGACTCCCCGTGGCGGCGGCGCGGCGCTACTGACAGCCTTTTTGCTGGGCCTGGTGTTGTCGGCATGGCTTTACGGTGCCTGGTCCCCACCCCTTGTTACGCTGACACTGTGTACGCTGGTACTGGCGCTGTTGGGTATTGTCGATGACCTGCGCGGGTTATCAGTGCGCTGGCGACTACTGGCCTATGGTGTTGTCTGTCTGTTCGCAGTTGTGGTGGTATTGCGCGGCGTCATGCCAGAAAATGTTCTCTATGGCACCACTCTGGTGCTGGTCGCTGCACTGACCCTGTTGTGGTCACTCAACCTGTACAATTTTATGGACGGGATTGACGGCATTGCGGCGATACAGGCGGTATTCATCAGTGGCAGTGCGGCACTCCTGAGCTGGCTGCTGGGGCACGAGCAAAGCTACGCCCGTTATTGTCTCCTGCTGGCCGCGGCGCACTGTGGTTTTCTGCTGTGGAATCGTCCACCCGCGCGGTTGTTTATGGGGGATGCAGGCAGTGTACCAACCGGCTTCCTGCTGGCGGCTCTGGCTTTGCTGGGGGCCGTGCAGGGGCAGCTCGACCCACTGTGTTGGCTGGTGTTGTCCGCTGTCTTTATCACCGATGCCAGTTGGACATTGGGAGCGCGCATCCTTACCGGGCAAAAATTCACGCAGCCCCACCGCTCGCACGCCTATCAGCGCTTGAGTCAGCATTGGAATTCACACGCGCGAGTGGCCCTTTTATTATTGGCGATCAACGTGATGTGGCTGTTTCCGCTGGCGCTGGCAGTGCAGATGTGGCCCGATCATAAATTATTTTTGGTATTTTTGGCATACCTTCCCCTGCTCGGTGGCATGGTGAAACTGGGCAGACTGGCGTAAGATTACGGTTCACCCGTATCTTCATATTGTCACAATATTATGTATACGCCAAAGCTTGGAGCACAGGAGGTGACTTGCTAAATCGTCCTGGCAACTTCATAACCCGTCCTATCGTCGGCTTCATCGGCACTCTGCGCGACGCCCTCCATAAAGCGGTTGAGCTGCCGCGCAATATTAAGCAGGCCTGTCTATTCTCCCTTGATATGATGTATGTCACAGCAGCGATGTGGTTTGCTGTAGCGCTGCGCTTCGGTCATCTGGATTTTTATCTGGGCCCTGTGGAGTACGCTTGCGGCGCAGTCACCCTTATCCTCAGTGCGCTGATATTTTTGCGCCTTGGGTTGTATCGCGCGGTGATTCGCTTTATGGGTCAGCAGGCTATCTGGGCCATTGTCACCGCCGCCAGTTACTCCACCCTCATTTTGGGCGCGACGGTCTTTTTTACGCAAGCCGAAGTGCCCCGTTCAATGCCTTTCATCTACTGGATACTGCTCGTTGTGGGTATCGGCGGCACAAGATTGGCGGTGCGAGCTTACTATCAGGCGAAGTTGCGAGCGATGTCTGAAAACGTGATTATCTACGGCGCGGGACAATCTGGCCGGCAACTGCTACAAACACTCCAGCACGGTGAGCAGTATCATGCCGTCGTTTTTGTTGACGATGATAGCCGCTTGCAGCGATCGATCATCAACGGCCTGCAGGTAGCGTCGCCGGATGATCTGGAACAGCTGATCGACCAGCACGATATTACCCAGGTGCTGTTGGCCATCCCTTCCGCGGCACAGGAACGTCGTAAGGAAATCATTAATTCCCTTGTTGGCTTGCCGGTTCATGTACGCACCGTTCCTACAATCAACGAATTGCTGGCGGGGGAAGCCAACGTCAACCAGATTCGCGATATCGATCTCGATGATCTGCTGGGCAGGGAGCCCGTGCCGCCGTACCCGGAGTTGATCGAGAAGTGCATCACCGCAAAGGTCGTGATGGTGACAGGTGCCGGGGGCTCTATTGGTTCGCAATTATGTCGCCAGATTGTACGCGCAGGCCCACAGGAACTGATCTTGTTGGACAACTCCGAATACGCCCTGTACAGCATAGAGCGTGAGCTGCGGGCACTGATGACAGGACTGGACTTGCGGGTGGAGCTGGTGGCACTGCTGGGTTCTGTGCAGGACCAGAATCGCCTGGAGAGTATCTACCGTACATTTGAAGTTTGTACGGTCTACCATGCGGCGGCCTACAAACATGTGCCGATGGTGGAGTACAACATTGCCGAGGGCGTGGCTAACAATGTCTTTGGTACTTGGTATGCGGCGACCGCAGCTCGCAAGGCAGGCGTGGAGACATTTGTACTGGTGTCGACGGACAAGGCGGTACGGCCCACGAATGTGATGGGTGCCTCCAAGCGGCTGGCCGAACTGATTCTGCAGGGTCTCGCGCAACAGGAAGGTGCCACGCGGTTCTGCATGGTCCGATTTGGCAATGTGCTGGGTTCTTCTGGATCGGTAGTGCCCCTGTTTCGACAACAGGTTGAAGAGGGTGGCCCGGTGACGGTGACACATCCGGAGGTGTCACGCTATTTCATGAGCATTCCTGAGGCGGCACAACTGGTGTTACAGGCCGGTGCGATGGCTACCGGTGGTGATGTCTTTGTCCTCGATATGGGGGACCCGGTACGCATTATTGATCTGGCAAAACGCATGATCAGGCTCAGTGGTTACGAAATGGGCCACAACAACCACATGGGCGAACACATTGATATTGAGTTTATCGGGTTGCGTCCCGGGGAGAAATTGCACGAGGAATTATTGCTGGGGACCAATGTGACCGGGACAGGGCACCCCATGATCATGCGTGCGCAAGAAGAGAGTCTGCCCTTTAGCCAAATTCAGCGACTGCTGGTGAAATTGCGTGGCCACTGCGATACGCTCGACTGCGATGGTATTAGCGCGGTGTTGAGTTTTGCGGTGAGCGGTTTTGGCGATCAACAGGTGTGTTACGACCACATGTGGAAACGGCAGGGTAAGCGTATCGCGAGAGAGGCTGCTGCAGCTTCAAATATAAAGGAACTGTTCCCCGACACCAATTAGCTGCTTGCTGCAAGGTGAATTGAGCGGCGCAGCGTTTCAGCTTTCCTCTTCATCCACGTTATCCGACATGAGACCCGGAATCTCCACGGCGTTGCTTGGCAAAGTGGCTACCGATAATAATCGACACCGCGCATGGAAGTCCCCCATCAGGTTCTCGAAGGTGCTCAATGAACCCAGGCGCTCGCCCAGTATAGCCAGTGAATTCTCGTAAAGTCTCATATCCCAGTGATTTTTCTCGCGAAACTCGACGGTGAGTTCTGGTCCCAGTTGTTCAAATACCGATTCGATGCGTTGTACCAGTTCGATCTCGCGGCCGAACGTTTCGTTCTGGCGGATATAGGATAGGTCGATGTCTGGAAAATACTTCTCCAGTTCATGCTCGAGCAAAATCATACTTTCGTCATAGCGCTCTACGATAACGAGCAGCGGTGTAGCGAGCAGCATCGCCACACTGTCGATATACGCCTGTTCGCCAATCACGGTGTCGAAATTACTGGTGCAGACGCTGCAGTGAAAATTGCGAATAGTCGGCGCTACATCTGGTTGCATACGCCAGCGGACATAGTCGGCGAAGGACAGCTTTTTGGCTTGAATCGCGCCGGGGGTATTGGCTTCCTGACGGCGTTCAAAATCGTACACGGAGCGCGCCCGATCAATCGGATGTCGCAGCGAGATAAGCGGTAACAGGTGAAAATCTTCAGAGGCGGGAAGCGGGAACCGAATGTGATGGCTGGAGAGGGCGGAAATCTCCTGGTGAGCTTCCAGATACGGTTTGAGATATGGCGCGCCGCGACGCATATTGTCATCATCCCGATGGCCGACAAAACGGTCGCCAAATTGTCGTTGCAGACTCCAGTCCAGGGTGCTGCCCGCATTTTTGAAGAGATGGCAGTGCACAATCACAGGCCGGGCATTAATGAGATTTACCTGCCGTTTGGGTGTTTCTGTGTCAAGAATCTGTTCCAGCGCCGCGCGGATTGTTTCCGTGCTGAACTGCTCTGTGATGACCTGGCGGCAATTGGTGGAGAGTTTTTGCCAGAGATACTTTTCCTTGTACAAGGCGATAACATTGTCGGCGAAAGCGGTCTCGCTGTCAGAGATCAGCACATTGAGTTTGTCCGTCAGCTGCATGCCTTCGGCGCCAATACTGGTAGTGACTACCGGCAGCCCGTACGAAAAACTCTGTCCTATTTTGCCTTTGACGCCTGCACCGTGCAACAGCGGAGAGACAAAAACCCGGTTGCTGTTGAAATATTCGGAGACGTCTTCGACGTATCCCGTTACTGTCACGGATTCGTTTGCCAGTCCTAACAATCGCACCGTGGGCTCACTGCCGACGATCGTCAGATGGATACCGGGTATTTTCTTCTTGATGCGTGGCAAGATGTAGTCGATAAACCAGATGATGCCCTCTTCATTCGGTAGATGGGCAAAACTGCCGATAAACATCAAACCCTGGCGCTCTTCAAAGCCTTTCAGGCAGGGCTCCAGTGAGTGAATATTGGAGACCACCGCAATTTTGTGGGCAAACCCCTGATCCTTGAGTATGTCTTTTTCAGTCGGGCTCACAACCAGCGTGATATCTGCTTCCTCTGCCAGGAAGAACTCAAGATTTCTCCAGCGCTGGACTTCGAGCGTCAGGCGACGCTGTTCGCGTACGTAGTGCAGATCGACGGTATCAAAAATAGTTTTTGCGGTTGAATATTTTTTCACCAGATGCAGGTACTTTTTGGTCGTCGCGGGACGGGACATCAGCACCACGTCCAGAGCATTGCCGTGCGCTTTGATGAAGTCATCAAACTGCAGATCGCCGTAGTAGGTTTCGATACCAAGATCCTGCAAAATCCGCGTGTACCTGGGGTCGTAAGCGAGTTGATCTGGCCAGAAGGAGACTTTGTAACCCATGTCTTGCAGGATCTGCAGCATTCTGAGCATACGCAACGAGCCTGAGTCGCGGTCGAACATCGGCAGATTATGATCAATGACGAAAATGTGTTTGTCGCCTGCTCTCTCTCGGGCGCCGTAGAGGCCAGCGGAGCTGAGGACATGATCTCGCTCGAGCACTTCCTGCCATTTTTCGATAAATGTAAGTCGATTGATGTCCTGATAACGTTTGTATCCGGAACTGAGGTCCTTACCAGCTGAAGCGCCCCCGTAATGTACTATTCTTGCCGCAGGTTGGTAGATAACCTTGTAGTTGAGTGAGCGCACGGTAAAACACAGGTCTGTGTCTTCGTAATAGGCTGGCGCAAAGCGCTGGTCAAACCCGCCGATCTCGCGCCACAGAGTGTGTCGAATCATCAGGCAAGCACCAGAACAGTAGTCGACGGACTTTCGATAGGAGTACTGGGGGAGGTCGGGGTTGTCCCCGTGCCCATAGTTGCAGCCGTTTCCGTCGCTCCAGATGATGCCGCCCGCTTCCTGCAGTGAGCCATCCGGATACACGAGCTTCGCACCCACTATGCCGGTGCTGTCGTCAGCGAACGGGGCCAGCATTGCATCGAGCCAGCCTTCGCTGACTTCGGTGTCATTGTTTAAAAATATCAGGAAATTGCCTTTGGCGACGGCGGCAGCCTGGTTGCACGCGTTGACAAAAACTTCATTGGTCTCATTGGTGAGGACCTGGATACCCTCTACGGCTGCCAGAAGCTTGGGTGTTTCATCTGTGGAGTTATTGTCTACGATAATGATTTCGCAGCTCCCCCGGTTGTGCAGTGACAGTGATCGCAAGCAGTTGTAGGTAAAAGACCAGTTGTTAAATACTGGAATAATAATGCTGATATTTGGGTCTTGCGCGATCGGAAAGGAAAGACGGGCCTGCTCTTTTGAATCCTTTAGCGCCGGCTCCAGTGCCATAGGCAGGGTGGAGGCCGACTCCTCGCTGGACAAATTGATTAGATCCCGCGCGTCAGATTCTTGCTCAGGAGCCACAGTGGTGGGCTCCTTAATTTCAACATTGTAGATATTGTCGGGTTTGGATTGAGGATTCGCTGCGGCGATATAGAGGCCTTCCTCTGTCGCTACTTCCTCAGTGATCGAGACGTCAAGTAAGTGCCCTGTCTGCTCCGTCGCCAGGACAGTTGTCGGCGGACGTTCCTCGTCGCCGTCTGTTGGAAGAACCGTATTAACGTCTGTACCTCGCAGCAGTCGTTTACTGCGCTGAAGGAGTCTTCGCAGCAACGTGCCTTCCGGGAATATTGCCTCAATCGATTGCCGATACATGCGATAAACACGCCAGGGGAGCATGGCAGAAATCTGCAGAACGATTGTCTCCAGTTCCTCGTTTCTGCTGTGCAGTTGAGCACTTCTGGCCCGCTGTTGCGCCAGTTCTCTATCCTGTTCGGAACGCGCTTGCTGGCGCGACAATTCATCGGCTTTATGCGCTGCAATGGCATTTTCCAAGGCCTGATGCGACTGTTGGTAGCTGGCGATTTCACCCTGCAGCGTCGCGATTTTGCTGACGCGGGCGTCATTTTCACGCTGTAATACATCTACTTCAGTGCTCTGGCTAGCTACCTCGTGCCGGAGTGCGGAGATGGTTATGTGTGGCGTGAGCAGCTTGTTCCACAGGAGCGTTACTTCGCTCTGCAAAATAGAGATTTCACCCTGCAGTGCGACGTTATCGTTTTGCAGATCCTGGGATTTTCCGTGCAGAGTGATACGGTCGTGATAGAGATGTTCCGTGTTCGCGATATAGCGGTATTCCCGGAACGTTTTGTCTGCATCAAACTGCGCTTTGACACGATTTAACTTTGCTTGATACCAGACCGGCGAATTTTCTTCCTTGGCTCGCTCGATTGTCAGTACCACATCACTGTTGTAAAAGAGCGTCTGGTTGCGCTGAAACCGGTCAGCTAGATCGTCAAGCGCTTCGAAATCTTCTGCTGCCGTTTCACCCTCTGATATTTTGCATAGGAGTCGATAATAATCGGCAATAATTTTGTGGCAACGCACATTGAGATCGTTGTCTGGAACATCGTGATGACGCATATTGTGATCAAGGAACTTGTCCAGCGCCTCTGGATCTACCGCTGAGAAGTTTGGTGCATCCAGGCCCACTGTCTTGAACACGCGCTCCATTGTTCCCCGGGGTTCACTTAATACAGATTCAAATGTTACGAGACAGCGAGGGAGATGTCGGGTATTTCGCTCGGCATCCAACAGGTACTGCATCCAGAGAACCAGCGATTTTTCGATAGAAAATTGATTCCTTCGGGACAGCGAGTCGGCGATCTCGAGAGGATTGCGTATGACCAGCGCTACTCGTGGTGTGATATTTTCAGCCGCCAGCAGGGGCAGCCAGAAGGGCAGTAGCCTGCAAAGTCTTGGATCCTTAATCGCCGACAGCTGATCTGCTGGAAAGTCCGTTCGAAGGAAGATGCGGGCGTCCTCCAGGAGCTGCGAATCCTCGAACCTCGCGGTCCAGTTTTCCGGCAGTGGCAGCGGGTCGTCCCAGGAGGAGTTGAACGATTCAAGAATGCAATTGTTAGCCAGGACGACGTACTTATTCTCAAAGAAACCCTTGGAGTTGTCGCTTTGCGTCTCGAGCATTTTAGCGCCGAGATTTACCCCCAGTAGGTTCAGAATGCCGGTGAACGCAGATGTCCCGCTACGATGCATTCCCAATACAATTAGACAATTTTTCATAGATTTATTCTGCCACGCATCAGATTTGGTATTGTTGCCCCGTGCGTCGGTTTATGGCGCGGCTGCTGTGGAAGTAGCGTGGGTACTATACCACCAAATATGTGGCAGTATCGAACCCACTTAGATCGTGAAATTGTACAAGTAAAAGTCCCCTGCGAGGGTTTTGAAAGAGAGTATTTTTAGGCAAATTGCAGGGTGGTTCGCACTGGTGCTGGGCAGTGCTATTGAGGCGTTGCCCCGAGGGGGTTTTTAAGACTCTGTAGCCTGGCGGGAGAGGAATAGGGTGTGGTGTCGCGTATGCCAGCCTGTATATCGCTCCACGGTCGGTAAACGGTATTTTGCTTGTACGCTTCGTCTGAAATTTCTATTGTTTGTGGTTTGCTCTCGGTTGACATTGTATTACCCTCCGTATCCCGCGTCTTCAGCTGTACCGGGCATTGCGCACGGACAACTATTCCTGGGCAGTGCATTGGTGTCTGACTCTTACCCTTGCAACGATGATAGGGAAATTCCACGCAAGCGGAACATGGGAGGGGTACCCAAATGAGGTAGTCTGCCATGGGCAGGGCCGGCGGTATTACCGCCGCAGCTGTGAAGGCGTTGTCCCCGACCAGCGCCGGTAGGAGCGCCGAAAGTTGGTGGCATCACTGAACCCCAGCAGAGCCGCGATTTCGGCTACCGGCAATAAGGTGCCGGTGAGATATTCATCGGCCAGCGTATAACGCACGCGATCCAGCAGTTGTTGGTAACGCCAGCCCTCGCCGGTGAGCCGCCGTTGCAGCGTGCTTTCGCTCATATTGAGCTGCTGCGCTATTCTGGCGGCAGTGGGAAACTCCGAGCCGGACTGCAGCAGTACTTGCTGCACCCGCTCGTTAATGGTGCCGCCGTGCCCGCCGCGAACAATCAGGCGATCGCATTCTCGTCGGAAAATCTCCAAAGCTGCTGGGTCGGCGGTAACGATCCTGTATCTCAGTGCGTCTTTGTCGAAGCTTAGCGCTCTGAGGGGCTGGTCGAAACTGACATTGGGGCCGAAAATATCGTAGTAGCGTTGCGGGTCGCAGCGCGGTGAGTAGTCCAGTGCGAGACTGGTGGTGCTCGTCTGAGCGCCCGTGAAAATGCGACCGTTGTGGGCGATTGCCGCGTAGAGCAGTTCGACATAGTGCTGCTCCAATTGCCTGGGTAGCTGGCTACCTTCAACCCGCAGTGCGGCACGGGCGTCGCCGCGGTGCAGTGAGATGCGCAGACTCGGCAGCAGGGCGCGATTATAACGCACCAGGAGATTGAGTGCGTCCTCAACCGTGGTGCTGGTCATCAGCGCGTAACCGATGATGCCCTGAGCGGTGATATTGATCTTTGAGCCCAGCCGCAGCCCTAAAGTCGGATCCTGGGACAGCTCCAAAGCGCTGCTGAATATCGCATCCAGTTGCGCTGCTGTCAGCCCCTGCGGTGAGTGAATGTCTGCGAGCGTGGCTCCGGTGCCATTCAATAGCTGATCTTGATTAATGCCCTGGCTTGCCAGCAGCTCTACCAGCAACGATATAAAATAGGCGTGCATTTGACTGTATTTAACCTGAATTTTGAATGTATTTAACCCTAATACTGACCGTATTTAACCCTATTTAGTGCCGGGATGTCTATTAACATAGTCCCTGTAATCAACGTTCTGCAATGGAGTTACCCATGACCGCTACGATACATACTGGGCATAGCGCTACAGACCAAACCCGCTTCATTAAGCCGCGCGACCGCTCACACGAAATTGCCGATGCGCTCGCTACTGACTGGCTGGATAACAATGCGTTCCTGACAGCATTTTTCAACACCATGTCCATCACGTTTCCGGTGGGTGAAAAATTCTTCATAGACAGTGTGCGCCATTACCGGGGTGATATCATCGACCTGGCGCTACTGCAAAACATCAAGGGCTTTTGCGGGCAGGAGGGCTTTCACCGTCGTGAGCACCAGCGTTACAACGAGCAATTGTGCGCTGCGCGCGGTTATGATCTGGAAATACTGGAGGGCGCTATGACTCGTCGATTGCGATGGGCCCAGAAAAAACTACCGCCGCTGACCAACCTGGGTGTCACTGTTGCTATCGAGCACTTGACAGCCGTGCTCTCCGAGCAATTGTTAGGTAACGATTCGGTGATGGACAAAGCCGACCCGGCAATGCGTGAATTGTGGCGCTGGCACGCGGCAGAGGAAATGGAGCACAAGGCAGTGGCCTTCGATGTGTTCCTTGCGGTGGGTGGAAGCGACAAGCTGCGCAAGTCCTGTCTGCGCCGCGCCAGTTTCTTTCTGATTTTCGAACTCCTGCGCGGGTTGACCTATATGCTAAAAGCCGATGGCCATTTATTTAGCGTTAGCCAGTGGCGGCAGGGGTTAAAAGCGCTGTTTGGCAAGAGTGGTGTGTTCGCCGGCGCCTGGGAATCGTACAGGGAGTTTTATCAGGATGGGTTTCATCCCTGGCAGCAGGATACTCATGCCATGCTTGAGAAGTGGGAGTCTGAAACGCTGCCAGCGTGAGTATGCTGGAGGTTCGGACAATAAAAAAGGGCTGCATTTTTGCAGCCCTTTTTTAGTTTTACGGTATATGGCTCCGCCTGCTGGGCTCGAACCAGCGACCCATTGATTAACAGTCATAAGTGCTAGATTTTCATAGTGGTTCACAATCTTTCACTGAATCTAAAAAAACAGCATAAACACTGCAAATAGCTTAGCATAATCATTACGTTTCATAGTAAAACGTCATAATCTGTTACCCAGATGAGCCTTATGACATGAAAGAGCTTTCGACCGATGCAGGCATTCGCACTGTACCTTCACCAAAGAGCGGCAGAGTGGAGTGTCGGATCAAGAATGTGCCGGGGCTTTACCTACGTGTTTCTAATCGGGAGAAAAAGTGGTAGTGCCGGTATTCCCCGCCATGTGTGCTCACGGCTTCTCAACCATGCGGAGCGCGGCGTCACGTCTGAACATTATGATATGTACGATATGTTTTTGGAACGCGTCGATATTATTCATTCAGTTCGACATTATGCGGGGCGACTATACCAAGTAGCGCGGGCTTTTCCGTGTCGTCGTAGAAGCTCTGCACTCACCAATTCCCGTAGTCTCAGTTTGAGGGTATTCTGATT
>CAWWAG010000022.1:0-55032 GCA_963934845.1 uncultured Halioglobus sp. | reverse complement strand
CTAGAGAGGTGTTTGGTAGGACCAGGCGGATTCGAACCGCCGACCTCTACCATGTCAAGGTAGCGCTCTAACCAACTGAGCTATGGTCCTGTCGAGGGACCACATTATATGCGGCCTCGCGTATTTGCTCAACCACCCTGTCGCGCTTATACCGATGATCGTTTTTGCCACTCCCATCGGCACACTGGGACACTTGATCCGTTTAGCAGGTCGCGTACAGTGCTCTACCACCTTTTTTAACCGTCTGAATACCTTTTGACCTCAGTGGTGGCGCTCTCTTGCCAAGGGGCAGGAGCAGCATAAGCAGCACGATATGGAGTACAGCCTTTGAGAGTCAGTGGAATGCTGAGTGCCAATCTGGAAGTGGCACCACTGGCTATTGCCGAGCTGGAGCAGCGCGGCTATGACGCCGCATTTTCCGCTGAGATCAACAACGATCCTTTTTTCCCCTTGGTGCTGGCAGCTGAGCACAGTGAGAAGATCGCACTGACCACCTCCATCAGTGTGGCGTTCGCGCGCAACCCAATGACCATGGCCAATCTGGCCTGGGACCTGAATCACTACGCCAAAGGGCGCTTTACCCTAGGCATTGGCTCGCAGATCAAACCCCATATCACGCGGCGCTTTTCCATGCCGTGGTCACAACCAGCGGCGCGTATGCGTGAGTTCATCCAGGCCATGCAAGCCATCTGGACTTGCTGGGAAACGGGGGAGAAACTGGCGTTCAACGGTGAGTTCTACCAGCACAATCTAATGACTCCGATGTTTACGCCCACCAACACCCAGTACGCCAGACCGGGGGTACACCTCGCTGCCGTTGGCCCGCTGATGACAGAAGTGGCTGGAGAAGTGGCCGATGGGATGATTGCTCATACCTTCACTACTGAAAAATACCTGCGACAAGTTACACTACCGGCAGTACAGCGCGGATTGGCCAAAGCCGGACGCGCCCGGGAGACGTTTGATATTAGTATTCCCGTCATGGTGGTGACGGGGGCCAGCGAAGAGGCGTTCGAGCAGTCGCGGCTGAGGGTGCAGAACCAACTGGCCTTCTATGCCTCTACCCCGGCCTACCGCCCGGTGCTTGAAATGCACGGCTGGGGCGAGCTGCAGACCGAAGCCCACCAGTTGACACGGGAGGGACGCTGGCCGCACATGGCCAAGCTGATTACAGATGAAATGCTGCACACTTTTGCGATAGTCAGCGAGAGCATTGAACAGGTACCGGCACTGCTCACACAACGCTACGGTGGCCTGGCCGACACTTGGATGTGCACCGTGGAAACCGGGGATAACGAGTTACAGAGGCAATTGGTCGCCACCATCCAACAAGCCTGAGTATTCCTGGCGGCAAAGCCATATAGCGAATAGCGCAACAGCGACCTTTCAGAACAACTGGTAGAGGACCACAGACGTGAACATAGAGTTAACGACACAGCAAAAGGCTCTCCAGCTGGAGGTCCGCGAGTATATGAAGACGGTCATGACGCCAGAACTGTTAGAGGAGATGAAAATTTCCGAGTTTAAAGAGGGAGGCGGCCCCGAATTTCGTAAGCAATACGCCCGCATGGGCGCGGATGGCTGGATCGGCCTGAGCTGGTCGAAGGAGTTGGGCGGTAAAGAACTGTCACACGTCGAGCAGTATATTTTTACTGACGAGGTAGTGCGCTCCGGTTTTGCCTATCCCTTCCTCACCACCGAGGCAGTGACGCCGGTAATTGCCGCCAATGCCAGTGCCGAGGTGCGTGAAGAGGTCGTCGGCGGGGTCAAGCAGGGCAAGGTGACCATCGCAATCGGCTACTCTGAACCCAATGCTGGCACCGATTTGGCAAGCCTCACCACACGCGCAGAACGCGACGGTGACGACTGGATCATCAATGGCCAGAAGATGTGGACCAGCCTCGGTAATTTCGCCGATTACGTCTGGCTGGCGGCGCGCACTGACCCGGATGCAAGCAAAAAGCATAAGGGACTCACAATGTTCCTGGTGCCCACTGACATTGAAGGCTTTGCGCTCACGCCGGTACACACACTGGGCGTGCGTACCAACGCCACTTACTACAGCGATATCCGCCTGCCGGATAAATACCGTGTGGGCGAGGTGAACGGTGGTTGGAAGCTGATCACCGGCCAGCTCAATATCGAGAGGCTGTCGCTGTTTACCCACGGTCAGGTGCAATCGCTCTATGAAGGCGTCTGCGAGTGGGCTGCCGAAACGGATGCACCCTCTGGCGGCAAGCTTATCGAGCAACCCTGGATTCAGCACAATCTAGCCAAGGTTAAAACTGGCCTGGAGGTGGTCAAGCTGATCTGCTGGAAGCAGGTGTGGACGATGGATCAGGGGCCACTCAACATGGCCGACGCCTCAGTGGCAAAAGTCTACAGCAGCGAGTTTTTTGTCGAGCTGTACCGCATGCTGCTGGAGGTCATGGGACAGGCAGGGACGATTGCCGCGCACTCACCTGGCGCCGTACTCAAGGGGAAACTTGAATTTCGATGGCGGGTGGGCGCAGTGCTCACCTTCGGCGGCGGCACCAACGAAGTACAACGCGACATTATCGCCATGGCGGGGCTGTGGATGCCCCGCACACGCTAGGAGAATCAGGCCGTGGATTTCAAAATTTCTGAAGAAGTAAACAGTGCACAACAACTGGCCCAGCAAATACTGGGTGATTTTACCGAGGTCGACAAACTCAAGGTCATTGAGCAACAGGAGGAGCGTGTGGATATCGCACTGTGGCAGGCACTGGCTGAGGCCGGGCTGCTCGGGCTGGACATCTTTGAAGACAACGGCGGTACCGGCTTGGGCTTTTACAGCCTGACCACCCTGTGCGAGGAAGTGGGCCGCACGGTTGCGCCAGTTCCGGTGATTCCGGTACTGGTGTCTGCCGCTGGCACCCTACGGCGCTTCGGTACCGATGCCCAGAAAGAGCAGTGGCTGGGCGGTATCGCCAGTGGCGCGACGCTGGTCACGGCGGCACTGGAAGAATACAACAACGACAATCCCACAGCCCCAGCCTGTACTGCGCAAAAAATGGACGGCGGCTACTCGATCAGCGGCACCAAAATCTGTGTGAGCCTGGCGCACTCCGCTGCACGCATCCTGGTGTCGGCCCGCGCGGGCGATGAACTGGTCGTGGCACTGGTGGACCCGCGCGTCGCGGGCGTCACTCTCAATGCCCAGATAGTCAGCACCGGCGAAACTCGCCACGAGCTGCTCATGAACAAAGTACAAGTGCCGACTGCGGATATTGTCGCCATCGGTCGCGAGGCCATAGCAGCGATGGAGTGGGCGCTGCAAGCCACACGCACCGCACTGGCGGCTATGGCCGTGGGCGTCTGCGACAAAATGATGCGCATCACTGGTAGTTACACCTCCGAGCGGGAGCAGTTTGGCCGTGCGATTGCCACCTTTCAGGCAGTGAGTCACCGGGTAGCGGATTGCTATATCGACGTCGAGTGCCTGCGCCTGGCGACGCAACAGGCGGCCTCACTGATAGACCAGGGGCGCCCCGCAGCTGAGGCGGTGATGATAGCGAAAATCTGGTGTGGCGATGTAACGCACCGGGTTAGCCAGGCCTCGCAGCACTGCCACGGCGGCACCGGTGTGGATCGCGATTACCCGCTGTATCGCTACTGCGAACTGGCACGGCAGATAGAACTGACCGCCGGCAGCAGTGCACGACTCATGGGAGAATTGGGGCAGGATATCTGCGCAAAGTATCTGGCGAAAGCCGGATAGCAACGACAAAAAACCCAGTGCAACCCGGGCCTGGCGTGTCGCCGCTGTCGTTTAAGCGTAGCCGTTGTCGCGAAACCATTTGATGGAATCTGTCACAGCCGTTTCAATCGGTGTCTGTGGCAGACCCAGTTCCTCTATCGCTTTGGCAGGATCGATATACCCGTGTTGCTGCACGTACATCGTATTCTTATAAGTGGTTATTGGCGCCTTGCCGCTCACCTTTGACCACATCTCCGCCAGTTTCGCTACCCGTAACATCACGCTACCGGAGACTTCATTTTTCGCCACATCGGGAACCCCGGCTATTTTACCGATCATGCTGAGAAGTTCCTTGTTGGGCATATTCCCCGCTTTATTGCCCAGGATATACGACTCGCCAATCCGCCCCCTCTCCATCGCCAGCACGTGGCCGGCGGCCACATCGCGCACATCCACGGCGCACACGCCGCCATCCCAGTAGTTTTTCATTTTCCCTTGCAGGGTACGCAGGATCATGGTGCCTGTGGGTGTAGGCATGCGATCACCAGGACCAAACGGCATCCCCGGCATCACCATGGTCACTGGCAACCCCTCACTGACCATACCTTTTACCATCTGGTGACTGACAAATTTGGAGAGGATGTACTCACTGCCCCAGGTCCAGCCATTGAAAGCCGTTTTCTCCGTCGCGTAGCCGCCATTTCCTACAATACCGATGGCGGCGACACTGCTGGTGAAAACGATTTTCTGAACACCTGCCGCCTTGGCAGCTTCCAGCATAGAGCGCGCGCCATCCACATTGATTTTGAAATGCAGGTCGGGATCTTTGGTCCAGACCGCAAACAGGGCCGCCAGGTGATAGAGCTGCTCAACACCCTGCACCGCCCTGACCAACGATGCGGAATCGAGCAGATTGCCCTCCACAAACTCTACATCCATACCGTTCAATGGCGAGCGGTCCTCTCCGGGCATTACCATCACACGCACGTCGTCGCCCTTTTCAAGACACAGGCGAGTTACGTGGTTTCCGATGAAGCCGGTAGCTCCGGTGATCAACACTTTGGGCATTATATTCACTCCAGGTGATAGATTTATTTTGCGGTATCTTACCAGCGATTGCGCGACCGAGCATTGCAGAATCGGTCATTCTCCGTAAACGCTGGACACCGCAAAGGCCATAAAGTCCTTTACAAAAGTCGAGGTGCCCGGAACAGTTGCGCACAACAGCGAAACATTACACACCCCATGGAGGACATCCTGATGTCAATAATTCGACCCTGCCTGCTGGCAACGAGCCTGGTACTCGCGAGCTTCGTCCAGCCAAGTTATGCCGCTATAGATGAAGAGAATGCGACACTGGTTGCGGTGGTTGCCGCTCGCAGTGACGGAGAGAAAGCGCGCGATAACGCCCGTCATCCGGCGGAGACTCTGGCGTTCTTCCGGGTAGAGCCTGGCATGACGGTGGTGGAAGGCCTGCCTGGGGGCGGCTGGTATACCCGCATACTGGCGAACTACCTGGGCGCGGATGGCACGCTGTACGGTGTGAACTACGCAGACCGAATGTGGCCTATGATTCGCCCAGCTAACCCGGAGTGGACCGCAGAGCGAATCGCCGCAACCACTAATTTTCCGACAGAGGTCGCAACCTATACCGACAACGGCATCACGGCGCAGGGCTTCACCTTCGAGTCGATTCCTCCCGAGGTGGTGGGCACAGTAGATCGAGTGCTGTTATTTCGCGCGCTGCACAATCTCAATCGATTTGAGCAGGATGCGTACACGCGTTCGCAGGCGCTGGAGGGAGTCCGCATAATGCTCAAAGACGATGGCCTGGTGGGCGTCGTCCAGCATCGGGCACCTGACACGGCCAACAGCAATGGGACTGACGGTAGCCGCGGCTATCTGGATGAAGCCGCAGTCATCTTGATGTTTGAGGAGGCAGGGTTCGAACTGGTAGCGGGCAGTGAGATCAATGCCAACCCGCTGGATCAGCCCGCCGCCGATGATACCGTGTGGCGTTTGTCGCCATCACTACGGGGCAGCGAAAGCGATCCCAAAAAGCAGGCGAAATTGCAGGCAATTGGAGAGTCGGACCGCATGACGTTACTGTTCCGTAAAGCGCAGTAGCACGCTCATTGGCGAGCACCTGCCGCAGGCTGGTAGCGAGCGTGCCAACGGTCATCCATCTGGATAAACTGTAAAGGGAGGCAAGCCACGCTTTCAAGCTCCGGGTGCTTACATCAAGGAAATCTCGGCCTCGCCGACAAAGGCACTCTGGTCTGGGGCGCTAGTAAACTGGCGGGGAACGATAACGAATGGCGTTACGTTCTGGCCCGCCGCTGCTTTAATGCGGTGGAGGAATCGGCCAGGAAGTCGACCTACTGGACAGTCATAGAGACTAACGATGCCAATACCTGGGTCAAGGTACGCGCCAAGATTAAGGGAAAGCGGGTAAACGTTTGTCAGAGGCGTTTGTCGCTAGAGAGCAATATCCGATTTTGGGGGTCGGATGAACACAACTCAGGCTTGCAACAATATAGGGCTTTACCCATCAATCTTTTGTCCGGTAAACAGCCAAAATACGCTATGCTTCCTCGAAAGAATAAGGGAGCGTCATGACCTCATTAAAACACCTGCTAAGCGACATTGAAGTGTCACCTGAAGGCCCGCGCATTGTCGCCATCTTCGATTTCGATGGCACCATCATCGCCGGCTATTCCGCCACGGCCTTTATCCGCGAACAGCTTAGACGGGGCGATCTGGCACCGCGACAGTTTGTCGAGCTGATGCGGGCCATGACCAATTTCGGGATGGGTAATATGGGCTTCTCGGGCATGATGGCCATCAACGCACAGTTTATGCGCGGCACCGAGGAAGAAACCTATAACGAGGTTGGCAAGGAGCTCTACACCCGGCAGATCGCGCGTCTGGTTTATCCGGAGTCCCGCGCACTAGTGGAGGCGCATCAGGCCAAAGGGCATACGGTGGCGATTATTTCATCTGCCACACCCTATCAGGTGGAGCCTGCTGCGACAGACCTGGGGATTGAACATGTAATGTGTACGCAACTGGAAGTAGAGGGCGGCAAGTTCACCGGTGGCGTGATCAGCCCTACCTGTTTCGGGCAGGGTAAAGTAGATGCGGCCGAAAATCTTGCACGCCAATACCGTGCCGATCTGGACAAGAGCTTTTTCTACTCCGACAGTCAAGACGACCTATTGTTATTAGAGCGGGTCGGCCATCCCAAGGTACTGAACCCCAGCCCCAAGCTGGATCGCATTGCCCGCGCACGACAATGGCCCATTGTGAAATTCGGCAGTCGTGGGCGACCCACCCTCACGCAGTTTGTGCGATCTGTGGCCGCCACTAGTTCTCTGGTGACCTCGTTTATGGCGGGCTTGCCGGTATACGCGTTGACCGGCTCGCGACGTGAATCGCAGAACTTTTCATTCTCACTGTTTGCCGATACTGCCACTGCGCTCATCGGCATGGATATCAAGGTAAAAGGCGAGGAAAACCTGTGGTCGCACCGACCAGCAGTGTTTGTGTTCAATCACCAGAGTAAAGCCGATGTCGTGATCGCCGCCAAGTTACTGCGCCGCGACATCGCCGGTGTGGGCAAACAGGAGATCAAGAAAGAGTCGCCCATTATCGGTATGGTCATGGAATTGGGCGGTGTGGTATTCATTGATCGTGCCGATGGCAAGAGTGCAATCAACACCATGAAGCCGCTGGTAGATGCGATCCGCAAGGACGGCAAGTCCGTGGTGATCGCGCCGGAGGGCACACGCACCGTTTCACCGAAATTGGCGCCGTTCAAAAAGGGCGCATTCCATCTGGCCATGCAGGCCGGCGTACCCATCGTACCGATCGTAATCCACAATGCGGGCGATGTCGCACCCAAGGGCGACTTCGTATTCCGCCCCGCTACAGTACAAGTAGACGTACTACCGCCTGTCGATACCAGCCGCTGGCGCGCAGAAACCATCGAGGAACATGTGCGGGAGGTACGCAATATGTTCGCCAGCGCGCTGGGCCAGCCAGAAGAGCAACCACAGGCAGTGAGACGCAAGGTAGCGGTAAAACCTGTCAGGTCCAAACTGAAGGCGAAATCCTCCAATAAATCTGCCGCCAGGAAAAAACCCAAATGACAGCGGGGCCGACAGGCATGTATCCAAAAACCAAATATGAGGTGCAAAACCCCTGGCCGAGCGGTGAACAACAGCAGGTGCTGTTTATACTTGATACCCGTAACAGCTTTGAACAGGAGCTTTTGCGCGACTGGATTTGCCATCACAGCAAGGCTACAACTGCCGAGATACCGAAGGTTAGCCTTGACCTGCGCGACGAGCAGCGCGGTATAGACAGTAAGCCGCTGGTCACCGCCCTGGATCTGCCTGAGGGGACTCTCGTTACGCCACTGCGGGTAACCTGGCTGCCCTCGGAGGAAGCGATCAATTCAGGGCCACGGTTACGCGATCTCGTGTTTGGTGATCCCCGCCATCCCAGCGCGGGGCGCGCACGTAAAATACTCAGAGAGGCGCCCGAGAGAATGCAACTGCTGCACGGGAAGCCGGACACGATCGCCAATCTGTATGCGCGTTTTGAACACGTGCATAAAACGGAAGGTAGCGATGAGAAACGCGCATTCGCCGACTTCGTTGCACGCCAGGCGGTGGTAGTGCTGGACCTCGCCGAACGCCAGCTGCAGGGCGGGCGCTACAAGGTGCCGCGGCAGGTGGCAGCCAGCCTCATGGCCAGTCGTGGGTACAATGAAGCGCTAGACAATCTCGCCGCGCAAAGCGGTACGCCGAGGGCGGAACTGGTGAAAGAAGCCAGCGAATACATGGACGAAATGATATCGCGCCCGCGGACGTTCTGGCTGGACTTCTATGCCAAGTTCAACAAGTTTTGCCTGGGTCTGGGCTATGAGGAGCAGATGGTTTACGTTCAGGCTGACGTCGAAAAACTGCGCCAGCTGGTACGAGAATATCCCTCTATGCTGTTGTGGACACACAAGACCTATCTCGACGGAATGGTAGTGCCCAAGCTGCTGTACGACAACGATTTCCCCATGCCGCATATGTTCGGCGGCGCCAATATGAATTTTCCGGGACTCGGTTTTCTGCTACACCGAGCGGGCGCCATTTTTATCCGGCGCAGCTTCCAGGACAACGAGTTGTACAAAACCACCCTGCGCCATTACATAGGCTACCTCATGGAAAAACGCTTCCCCATGAACTGGGCGTTTGAGGGTACCCGCTCGCGCCTGGGTAAGCTGATGCCGCCGCGCTACGGGCTGTTGAAATACACGCTGGAGGCTTGCCACGCCACTGACGCGCGCAATATTCACATCATTCCTATCTCTATCAGCTACGATTTGATCCGCGACGTAGAGGAGTATGCCACCGAGCAGACCAGTCAGGGGAAAGGCGCCGAGTCGCTCCGCTGGTTAATCGGCTATATCCGCAGCCTCGCCCGGCCCATGGGCAAGATTTACGTGGATATCGGCAAGCCCGTGGTGCTGGAACGAGCGCCAGACCCCGACGATAAACTGGCGCTGTCCAAGATTGCGTTTGAAGTGGCCGTGGAAGCGAATCACGTGACCGCTATTACCTTCCCCTCGCTGGTCACCATGAGTCTGCTGGGCGCAGCACCCAAAGCACTCACCCAGAGCGAGGTGCTCGCCGACCTGCGTGCACTGCTGCGCTGGGCGCACGACAGAAACCTGCATATCTCCAAAGATTTCGATCCGGCCTATGCCGACCAGTTGCCAAGTCTTATCGGTATCATGCTCGACGACGGCATCGTCACCCGCTATGACGAAGGTCCGGAGGTCGTGTACGGCATTGGCCTGAATCAGCAGGCGGTGGCGAGCTATTACCGCAATACGGTCATTCATTTTTTCGTCAACAAGGCCATCATTGAATTGGCGTTGCTGAAGGCCAGCGAAAATGCAGGACCCGACGCACTGGCTGTGTTCTGGGGCGAAGTGGATCAGCTACGCGACCTGTTCAAGTTCGAATTTTTCTATGCCCCTACCGAGGAGTTCCACCGGCAGATACGCGAAGAGTTGAATCGCTACAACAAGGACTGGAAGACGTTGTTGAGCCAGGGCACCATTGGCTTCACTCAATTGCTAAACAGCATGACACCCCTGGTAGCCCATGTGGCGCTGCTGATATACGCTGAAGCCTACTCCGTCGTCGCCGCGATGGCCGCTCGCATGGAGCACACAGAAAGCTTGGAGCAGGATGTCTGCGTCAGCGATGCCCTCAAGTTTGGTCGTCAGGCCTACTTACAGCGCCGCATCAGCAGCGAGGCGTCCATTGGTAAATTGCTGTTCAAGAACGGCTTCAAAATGTTACAAAGCCGACGCCTGACTGACGCTCGCGAACCCGATCTCGCCGCGCGACGGCTGGAACAATCGCGCCAGATACGCGATCTGTTGCGCCGACTGGATCTTATCCGCGCCATTGGTTCAGCCAGTCGCGGCAGTTAGGATGCATCCTTCGATTCAAGTTTACCAGCGCGGCAACTGACGCAGCCGGCTACAGGAGTAAGCACAAATGACAGAACTGAATGTTGCCGTCCTCGGCGGCGGTTCATGGGGTACGACGGTGGCATCACTGGTAAGCCGCAACGCACCCGTTACCCTGTGGGCGAGAAACCCCGAGACAGTGGCAGAGATCAATACTCATCACACTAATAGTCTCTATCTGCCCGACGCTACCCTGCCAGAGAAGCTGGTCGCCACCAGCGATATCGGCACGGCTGTGCATGGCGCCGATGTGATAGTGATGGGTATACCCTCGCACAATTTTCGCGCTGTATTGCATGAGATAAAGCAACACATACGCGCCTGGGTGCCGGTAATCAGCCTGACCAAAGGACTGGAGCTGGACACGCGTATGCGCATGACACAAATTATCAACGAGGTACTGCCGGGTCATCCGGTCGGGGTACTCACCGGGCCGAATCTGGCGAGAGAAATTATGGCGGGACAGGCGACAGCCAGCGTGATCGCGATGGAAGACGCGATCATCGTGCAGGAGCTGCAAACGGTCTTCAAGAGTGGTCTGTTTCGCATCTACACCAACACCGACATCATCGGCTGTGAGCTTGGCGGCGTGCTGAAAAATATCATCGCCATCGCCGTCGGCATGGGCGATGGCCAGGGTGCGGGAGACAATACCCGCGCTGGACTGATCACCCGCGGTCTGGCGGAAGTGACGCGGCTTGGCGTGGCCATGGGAGGGCGCGCCGAGACTTTCTCCGGGCTCGCCGGTATGGGCGATATGATTGCCACTTGTACCAGCCCGCAGAGCCGCAATCGCCACGTCGGCATTCAATTGGGCAAGGGTCGAAATATGCCGGAAATAATCAGCGAAATGGTAATGGTGGCCGAGGGAGTCAAGAGTGCGCCGGCGGTGATGGCGCTGGCCGAGCAATACGGCATAGAGATGCCCATAGCCCGTGACGTTTATCGTGTGCTGTCCGGCGACGCCTCGGCCAGCCGCGCATTTCGTGGCCTGCTCCGGGTGGAAGCAGGCGCCGAATCGGAGCCAGGCTAGTATGAAGGTAGTCAGAATAATTGGGCTTGTAGCCCTGCTCTTCAGCACCGGGACAACACTCGCGGGTGACGGCAGGTTCACCGCGCTGGCGGGTAACCCCGGTCTGCATTCAACCTCAGCCATCGTACTTGATTCAGCAGGCAATCTTATTTACGGCAAGGATGTCGACACGGTTCGGCCCATCGCCTCAATCACCAAACTGATGACCGCGATGGTCGTGCTGGATGCCGGACTGGATCTCGACGCGCAAATCATTATCGCTGAGGCGGATAAAGACCGTCTCCGCATGACGGGTTCGCGGCTGCCCGTTGACGCAACGTTAACACGCCATGAGCTGCTACTGCTCGCTCTGATGTCATCGGAGAATCGCGCCGCCGCCGCGCTGGGCAGAAGCTACCCCGGTGGCACAGAGCGCTTTGTCGCACAGATGAACACCAAAGCGGCCAGTCTCGGTATGGCCAACAGTCGTTTTGCTGACCCGGCAGGTCTCAATGCGGCCAATGTCTCCACGGCCAGTGACCTTGCCAAAATGCTGGATGCAGCAAACGAGTACCCGCTGATAACCGAGTCCACCACGACCACCGAGCAGACCGTGCACCCCTTCTCTCGTAGCGGCTCACTCACCTTCATCAACACCAACCGTCTACTGAAAAACGAGGCCTGGGACATCGAGATCAGTAAAACCGGATACATCAATGAAGCGGGGCGTTGTCTGGTGATGCGGGCAAATATCGGCGGCGAGGAAGTCTCCATCGTGCTGCTCAATTCTTTCGGCAAGCTGACCCCTTTTGGCGACTCCAACCGCTTGCGCAAGTGGATACTGGCCAACAGTTGATCCGGATGTTCACCACAGCCACAAGCACCGTGACCCACCGTCATCACACTGAAACACTGGGCCCACTTCGATGTCAGAGGACGCAAGTATGATCAATCGCCGCCAGGTTTTACAGTTGAGTGCCGGCCTGCTGGCGTCTTCGGCGCTACCGATCACGGCCTCAACGCAGATAACTGACGTCGTCGACCTGCCGCTGATACAGCGCACTGTTCCCAGTTCAGGTGAACTGTTGCCGGTGGTGGGTATGGGCACCTCTCGCACGTTTGATACAGCCGGAGATCCAGAGTCGCTGGCGACACTCACCGAGGTGATGCAACTGTTTTTTGCAGGCTCTGGCAAAGTAATCGACTCCTCCCCGATGTACGGCAACGCAGAAACCCGGGTCGGTGACGTATTGCGCGCGATGAAAGAAATGCCCCCGTTATTTGCCGCTACCAAAGCCTGGACTTCCGGTAAGAAACCCGGCATTGCACAGATGGAAGAATCTGCCAAACGCATGCATGTAAAGTCGTTTGACCTGATCGCAGTGCACAACCTGAAGGACTGGAAGACGCAGTTGGCCACGCTCAAACAGTGGAAAGACGCTGGTAGGGTGCGTTACATCGGTGTCACCACCTCGCACGGCCGCGATCTTGCAGCGCTGATGGAAGTCATGCGCAGTGAGCCGCTGGATTTTGTGCAGTTCAGCTACAACATAGAAGACCGCGAGGCCGAGCAGGCGCTGCTGCCACTGGCACAGGATCGCGGCATCGCCACCATTATCAATCGTCCCTACCAGCGTGGCTCCCTGTTCGGAAAGTCCCATGATCACCCCTTACCAGGATTGGCTGGGGAGCTGGATTGCAGTAGTTGGGCTCAGTTCTTCCTGAAATATATCCTCGGGCATCCAGCGGTGACCTGCATCATTCCCGCGACCGCCGTGCCCTCGCACATGGCCGACAATATGCGCGGCAATTTCGGCAGGGTTCCGGACCAGACGCAACGCGCGGAGATGCTGCGGATCTTCGAGACACTTCAGAATGGATAGCAACTCGACTTCAGGCGGATGGCTGCAACGCCTGCTGGCGCGAGCCTGCGAAATCGAACTCAGGGAAATACGCGCCACTCTGGTTTCGTTTCTATTGGTATTTTTGCTGATGGGCTCCTACTACATCCTGCGCCCGGTACGCGACGCACTGGCCAGCAACTGGACCGATGCGGAAGTGAGCTGGTTGTGGACTATTACATTCTTTATCAGCACCATCGCGGTGTCCCTGTACGGTGCCGCGATTTCCCGCATTCGCTTCCAGCGTCTGGTGCCCTCGGTGTATGGCCTGTTTGCCGTCAGTTTTGTCCTGTTTTACATCGGCGCAAAAATACTAACAGAACACACACTACTGGATAAGGCGTTCTATCTTTGGGTCAGCCTATTTAGTTTGTTTCATATCTCCGTGTTCTGGAGTTTTATGGCAGACACCTTTTCCAAACAACAGGCCACCCGACTGTTCGCGTTTATCGGCGCAGGGGCCAGCGCTGGCGGCATTATAGGACCGGCCACCGCGTCGCTGCTGGTGGGCGATTTTGGCACCGATGCACTCCTGTTGATTGCCAGTGCCATGGTGGTACTGACATTGCCGCTGGTGCACTGGTTGCAGCGTCTGAAAGCGACCGATCTCCATAATCAGGCCGTCGCACTGGATACCTCCAATCTCGCCATCGGCGGTAATCCCCTGGCAGGCTTTGCGGAATTCGCGCGCAGTCGCTATCTGCTCGGTATTGGGCTGTTCCTCTTTCTCTACACCGCTATCTCTGCATTCGTCTATTTCGAATTGAAGAACCTGCTTGATGTGTACGATGAACAGGCCCGCACACAGATCTGGGCCAATATGGATTTGGCCGTCAACAGCCTGACCATTCTCGTCGCACTCTTTGCCACCGGACGTATGGCCAAACACCTGGGTATTTCTTTTACTTTGGCGTCGGTGCCTGTAGTCATTGGGGTCGGTCTGCTGTTTTTGGCTGCCGCGCCGATGGTGAGCGTGGTAGTGGGCCTGCAAATCATCCGACGGGCGGGAAACTACGCTGTGTCGCGACCCGCTCGGGAAATGCTATTTACCGCGGTAGACCGGGAAACTCGCTTCAAGGCCAAACCGGTGATCGACATCGTGATCTACCGTGGTGGTGACATGCTCAGCGCCTGGGCCTTTACCGGCCTCACTCAGGTGCTGGGACTGGGGCTGGCAGCAGTGGCCCTGACAGGCGCAGTCGTTGCGGCGCTATGGGCTGTCACCGGAATCTACCTGGGGAGGCAGTTCAATGTGATGAATCCACCAGACGCGCCGCCTGAGGTTGCTCCCGCAGTTGAATAGTTGAGCCGCCGGACAATCCTTTCCACTCAAACTTGCACAGGCGATACCCACGACACCAGTACGGTTTATAATCAGGTCACCGTTTTATTAAAAAAGGTGACGTCATGGCAACAGCGGCTGAGTACAATTTGGGCCCCAATACCTTTCCCCGGGGATGGTTCATTGTGGCAGAGAGCTCGGAACTGGATAAGGGCCCGATGGCAGTGCGCTATTTCGGTCAGGATCTCGCGCTGTACCGAGGCGAAAGCGGCAAACCCGTAATGCTTGACGCCTACTGTGCACACATGGGTACCCACCTGACCGCCAGTACTAGCGCCATGATTGTCAAAAATGGTGAACAAATAGAAGGCGATTCTATTCGCTGCCCCTACCACGGCTGGCGTTATAACTCCGCTGGCGATGTGGACGACATTCCCTACCACGATGGCCCCTGCCCCAAATCCGCCTCTATACGTTCGTACCCGGTGGTAGACAACATGGGCTGTGTGATGGCCTGGTACGATCCGGACGGCCGCGAGCCCGACTACGATGCGCCCTTCCTGCCAGAGTGGGATGACCCACAGTGGGTGCGCTGGGAACTCGATCACCTTGGCGAACTACCCGTACACTCACAGGAAATTCTCGACAACATGGCCGACGTGCGCCACCTCGGCCCGACTCACGGCGCGCCCAGTGAGTACTTTGAGAATGAATTTATCGACCATATTATAGTGCAGCGCCAAGGCGGCCCGATGCAGCTATACGAGACCTACCTATACACCACCACTTGGTATACGGGCCCTGGCATACTGCTATCCAAGCAGGTCTTCGCTGGCAATACCATTTTTGAGCTGATTTCCAATACACCGGTGGATGATGGCGTCACCAAATGCTTCCACGGCTGCCTGTTCAAGGGTAGCGAAGCTACCGCGACTGATACAGACCGCATAGCGGCGAAACAGGCGCAAGCGGGTGCGCTGGAGGCTTTTGGGGCAGACTTCAACATTTGGGGCAACAAGCGCCCTGCGCTGAAGATTATGCAGTTGAAGACCGACGGGCCATTCCGCACCGGGCGCAAGTGGTACTCGCAGTTTTTCGCCGTGCCGGACGATGTAGCGGGAATTCAAGCTGAGCTCAACGGTATATTGCATACTGAGGGGATGCCTACGCCAGCGGATGCGAATCACGATATTGATGAGGGATTGCCGTTTTGACGGTAGGCTTGCAGTCTGATGGATAACCCGGGGACTTCAGGCGTGAAACAAATACTGTTACTTGTCCTGGCATGTAGCTTGCTATCGGCTTGCGCTACCAGTCCTACCGGGCGCTCGCAGCTAATGCTGATTTCACCGGAGTCGGCCATTGTTGAATCGAAGAAGGCTTACCTCAGCACGGTGGGGGAGTTGGACAAAAACCATAAGCTGCTGAATGATCCAGCGCTTTCCAAGCGGGTAGCAACCATCACGGGGCGACTGGTGACGGTGGCGATCGAGAAGTTTCCCCATACGGCGAAATGGGAGTGGAGTGTTGCGATCGTGGACGAGCCGGATGTCGTTAATGCCTGGTGTATGGCGGGGGGACGTATGGCTGTGTATACGGGACTGCTCGACCAGTTACACCTGACCGATTCTGAGTTCGCCCAAATTATGGGACATGAAATATCCCATGCGTTGGCGAATCACACGGCAGAGCAAATGTCAGGCGCTATGGCCACTACACTGGGTGTAGTGGCGGTTGGCGTGATGTCGGACAGACCGGCGATTGCAATGGGTGGCGCAGCGATGGCGGCGAAAGTTGCACTCAGCTTGCCCAATAGTCGAGCGGCCGAGAAGGAGGCTGATTCTATTGGAATGGAGCTTGCAGTGCTGGCCGGTTACGACCCCGATGCGGCAGTGTCGCTGTGGGAGAAAATGGCGGCACAGGGCGGCGCAAGCCCACCGGAATTTCTAAGCACCCACCCCGCACCGGGTAATCGCGAGGCGGCCCTCGCCGCGATGATCCCTGTGATGCGTCAGCTAAACCCGACCGGAAAACTCGCCGCGGTGCATACAGTCGAGATTGTGCGTTAGTCACATTGAAAAATCGGTCAGGGGATTGTCTGTGCGGGCAATGTTGAGTGTCACGATCGCCCTTGTCGCGATTTTTCTCGCAGGCTGCGGAACAATAAACCTCTGGCCAGATTGGCGTTTGAGGATAAGTCGTCACTCATCCCTTACCCGAATATCTATGGGGATCATGGCGCAATCGCTGACAATATCGGACTCCGAATCCAACGCCCATTCGGAAACGGAATAGCAACCGATACACGCAGCGGCAAACGGCTACCTGAACTAATTGTTCACGGTAATATTGATGAGCGAGAGCACCAACATCAAGTGACAGATCGATTTCATCACAGGGTGACACCTAAAAAGCAGGTATACCCGTTTGCGAGCGCCCGAGTATCAACGCGTGCACATCGTGCGTGCCTTCGTAGGTATTTACGACTTCCAGATTCACCATATGGCGCATCACGGGGTACTCGTCCGAGATGCCATTGCCGCCCAACATATCTCTGGCCTGCCGCGCAATCGCAAGTGACTTGCCGCAGGAATTACGTTTGATCAGCGAGATAAGTTCCGGTGCAATGCCCACGGTGTCCAGCAACTGGCCCGCGCGGTAACAGCCCTGCAGACCCAGGCTGATCTCGGTCTGCATGTCCGCCAGTTTCAATTGCACCAGTTGATTGGCCGCCAGCGGACGACCGAACTGGGTGCGCTCCATCGTGTAGTTCCGCGCCGCGTGCCAGCAGGCTTCAGCCGCACCCAGCGAGCCCCAGGCTATACCATAGCGGGCATTGTTGAGGCAGCCAAAAGGACCTTTAAGACCGTGAACGTTAGGTAACAATTGCCCCTCCGGCACAAAAACACTGTCCATGACGATCTCGCCAGTGACCGAGGTGCGCAGCGCGAGCTTACCCTCTATCTTTGGCGTGCTTAAGCCGGCCATGCCTCTGTCCAGGATAAAGCCGCGAATTTTGTCGTCATCCGTTTTCGCCCACACCACGAAGACGTCCGCTATGGGACTGTTGGTAATCCACATTTTCGCGCCGTTGAGCTGGTAACCGCCCTCAACGCGCTTTGCCCTGGTCACCATGCTGCCCGGATCGGAACCGTGATCTGGCTCGGTCAAGCCGAAGCAGCCGATCCATTCACCGCTGGCGAGTTTGGGCAGGTAGTGTTCGCGTTGCGCCTCAGTGCCGTAGGCATAGATGGGATACATCACCAGCGAAGACTGCACGCTCATCATTGAACGGTATCCGGAATCGACCTGCTCCACTTCGCGCGCGATCAGGCCATAGGAAATATAATCCACACCGGGGCAGCCATAACCCTCAATCGTCGAACCCAACAGGCCCAGCGCACCCATCTCGCGAAAAATATTCACATCGGTCTCCTCGCTGCGAAAAGCATCGCGAACCCGGGGCTGGAGTTTACCCTGTGCGTACTGCCGCGCGCTGTCGCGGACCATCCGCTGCTCCTCGGTCAGCTGCTGTTCCAGGCCAAACGGGTCCTGCCAATTCAGTTTCTGCCAATTGCTGCTTTTTGCCATGGGTATTTATCCTGGTGTGGCCGTCCCTCTGATTCAGGTACGGCTCGCTCGCATGTAAAGAAATTCCAGCGCCAGCGAGGCGCCGGCCAACGCGGTCAGCTGCGACTGATCGTAGGCGGGCGACACTTCCATCACATCGAAACCGACGATATTCAAGTCAGCCAGACCGCGCAGAATACGCAGTGCTCTGGACGTGCTTAGACCACCCACCACCGGGGTTCCGGTGCCAGGTGCAAAGGCCGGATCCAGAGCGTCGATATCGAAGGTTAAATAGGCGGGAGCATCCCCCACGCGCGCGCGAATCGCAGCGACAGTTTCGTCTACAAGTTGCTCATTGACCTGGTCGGCATTGATCACCTGAAACTCATGTTCTTGCCAATCATAATCAGTGCGAATACCGATCTGGATGGAGCGCTCGGTATCAATCAGACCCTCCCGTGGCGCGCGGTAAAACATACTGCCGTGATCGTACTTCTCGTGCTGGGCATAGGTGTCGGTATGCGCGTCAAAGTGGATCAGTGCCAACTTGCCATGAGCGGCAACATGGCCACGCAATAGCGGCAGCGTCACAAAGTGATCACCCCCCAGACTGATCAGGGTTTTGCCCGCCGCGGTGATACGCGCGGCGTGGGCCTCAACCTGCGCCAGCATGTCATCGCTGTCGCCGGAAGCAAATTGTACATCGCCGTAGTCGATAGCCTGCAGTCGCTCGTTCAGGCTAAAACTCCAGGGCCAGCGCTGCTCTTCCCAGCGCAGGTTGGCGCTGGCCTGACGAATGCCATTGGGCCCACTGCGCGCCCCGGCGCGACCACTGGTACCCAGATCGTAGGGGATACCCATCACCACCGCATCCAGGCCTACCCTTTCCAGGTCACGGCTAAGCGGCAAGCCCATATAGCTGAAAATATTGGCGTAGGTCGAGTCATCTGCCAATTTCACGGTCTTGTCTATATCATTGTTCACCGGTCCCTCCTGGTTTCTCAAAAAAAGTACATTCACTATGAGAGTGGCACTTTAGGCGTAATCTCATCACAGCGCTAATATGCCACAATATCGAATAGCCCCGCGTAGATAAACACATCGTCGTGTAACATCAACAATGGCTCGATTGCTACAACCGCGCGAATTGATCGGGCAAGTGACTACAGCCCCAATGCCGCCCGGTATTGTCGTCACGGAGAAAAATTGCATGGCCACAAAGCTAAATACCGAGCAGTTGCGCCAATTGGATAAGGCGCATTATCTGCACCCTTTCACCAATCTGAGCAAACACAGTCGCGACGGGGGGCGTATCATATCCCAAGCGGAACATGTCTATATTTACGACAGTGACGGCAACAAGATGTTGGACGGCATGTCGGGGTTGTGGTGCTGTAATCTGGGCTATAGCCAGACCAGTATCAAAGAGGCGATTTACGCCCAGCTGCAGCAGTTGCCGTATTACAATAACTTTTTTCAATGTGCCAACGAGCCCGCCGTGGAACTGGCACGCGCACTGGTGGAGGTAACGCCCCCCCAGTTTAACCACGTGTTTTTCACCAATTCCGGCTCCGAGGCCAACGATACCAATCTGCGCCTGGTACAACGCTACTATAGCCTCCTGGGTAAGCCCGACAAAAATCTTATCATCAGTCGCAAGAATGCCTACCACGGCTCGACAATTGCAGCGGCGTCACTGGGCGGAATGAACGCTATGCACCAGCAGACGCGCGGCCTCGATTATATCCACCACATCAACCAACCACACTGGTTTGAGGAGGGCGCCGATGAAGATCCACAGGACTACGGCATTCGGATAGCCCGTGAACTGGAGCAGAAAATAGAGGCGCTGGGTGAAGCGCGAGTGGCGGCGTTTATTGCCGAACCGGTGCAGGGCGCCGGTGGCGTCATCATTCCGCCCGATTCCTACTGGCCCGAGATCAAGCGTATCTGCCAGGAGCGCGATATTCTGCTGATCATGGATGAAGTCATCTGCGGCTTCGGACGCACAGGCAATTGGTTCGGTTGCCAGACGTATGACCTGGAACCGGATCTGATGACCTTTGCCAAGGCAGTGACCAACGGCTATCTGCCACTGGGCGGCGTAATGGTAGGGGACAAAGTGGCCGATGTTCTGCTCAGCCACGACGGCGAGTTCGCCCATGGCCTGACCTACTCGGGCCACCCGACGGTCTGCGCTGCGGGTATCGCCACGCTGAATGTATTGCGCAAGAAGAAGGTCGTTGAGGCAACGGCCCGTCATCTCGCGCCGTATTTTCAGGCGCGTTTGCAGACGCTGAGTGACCATCGCATCGTGGGTGAAGTCCGCGGGCTCGGCATGCTCGGCGCTGTTGAACTGGTACGCGACAAGCATTCACGGGCGCGGCTGGCGCCGCATGCTGCAGCGGCTGTGTACTGCCGAAACCAGGCCAATGCCGCAGGCCTGATGGTGCGCCAGACCGGGGATGCGATGATCACAGCGCCGCCGCTGATCTGTAATCACAGCGAGATCGACAACCTGGTGGCAATGCTGGGAACAGCGCTGGATCAAACAGCCCAGCACTACGGGGTTCATTGAAACTCGCAGCGCCACACAAGGTGTTAACGCCCGGTGAAAGCGATCACTGAGCAAACCGATGTCGCGTGGCATTGGCAAAAGCCACCAGCGAGAGCATGACAGGAACCTCAACCAATACACCTACCACGGTGGCCAGTGCGGCGCCGGAGTTCAAACCAAACAGACTGATAGCAACAGCCACCGCCAGCTCAAAAAAGTTAGAGGTACCAATCAGCGCAGCAGGGGCAGCGATATTAAACGGCACTCGCCAGAAATACGCCCATGTATAGGCGATAAAAAAGATGCCGTAGTTCTGGATAAGCAGTGGAATAGCGATCAACACAATCACCAGCGGCTTATCAATAATGGTTTGCGCCTGAAACCCAAACAACAAAACCACGGTCGCCAGAAGCCCCATGACGGAGATTGGTTTTATTGTTGCGGTAAAACTGGCGATGCGTTCATGAGCGCCATAACTATCCAGCATTTTTCGGGTGACATACCCAGCTGCGAGCGGAATCACCACATACAACACAACAGACAGCAGCAGCGTTTCCCAGGGGACAACGATATTAGTAACCCCCAACAGGAACGCTGCGATAGGTGCAAAAGCTACCACCATAATTAGATCATTGATGGAAACCTGCACCAGCGTGTAGTTAGCATCACCACGCACCAGTTGGCTCCAAACAAAGACCATTGCGGTGCAGGGTGCAACACCGAGTAGTATCATGCCGGCGATGTATTCTTTTGCCGTCTGCGGATCAACGAGTCCGGCGAACACAAGCTCGAAAAAGAGAATACCGAGCGCAGCCATGGTAAAGGGCTTGATAAACCAGTTAACCACTAACGCAATGCAAAGGCCTTTGGGCTTCTTGCCAACGCCCTTCAGCGAGGCAAAATCCACGTTCACCATCATCGGGTAGATCATCACCCAGATGAAGACGGCAACGACAAGATTGACGCTGGCATACTCAATGCTGGCAATAACGGTGAAAAGATCGGGCAGGACCACGCCCAGACCAACACCTGCGGCAATACATAACGCCACCCAGAGCGACAGGTAGCGTTCAAATAATCCCATGGGCGAAGCACTTTCAGACGTCATAGCAGTTCATTTTCAATTCTTTCTCGCAGCATTTGAAACGCCTCATCAAATGCCGCATCGATTGCTTCCTCACTACCTTGCGCTTTGGCAGGATCTGGCGTGCTCCAATGCAGCTTCTGGTACTGGCCCAAAAAAACCGGACATGCTTCGTTTGCAGCCTGGTCGCAAACAGTAATTACCAGGTCGAAGAGTTGATCAGAGAATTCATCCCAGGATTTACTGCGCGCCTCAGGCAGTGGCACGCCGTGTCGGGCCAAGGTTTCCAGCGATTTGGTGTGCACAAAACCCGCGGGGTGACTGCCGGCGCTCACGGCCTTGAGCTGCCCCGCACAAAGGTGATTGATGAGCGCTTCTGCGATCACGGAACGGCAGGAATTGCCCGTACACAAGACGAGCACAGATTTCATCAACAGCAACCCCCGACTGATTCGCGCTTTTCGGGCGCGCAAGACGCACCCTCACTGGCCGCTTCCTCAGCGCCAAAAAACCTGGCTTCCTCCATTGTCTTATAGGCTTCCCAGGCGATGCCTGCAGGATCCTCTACCCAGGACTTGTCAGATTTTGCGTAACAACAGACGGTCTCGCCCTCATCAAAGACGGATAGATCGGCAGCCTGAAGGCGTTCTCGCAGTTCAACCAGCTCCCGATCCTCATCGACCTGTATACCCAGGTGATTCACACCCAGTTTGTCTGCCCGCGTGGAGATCGCAAAGTTGACACACGGATCGTCCAGCATCCACTTGGCATAATCGGATTTGGTCTTTGACGGCTGTTCACCAAACAATGCGCTATAGAATGTTATGGCCTGCTCGAGGCTATCAACACCGACGTGAATATGCATACGTTTCATGGGCTTTTCTCCTGTTTCCCGGTCACATCACAACAGTCAGCCAGCTCGATGATGGAGCAACCGCTATCCTTATCTTCATGAATACTGGCGAATTCATCGCTGCAGCAGTCCTTGACCATAAAGTTGATCAGATCGTGCATGGCATCGAAGTTCGCAGAGTAAATAATTGACCTGCCTTCCCGACGTGACTGAACAATACCTGCATAGGACAGGTGGTTCAGGTGAAAGGACAGCGTATTGTGCGGTGTCCCCAGCTTTTTACTCAGCTCGCCAGCCGGCAACCCACTCAGGCCAGCCTTCACCAATAGCCGAAACGCCCTCAGTCTGGTTTCCTGAGACAGGGCATCGAATAACGGGACGGCATCTTTTATATCCATATGTCCAGAATAGTAGACATATAAAAATGCGTCAACCCCATCAAGCATAATTTAATTACTCATCAACAGACAGTGCCCGTACAAATTTTGGGGCAGTCAACCGGGTCAAATAACTGGACCAATCGACCGAGGAACTGTTGTTATGCGACGACGGGAGGGGGCGGGCATTCTAGTAGCTAGGCCAAACCCGTACACTAGTCATACATTGACCATGGAGATGTCACAGTTGGCGTCCACAGCGAATTATCCGTCGGCAAGTATCTACAATTTGTCTATTTTTCATATGTTTATGAGGATTGCAGCATGAGCGAACGCCAGCTACTGAATAAAACCAATCTGGGCATCCAGGATGGCCTACCCCTGCAAGCGAGTCAGGGCGGAATAGAGGAACTGCGCAAGGACATCCAGCGACTGATGGATATCGAGGCCATCAAGCAACTGAAGTATGCCTACTTCCGATGTGTAGACACCGCCAACCTGGAGGAGCTGGGCACCCTGTTCCACGAGGATGTCGCTGTGCATTTTCACGGCGGGAACTACGAGTGGAAGCTGCGCGGCAGAGAGGAATACGTGGCAAACATCGGCAAGTCTTTCACCAGTGAAGCCATCGGGCATCACAACGCACACCATCCTGAAATTCAGATATTGAGTGAGACGGAGGCCACTGCGCTATGGTATCTGGCCGATACTATGTGGATTCTCAATCACAACTCCAGAACCCAGGGCACCGCCCTCTACTCGGATCGCTATCTGAAAGTGGATGGCAAATGGCAGATCAAGGAAACCAGCTACGAGCGCATCTACGAGATCAATGATGTGCTGGAAGAGCGCCCCAATCTGAGTTCACACTATCTGGGAGTGCACGGCACCAAGGTGTAGTTCCAATACTGCAGCGCTGCGCAGTTTGCCGATGATTATCCCGGGCTGAATCAGCAGCAGTCTTGCGGCACGAACAACGAGGCTGTCATCACCGCTGCGCGTGCAGGTATTCCTGCAGCCGCATCTGGGCGTGCTCCCCAAACAGGATGTCGCAAGCTTCGCGCAGACCCGGCGCCCTGGCGATATCCTCGTTGCGCACGACCAGTTCTATCTTGGAGCGGCGACGCATAAAATCCTCCAGCTTGACGATCATTTCGCGGCGCGCAGCCAACTCGATTTCACAGCGCGTGTACTCGGCATTTTCGATCAGCAAGCTGGCACAGCTTTCATCTTCCCGGATACGTTCCAGCAAACCAAAAGCGCTCTCGCCGTAGCGGCGCCAGAAGCGCTCGGACAGTGGCTCTGACGACGATGGATCTGTCAGCGCATCCAGTCCCATCAACCTGGCCTGCAACATAAACTCGTGTCGCAATTCAGCGCCCGGCTCTCCGTACCAGCGATTTTCCTTCTGCGGCACCTCGATACCCAGCCGTTCAATCCATTCGGCGACTTCATCACCTACGTTCAGGCAGTCGGTTAACTTGCCACCAAAAATGCTCAGATGTTGTCGCGCCTCATCGACCTCGATCACATGTTTACGCGACAACTGCACCCAGTCAGCCTTGCCGCCCTCGCCTTTGATGGCGAGCGGCCGCACGCCCACGCGCTCCGCAATGATGCTGCCCCTGGTGAGAGGTGGATCCAGATCGAGCAGCGCATTGGCATTGGCCAACACAAAATCCCTATCCTCATCTGTCACCGCGACATCGGGGGATTCAACCTGCGTATCCGTTGTGCCAATACAGGTTTTAGGCCCCATCGGTATCAGAAAAAATAGACGCCCATCACTGGCAAAAAAGGTCAGCACACGCTTGTTGTCCGTAATTTGGTCCACGATGAGATGAACACCTTTGGAGAACAGGTGGCGATACTCGGTGTGTTCTTCGGCTATCTGGTTTTGCGTGTCTACCCATGGGCCACAGGCATTGATAATCGCCTTTGAACGGATTTCAAACGGCTCACCGCTGATGACATCGCGCGCCGAGGTGATCCACTGTCCTTGCTCTCGCCGTGTATCATTGGACTCGACATAGTTGGCAGCGATGCACCCGAAGTTGAGGCTCTTGCGAATAAAGTTGAATACGAAGCGCGCGTCATTGTCATAGAGATAGCAATCTGAGTACTCCAGACCCCCGGCCGCTTTGCTGGTGTTCACCACCGGCTCCGCCGTCTCAATCGCGCTGGCACCCACAAAATGCGGGGCGCGGGTCACAAATCGACCCATCACCCAATACAGTAAGCTCCCCAGGTACACAAAGAACGGGGGAAACCGAAAGCCGCGCTGTATAGTCGTCAAAAAACGGATCTCTTTGACGGTAGACGGGTACGCTCGCATCAATCGATTGCGCGATTTGCACAGTTTATTAACCAGCAGAAACTCCAGGCTTTCGAGGTACTTGATGCCGCCCCAGGCCAGATTCGATGAGTTGGAACTGACACCCCCGGCAAAATCGCCGCGGTCGATCAGCGCGACCCTGACACCGCGCCCGGCCAGCGAGGCAGCGGCGACGGCGCCATTAATGCCGCCACCAACCACCAGTACATCAAACGGGTGCTCGCCCAGTTTTTTCAGATTACTGTCGCGCAGCGTCACTGTCATTTGGCCCGGCTCCATGTTCTGTCTGCTTCACTACAATTTCCAGTAGCGCTGACACAGCGCGATAAAGTTAATCGCGCTGTCGCTCAGACTGCTGCGCGCGCGGTAGTAAAGCCCCACCTGTTTGTCGATGCGCCCGAAGGACACGTCATCCATGATACGGAAGTCGGCGCAACTCGGATGCTCCTCCAGCAATTTTCGGTCGATAAAGGTCACCCCCATACCCTGAGCCACCATGTAGATGCGCAGCGAGAGACTGCTGACTTCCCAGACACTGCTGAACTGATCGCGCAGGCGCTGGATGGAAGGGCGCATGTCCGGATTATCCAGGGCAGAGGCAATCAGCGGTGTCAACTTGAGCGCCCTTTCGTCGCCGTTAATCATATCCTCGTAGCGCGCATGTTTGGGGCTTACCACCAGATGGCGGGAGTCCCGGTAAAGTGGCAGGGTGTGGAATGGCGCCATGTCCTTCTGGAACGGCCCCAGCCCCAACTCTACGTTGCCAGAGAGCACCGCTGAGATGATGCTGCGCGAGGGCATCTCTACCACTCTCATGGTAGTACGAGGGTTTTCCTGATAGTAAGCGCTAATTAATGATGGCGCATAGAAGCGATTTAGCGAGGCGCTGAGAGCCAGACTGAGGGTCTCTGTCTTACCCTGCTTCAACTGCACGATATCTTCCAGAGTCTGTTGCTCGTCACGCAGCACATCCACCGCATGCTCGAACACACGCTTGCCAACTTCAGTCAGGCGCAACTCCTTGCCCCGCTGCACCAGCGGGGCCTCCAGCTTGAATTCAAGGCCGGCCACGGCCTGGCTGACAGCAGACTGACTGATATGCAAGGCCTCAGCCGCGCGCTTGAAACCACCCTCCTCAATCACGGCACGAAAAGCCCGCAACTCACTGTTCTCCAAGCGCATATCAGTCCTTCTAATACAATTATAAGTATAATTAACTCAACTGATTGTACTCCCCGTCCTATAATGTGTAAAAGTACCACTTCCGAGTAAAGACTATGACTTCTCAAGAACCTATTTTTTCAGCCGATCTGTCCGGCATTATCGTCGGTGAAACGGCCATTTCAGACGTGCAGGGTGAGATCGGCCTGCTCAGTTACCGCGGCATTGACATCAAGGAGCTGGTCGCAGTGCCCTTCCTCCATGTGGTGTGGATGGTGTTGTTTGGCGATCTGCCCCATGAGCAGCAAACCAGTCGCTTGAAAGCGTTTATGTGCCGTCACAGTCGCCTGAGCCATGCCGAGATCGATCTGCTCAAACATGTGCCGCGGGATCTTCACCCAATGTTGATGCTGCAGGGACTTGTGCCCCTGCTCACTCTGCCCGAGGAATCAAGACTGGAAGTAGAGCCGGATGCGGAGCACGGCCTGTTTCTGGCGGCCAAGGTTTCCGCACTGGTCGCCGCCCACTATCGCCTTTCCCAGAACAAAGTTATTCTGGCACCCGAACCCGGCAAACGGTTCCATGAGAACTTCCTGACCATGTTCAGCGGCGCGGCCCCGAGTGAGGAACAGCGGCGCATGCTGGATGCAGCGCAGATTCTGCAAATGGAGCACAGCTTCAACTGTGGCACATTTGCCGGTCGCGTCTGTGCCAGCTCCCTGGCCCCCATACAGTCCAGTATCTCCGCTTCCATCGGCACGCTGTTTGGCAAATTGCACGGCGGTGCTGACCAGGCAGCCCTGGAGATGGCCATCGAAATTGGCAGCCCGGAAAAAGCAGACGCCTACGTCACCAGGACTCTGGCCAACAAAGAGAAAATTATGGGCATGGGTCACCGGGAATATCGCACTGTTGATCCGCGTGCGAAGATTCTCAAACCCATGGCGGTGGAGTTGTGCCAGGATGCAGAAAGTAAAAATCTGCTGGCCACGCTGATCGCGGTGGAAGAAGCCTGCCAGCGCGCATTTGCGGAGAAGGACAGGGAAATCTGGGCCAATGTAGAATTCTACAAGGGTGCGGTGTTTCATAGCCTGGGCATTCCGACACACTTTTTTACAGCTATGTTCGCGATGTCGCGCGTGTACGGCTACATTGCCCACTTCCTGGAATTCCGCAAGGACAGCCGCCTGATCCGACCACGTGCGCACTATATTGGCTCAGCCGTCGGCAGTCGCAACAAGTCGGCCGCCTGATTTGCTACTCGCCTCAGCGGGGTCGCGCCCTTGCAACTGCCCGTATCCATGCGTATAAAAATAGGGCAGCACACCCTCACACAGCAGCAGGCGTCCCAATGCGATTCGAGCGAAACACCTGACCAAACATTTCGGTGATGTCACTGCCGTCAAACTGTCGATCTGGAGATTCCAGAGGGAGAGATTTTTGGCTTCCTCGGGCCCAACGGCTCCGGCAAGACCACCATCATTCTTATGCTATGCGGCCTGCTCATCCCCTCCAGTGGATATGTGCGCGTGCTCGGACTGGGTATCCCGGTACAGGCCGAGACACTGTGTCGCAATATCGGCTACATGACACAGAAATTCTCTCTCTATGACGATCTTACCGTGCAGGAAAACATGCCGTTCATGGCCAGGGTCCACGGGCTGTCACGCCGTGATGCGAAGACCCTCATTGAAGAGCTGTTAGATCGCAATACCCTGTCACCCATGCTTAATTGCTTTACCGGTGGGATGAGCGGTGGTCACGCGGCACAATTATTGCCCGATATCCTCTGGCTACTGGAGTTTACTGTGGTTATGCTGACCAACGCCACCAAGCGCTTCCGCAAATCACTGGATTAAGCCGTCACTATGCGATCAAGCGCATTACGAATCCTATTGCCCGTCATCGCGGTCCTGAGTCTGCTGGCCTGTGGCAGTGGCGAGTCAAATGTCGTGCAGGGTAACCGCGAGGGGATACTGCACGTCGGCAACGGCCCGGAACCTCAGGGACTTGACCCTCATGTCGTCACCGGCATCCCCGAAAGCAATATCGTCAGAGCCCTGTTCGAAGGACTGGCAGTGAAAAACCCCTACAACCTGGAGTCCGAGCCTGGCGTCGCCCAGAGCTGGGATATCAGTGAGGATGGCCTGACCATTACCTTCCACCTCAATTCAGAGGCCAGATGGTCGAACGGCGATCCGATGACGGCAGAAGATTATGTGTGGTCCTGGCAGCGCGCACTCCACCCGGCTATGGGCAACCAGTATGCCTACATGCTCTACCCGGTAAAAAACGCCGAAGCATTTGCCACCGGAAAACTGGATGATTTCGCTGAAGTGGGTGTAAAAGCAATCGACAAACACACGCTGCAAGTGCATCTGAATGCACGGACTCCCTACTTCATACAACTGATGGACCATCACAGTGCCTACGCCGTGCACCGGCCCACCATCGAAAAGTTTGGCAAAGCGACTGATCGCTTCACCCGCTGGACGCGCGTCGAGAATATCGTCGGTAACGGCCCTTTCCGCCTCAAAGAATGGCTGCTTAACCGCCGCATCGTGGTAGAAAAAAGCGATACCTACTGGGACAGGGACAGGGTAAAACTCAACGGCATCGAATTCCATCCCGCCGAGAATATCTCCGGTGAAGAGCGGATGTTCCGCGTAGGACAGCTGCATTACAGCTACAGCATTCCACTGGATAAAATTCCCGTGTACCGCGCGATGCAAGATAGCCCCTATGTCAGCGCGCCCTATCTGGGTACGTACTTCTATCTCCTCAACACCAATAAACCGCCACTCGATGACGTGCGAGTAAGACAGGCCCTCTCGCTGGCGATAGATAGAAAACTCCTCAATGACTCCGTTTTGCACGGCACCAATATTCCCGCCTATAGCATTACGCCGCCCGGTACGCTCGACTACCATCCGCCAAAAGTCTTCGACTACGATGTGGCAAGGGCCGGGCTGTTACTGGCAGAGGCGGGTTATCCCGACGGCGCGGGCTGGCCGGGCCTGGAGCTCATCTACAATACCAGCGAGAGTCACCTCAAGATCGCAGTAGCCTTGCAGCAGATGTGGAAGGGCGCGCTGAACATCGACGTGACGTTGGCCAACCAGGAGTGGAAGGTCTACCTGGACTCCGTCGATCAGATGGAATTCCAGATGGCGCGACGCGGCTGGATCGGGGACTATGTCGACCCCAATAATTTCCTCGACCTGTTCCTATGCAACGGCGGCAATAACAATACCGGTTTTTGTGATCCCGTCTATGACGACATGATTCTGCAACAGGCACCGCAGGCCAAATCACGCGAGGAGCGCTACGCGATCTTCAAAGCCGCTGAAACGCGTTTGATGGAACAGATGCCCATCATTCCAATCTACACTTACACCAGCAATCATCTGGTTCACCCCAGTGTGCACGGCAAACCGTCCAACCTGATGGACTACGTCAACTACAAGTATCTTTCGCTGGAGAGCAATTGGCAGGTAGAACAATAATATGTGGCGTTTTATCGGCTTTCGGGTGCTGCAGTCCATCCCGGTACTTTTGGTGGTCATCACCGTCACTTTTTTCCTGGTGCGCATGGCACCCGGTGGACCCTTTTCCAGCGAGAAAGCCGTCATTCCCGAGGTAAAGGCCGCGCTTGAAGCCCAGTATCGCCTGAACCTGCCAATATTCGAGCAGTACACCGCCTACCTGGGTGATCTGGCACAGGGCGACCTAGGCCCGTCCTTCAAATACCCGGGGCGCAGCGTTAACGAACTCATCGCCGCGGGCTTTCCGGTCACGGCGGAACTGGGTTTTTACGCTCTGCTTGTCGCCATCAGCATCGGCGGCATCGCTGGCGTGGTCGCCTCGCTGCGCCCCAACTCTGCGCAGGATTACATCCCTATGTCGGTGGCGATGATCGGCATCTGCGTGCCGTCTCTTTTGATGGGGCCGATCCTGATCCTGATCTTTGGCATCTACCTGGAGTGGTTACCGGTGTCGGGCTGGGGTGACATGCCCGGTGACAAGATACTGCCGGCCATCACCCTGGGCTCCACCTACGCCGCCTATATTGCCAGACTGGGTCGCGCTGGAATGCTGGAAGTGATGTCGCAGGATTACATCCGGACTGCTCGCGCCAAGGGTCTGCCAGAATGGCAGGTAGTGACGCGTCACGCGCTGCGGGGCGGCATGATTCCGGTGGTCGCGTTTCTTGGCCCGGCATTTGCTGGCCTGCTGTCGGGCTCGTTCGTGGTCGAAACGATTTTTCAGATTCCCGGGCTCGGGCGCATCTATGTGCAGGCCGCGTTCAATCGCGACTACACCGTGATCCTCGGCGCGACGGTGTTTCTGGCCACGCTGATTGTGGTGTTCAACTTGCTGTCCGACATACTCGCCGCGTGGATGAACCCACGGCTGCGCAGCCAGTACGGAGGCCACTGAATGGGCGCAGAGATGATTACAGACATCGCCCAGGCTGAACAGGGCACCTCACTGTGGCGTGACGCGTGGCTGCGCCTGCGACGCAATCGCCTGGCGGTGTTGGGCCTCGCCATTCTGTCCTTCTTTGCCGTTGTCGCACTATTGACGCCGTGGATTGCCCCTTATGGCTACGCGCAGCAAGAGCTGGCGCTGGGTGCCACACCACCGTCGACGACACACTGGTTGGGCACGGACATCTACGGCCGCGACCTACTCACGCAGATTATGTACGGCGGCCGCATCTCTCTAGCCGTGGGTTTTATCGCCACGTCGGTTGCGCTGCTGATCGGTATCACCTGGGGTGCGGTGGCCGGCTACACCGGCGGCAAGGTCGACGCCGTTATGATGCGCATGGTAGACATACTCTACGCGCTGCCCTTCATGATATTCATCGTGCTGCTGATGGTGGTGTTCGGCCGCAATATGTTGCTGCTGTTCCTGGCGATAGGTGCGGTGGAGTGGCTGACCATGGCGCGTATTATGCGATCACAGGTGCAATCCTTGCGCCAGCAGGAGTTTGTGGAGGCGGCGATTTCACTGGGCTTGTCACCGGCCACCATTATTCGTCGCCACCTTATCCCCAACGCACTGGGGCCGATTATTGTGTACACCACGTTAACGATTCCCAGCGTGATGCTGCTCGAAGCCTTTCTCAGCTTTTTGGGCCTCGGCGTGCAGCCACCACAAACTTCCTGGGGCCTGCTGATTTCCTACGGCGCCGAGACCATGGAGGAGTATCCCTGGCTGCTCATCTATCCAGGACTCGCGCTGGTACTGACCCTGTTCTCCCTCAATTTCCTCGGCGACGGACTGCGCGATGCGCTGGACGTGCGCGGCGCGAAGGACTAACCCTGTGCTCAAGGTAGAAAATCTCAGCGTCAGCTTCGTCACCCGCATGGGTACCAGCAAAGCGGTGAACGACATCAGTTTTACCGTGGAGACCGGCAAAATCACGGCGATTATCGGGGAGTCGGGCTCGGGTAAATCGGTCGCCTGCTACAGCCTGCTTGGACTTATCCCACAACCGCCCGGGCGCATCGACGGCGGGCGCGCACTGTTCCATGGTCAGGACCTGCTGCAATTGAAACCGACCGAATTGCGAAAGGTCCGCGGGCGAGACATAGCGATGGTATTCCAGGATCCAATGACCTGCCTGAACCCGTATATGACCGTCGGCAAGCAACTGATGGAGCCACTGCTCTGTCACAAGAAATTCAGCCATGCGCAGGCCCGCACGCGAGCATTAGAACTATTGGAGGAAGTCGGTATCCGCGACCCGGCCTCCACTATCGACAACTACCCACACCAGTTTTCTGGCGGCATGCGCCAGCGCGTGATGATCGCCATGGCGCTGATCAACGAACCCGAACTACTGATCGCCGACGAGCCCACCACCGCACTGGACGTCACCATACAGGCACAAATTCTGCAGCTGCTCGCCGCACTGCAGCGAAAGCGCGATATCGGCATACTGTTTATCAGTCACGATCTCGCCGTCGTCGCGGATATTGCCGATCAGATTGTGGTGATGCAGCAGGGTAAAATCGTCGAGACGGGTAACCGGGATGATATCTTCCGCAACGCCCAGCACCCTTACACGCAAAAGCTGTTGCAAGCCATTCCACGCGGAGGGAAGGCGGTTGAACTGCCAGCGTCGGAGCCGTTGGTGACCGTGCGCAATCTATGCACCTCGTTTCAATCGGGCAAGACAGTGGTAAAAGCCGTCGACGACGTCAGTTTCGAGGTATTACGCGGAGAGGTATTGGGTCTGGTAGGAGAATCCGGCAGCGGAAAATCGACCATCGGTCGTTCCCTGCTGCGCCTGGTGCCCGTCACCTCAGGGCAGGTCCATTTCGATGGCACCGACGTCACCGCGCTGCAGGGGCGCAAACTGAAAAATCTACGCCGCAGAATGCAGTTTATTTTTCAGGATCCTTTCGCCTCCCTGAACCCGCGCATGACGGTTTACGACACGCTGGCCGAGCCATTGTTGCTGCACGGTATAGAGAGTCGTAAAACTGTCGGCGCGCACGTGTTGCGCTTGATGGACAACGTCGGGCTGGCCCGCGCATTTGTGCGGAAGTACCCACACGAATTTTCCGGCGGCCAGCGCCAGCGCATCGCCATTGGCCGCGCCCTGGCTACTCGGCCGGACTTTGTGGTTGCAGACGAACCGGTATCGGCACTGGATGTCACGATACAGGCACAGATTCTGGAGCTAATACGCGAGTTAGGCCGCGAGTACGGTCTCACCATGCTGTTTATTTCGCACGATCTCTCCGTGGTACGCCAACTGGCGGATCGTATTATCGTGCTGCACAAAGGAAAAATCGTCGAGCAGGCGCGCACCGAGGATTTGTTCGAGCGACCGCAGCAGACCTACACCCGGCAACTGTTGCAATCGATTCCCGGCAGAGCGATGGCCAGCTGAAAGATCAAGGCCGAAGCCGGTTTGGCGTGATCCCGTCGCCATTCTTTTTCAGTGATGTGTTGTACGCTGCTATTGTGCCCTCAAAGAGGGAACTGAAAGCAGCGGCGATGGACGTCGTGAGCAGACCAAGGGTTAATGCAGTCAGCGCATGAATAACTGACCGTATTTTCGCCGCTGCAACGCTTACTGCGTCGGATAAATCTCCATCCAGTGATACATCATCAGGTCACTTAGTTTATTGCGCTGGTCTATCGTCAGTTTTTGTTTATTGGCCAGCAGTAAGCCTCTCACACACAGTTTTTTTACTGGCTCACGGGGTTCTGGCATTGCCAGCTTCGTGGTGCGATAGACCCCACTGCTGTTCCACATACTCTGGAAAACCAGTTCGTCGTTTAGCTCGACAAAACGATAGCGATCGCTATTTGCCAGGGCATAATCAACTTCCGGCGAATGCTAGCGTGGCCGATTTACCACCATCACCGCATCCACAGCGGCATCCGGCGAATTCAACTGCTCAATCGCGGCCAGCGTATCCCCGTAGTGAACAGTGATGTCAGCCATGTCGATAATTTCACTGACCGGGACGCCTGTTAAGGTAATACTGCGCTGTATCCGCTTGGGTAAAGGCCAGATTGACCAGGCTGGTGTCATCCAAAAGCTGCTCAAGGTTTTCCAGAGAGCCGGTGCTGGGTATGATTCCGATTGGCAGATCTGCTTTGCTGGCCGCAACAGACTGCATCCGCTTCGCAGCATTCCAGTAGCCGCCTCCCTCCGCGCCAGAACTCAGAACGACAGGTGGTACTGTCGCGGCTGCGTTCTCTTGTGCTTACAGCGCCGCCGTAGAACCAAATCCGATCAGGCATAACAGTAAAGTTCGATAAAACAGGCGGTCCTTAAGCTTTCCAACGATGACAGACGAATACATTCTCCAGCCTAGCAGGCGCAGGTAACCCGGAAGAGTACCAAGTAACGCAAATAACCTGATAGAAAATGCAGTTCGGCTATCTCATCCCGGCGACGCGCGGTTTTTCGCCATTACAATCGGCCTGAGCACTTCCTGAAAAGGCAGTAAGCCGGAGCTAACCAGCCGAATATACACTTCAAGCTGTGTGGAGGCTTTCAGTTCCTCTTCAAAAGGGCCTAAGGTATCGCCCTCGCGGGTCTTAAAGAACCAGTTGCCGTTATCCCGATACATACGACAGGTACGGTAACTTGTGCGGGAGTTGTCAGTGTCTAACTGTGCCATGATGGATCGCTCCGAGAACGCTGCGCTGCTTTTCTTTTAATTCTATAGACACCTCATGGCAGAACAGAAATACGAACTGTGAGGCAGGTCCCAGAACATAGAATATTACCAATATAGGGCATTCCCAGAGCGGCGCCTGATATCCACTAACAACGCGCTTGACCCAAAACGACACTATACAAAAGTATCCTTTCTTATACTCTTGAGATTCACATTCGAGATGAACAGTATAGTCTATCAACTGCGCGTCTATTTAATCAGACCTGACGCAAATCATACGACAGACTATCTCAAGCAGGAGAAGACACGCTTATGGCCTATCACTATGACGCCGAACTGGTATCAATGCTGGAGTTACTGCCAGATACCTCGTTCACGATCAGCAATCCACAGCAGGCGCGGGCCAGCTTTCTGGAAATGACCGCATCGCTGAATGCAGATCTCGACGAAAGCGGCGTTGTCATCGCAAATCAGACAATAGCGGGGCCGGAGGGCGCACCCGCAGTACCCGTGCGTATCTACACACCTGAAGGACTGAATGCCGCAGTCCCGGCGCTACTGCATATTCACGGTGGCGGCTTTGTTATCGGCAGCCTCGACAGCGAACACGGCTCCTGCGTCGCACTGTGCCGGCGCCTTGGCGTGGTGATCATCTCTGTTGACTACCGCCTGGCGCCCGAGACACCCTATCCGGGGCCATTGGAGGATTGCTACGCCGCACTGGTGTGGACCAGCAGCAATAGCGCCCGCTTGCTGATCGACCCCGCGCGAGTAGCCGTATTTGGACAGAGCGCGGGAGGCGGCTTGGCCGCGGCGGTTGCGCTGCTGGCGAGAGATCGCAAGGGACCGCAGATTTGCTTCCAATATCTGGGTATACCCGAACTAGACGATCGCCTGGAAACTGCCAGTATGAAACGTTTCGTTGATACGCCTATGTGGAACAGACCCAATGCAGAACTCAGTTGGGACTTTTACTTGGGTGACCAGTATCAGCGCGGCGCACCTGATGTGCCCTACCTCGCAGCACCAGCCAGGGCAGAGGATCTGGCAGGGCTGCCACCGGCGTATGTAAACACTATGGAATTTGACCCGCTACGCGATGAAGGCGTGGAGTACGCAGTGAAGCTGATGCGCGCCGGAGTCGCCACGGAATTGCACAGTTTTCCCGGCACTTTCCACGGTTCCAGCATTTTTTCCTCTGCTCAGATCAGCCGGCGCGAATCCGCCGAAATGTTCGCGGTACTGCGCCGCGCACTGCAAATTGAAGCCTAATACACACTATAAAACCTTACTTTTGGAGAGACTATGACCACCGAAGCACTGCGACACCAGCCCTTGATGCCCCATCTGCTGATAGATGGCCTCAACCGCTATAACGACGAGCCCTGTCTGTTTCTGGGTGACAAGGTAGCCAGTTACAAGGATGTACGTGAGAGCGCCAGCCAGATGGTGCAGGCGCTGCAATCCAAAGGGCTGGGTGTCGGTAGCACAGTGGCTGTTATCTCCGCCAACCGACCAGAGGTTTTGGCGAATATCGCCGCGATGCAGCTCACTGGTTGCACTGGTACGCCCTTGCACCCACTCGGCTCGCTCGATGACCACGCCTATGTACTGCAAGCGGCCGGCATAGAAACGTTGATCTTTGACGCCTCACTGTTCGAAGATCTGGCGGCGGCATTAAAGGCGCGTGTACCCGGGCTGAAAAACCTGCTCGGCTTTGGCCCCAACTCAATAGGCGATGATTATCTGGCCCTGGCGGCGACCTTTACACCAAAGCCACTGGTCGCACCGGATATCAAGCCCGACGATATTTCTTCCGTCAATTTCACCGGCGGCACCACCGGCAAGCCCAAGGGCGTTATGAGCACCTACAGCGTCACCGCCTCGATGACCCAGATCCAATTGGCCGAATGGGAATTTCCCGAAGAAGTGCGCATGCTAATGGCAACTCCACTGTCCCACGCAGCGGCGGCCTTTTTCATACCCGTATTACAGAAGGGCGGCGCTTTTTACGTGATGCAGGGTTTCAGCCCCGATGGGTTTTTTGACATGGTCGAGCAGCACAAGATCACCTGCACCATGCTGGTGCCGGTGATGCTGTACTTCCTGCTGGATTCCCCACGCTCCGCGACGGCAGATATGTCCAGTATGGAGACGATATTCTACGGCGCGTCTCCCATGAGCCCGACCCGGCTGCAGGAAGGCATCACCAAGTGGGGCCAGATTTTCTACCAGTTCTTCGGCCAGTCCGAGTGCCCTATGGTCATCGCCAATATGCGCAAGAAAGACCACGACCTTTCCAAGCCTCAGCGCCTGTCGTCCTGCGGTCGCCCCACCCCCTGGGTTCACATGAGCTTGCGCGATCCAGAGGGCAATGAGGTCGCACCGGGAGAAGCGGGCGAAATTTGTGTTCGCGGTCCACTGGTCATGCGGGGCTACAAAGACATGCCAGAACAAACCGCCGAGGCTTTCGCCGGCGGCTGGCTGCACACGGGTGATGTCGGTAAGCTGGACGAGGACGGCTTCCTCTACATCGTGGACCGCACCAAGGACATGATCGTCACTGGCGGCTTCAATGTATTCCCGCGCGAAGTTGAGGATGTGCTGACCACGCACGAGGCGGTCGGCCAGGTAGTCGTTATCGGCGTACCCGATGAGCAGTGGGGTGAGGCGGTCAAGGCTGTGGTTGTGCTCAAACCTGACTTTGAGGCCAGCGATGACCTTGTCGCTTCAATGCAGGCATTGGTCAAAACCGCCAAAGGCTCGGTCCAGACACCCAAGTCCATTGATTTTGTCGCGGGCATTCCGCTGACGCCAGTCGGAAAGCCAGATAAAAAAGCTGTTCGGGCGCAGTACTGGACCAACAGCGAGCGAGGAGTTGGCTAGCGCCTGGCTGTCATTCACTTGGTTGTAGTCTACAATGGCGCTCACGTCCCATTTTTTTATCGAAGATACGGATTACGCGCCCATTCTGGAACCCAATCCCGAACGGTAGCGCGTGCTCACCTATCCCTTCACGCGCTACGCAAGACCGGCGCCTGGTGAGCCACAAAAAATAGCCGACGGTGTCTTCTGAGCCCGTTTCCGCATGCCGATGTCACTGGATCACATCAATTTGTGGTTGCTGGAATACGAGGGTGGCAGAGTATGATGACGCACAGCTGGATGAGTACAGACAAAAATTCGGCAACTTTGGTCGTGCGATTGCACCACTTCCCGACAGCTTGCGCACCTTGGTGGAAAGAAAAACCAACATCCTTGGCGGTCGCTACTGGCAGATCATCATTAGCAGCGGACATTCATCCGAACACGCCACACTGTGCTGTCCGGCGCTCAAACTGCTGATCTCCGGTGATCAGGCACTCCCAAGAATCACGCCGAACGTCAGCGTTTTTCCCACTGAACCGGAAGGTGACCCACCTGAACGAGTGGCTGCATTCCAGTACCCGGTTAAGGGAGATTCTACCCGAAGATCTGTTAGTACTAGCGTCTCACCAGACACCCTTCTATGGACTACACGTACGACTCAACCAGTTGATTGAGGGCCACAATAACGACCTAACCAACCTGTTCGACTACCTTGAGGAGCCCAGGCGCACTAACGATACGCAGGGCGTGAATTGGTATCAGCAGCTACTCTGCGACGACAGAGAATAACTGGCACGGCACCCGCTTGACACTCAGGCGGGCCTATCGGGCGGTTAATGCACTATCGCGTTACTCAGGGCGCGACGATATTGCGATCGCCTTTAACGAGGCTGCGAAAACGATCCAGTATTGATTCGAATTTAAAGTCCTTGAACTCACCAGCATCCATAAACAGGCCGTGCTCTGGACAGCGTTCAAACCAGATGTGTTTTTGCTTGGGATCTACAGACTTTTCCATCACTTTGCCACAACGCGGGCAGTTGATGTCGGAGTGGCTATCCCATTTCCAACCTTCTTTGGGGTCACCGATGTCGACGATATACTCGTCCTTGCTGGCCTTCAACTGGTTGACTTCATCCCCATCAAATCAAAGCCCCATACACTGGGTGCAGCGATCGATGGTAATACCATCGTGAGTGATCTGCCCCATGCCGTGTTGGCACTTGGGGCACTGTAGACTGTGCTGAGCCGCATCATATTCCATATTCAGTAACTCCGTCAGGCACCGGTTAGTCATTATAGGCCCGATGTGGGCGGTTGCCACCTAAATCCTTAATACCGAAGTCGATGGCGATTGCAGAGACTATTTTGAAATCTTGTTCAGGATCAGTATCACATTTTCACGATCCAGCAATCTGGGCACCGGATAGGCGCTACCCTCTTTGATCGCGAGCTGACAAATCGACTCAAAATCCTCGCGTTTGATCACATCCATCTGATCCGGAATACCCACTTCCGTGCGCAGATCTTTCACCGCTTGAATGAATTTGTGAGCCAACGCTTTGGGGTCGTCTCCCTCACTTCCAATCCCAATCAGCACAGCCAGTTCGGCCAACTGTTGCTGTGACTCTTCACGACAAAACTCCAGCACATGTGGCAATACCAGCGAATTCGCCAGACCGTGCGGAATACCGTACTTTCCTCCCAGCTGGTGGGCAATCGCATGCACGTTGCCAACATTGACCTGATTAATCGCCAAGCCAGCGTAGTAGGCGGCCATAGACATAGCGGAGCGTGACTCAAGATTTTTGCCGTCGCGGTAGGCCGTGGCCAGGTGATCGAAGACCAATTTGATAGCGAGGCGCGAGTCCTCTAACCGGGTACCGCGGTCCCATATACCGATATAGGCCTCAATGCCGTGAGTCAGCGCGTCCATCCCGGTGGCAGCCGTGATGTGCGGCGGCAAGCCCACAATCAGCTCGGCATCAAGGGCGACAGCCGTTGGCAGCAGGGTTTCACCCATGATGATACTCTTCTCATGCGTCACAACATCGGAAATCACCGCCCCCATAGTCGCCTCTGACCCGGTTCCCGACGTCGTTGGAATCGCGTAGAGCTTGAGCACGGTATGTTTGATCTTGCCTATGCCCACCCAATCCGCTGGCGAGGCACTACTGGTAGCCGCAGCGGCAATGATCTTAGCGGCGTCCATAGATGAGCCACCGCCGATAGCCAGCACCACCTCGCTGCCGTGGGCCCGAGCAATCGCTGCGCCCGCCGTCACCTGGTCAAACGTTGGATCGGGTAGCACACCGTCGTAGTACGCGACATCGATATTTGCCGCCAACAGGGCCTCGATGGCTTTGTCGACGACGCCCAACTCGCGCAGCGGCTTATCTGTCACCACCAACACTTTTTTCACGCCAGTGTGCACGATGTGCTCACAAAGCTGGCGGGAACTGCCGGTGCCGGCGAATGCCGTATGTCGCAGCGGCGCCGAGAAACGCACCACCACGCTCATAATCATCAATAACAGTGCGTGTAGTTTTTTTCGAAGGTACATCGGCATGGTTTACTCCGTTGTCTGGCAGAATGTTCGAGATTGATAATCCGAAGGGAGATACTAGCAAAAAAAAGTGGCCGCGCCTCGCGCTAGTGTTAGCGTTGTTTCGACGGCGGCGTACACGCAATCAAAAAAGCCGCCACAGCCAGAGTGGCTGCGAGCGCCAGCATCACCACGTCGTAGCTTCCGCTATGATCGAAGACATAGCCCGCCAGCGGCGCGCCGGTCAGCCCAAAAGGCAAAAACAGGGGCATCTGCGCGCCGGTCACCTGGCTGATGATCGCGGCGTCGAAATACCGACTGTTGAGGTAGGTGTGCATCGGTATAAAAGCGCCATTGGCGGCCCCCAGCAATGCCAGCGCGACAATTACCTGCCACGTATCTGCCGACAGATACAGCAGAATCAGACCGACAACCTGCATCACTAGCAGGCCTGCGGCCAACCATTTGACCGCATTGCGAATAGCGTCTCCCTGCCAGGCAAGACAACTCTTCCCCACCAGACCGGCCAAACCAGATATCGCCAGGAACCAGCCGGCATCTGCCACCGTGTAACCGCGGCCGATGAAAAAGGGCGGGAAGCACACGGTCAATACAATCATCACATTGAGACCCAAAGCCACGCATAAGCCGATCAGCCAGAATTCTCTGGTACGATAAAATGCACTCGCCACCGGCGCCTCGCTAACGCTCCCTGTTACCACCACCAAGTGTGGAGTTCCTATTAGAATCATTGCCCACAGCACCACGAGCAAGCCCGCCGCCAAAACTTGCAATGCCAATCGCCAATCGAGGTACGCCAACAAACTTCCGGTCAGAGGTGGCAAAGTGATGGCGGCCAGACTCATACCCATAGCCGCCAGCGCCAGCGCCCGCGCTTCCCGCCCCGGATAGAGTTTTACCAGCATACCGTTGACCACCACCGGGCCATACAGCGTCAGGCCGAGAGAAAAGCTGAGGAAACCCACCGCAACCCACACCAGTGTCGGGGCCAGGCCGATCGCAATCAGGGCGGACATGGAAAGGCTGGCGCCAACCAGCATGATATTTCGAATCGGCAGGCGGTCGGCCATCTTGCCAACCAGAGCACCCAGACAGGCCGGGACTACTAATAAGGCGATAGGGCCCGTATTCAGCACCGCGGCGCCGACCCCGAACTCCTGTGACAGCGGCTCGACAAAAAAGCCATAGATACTCATGATGCCGGCCCCGAAGGCCATGCAGAACATGCCGGTAATTGCGGGCAGCCAGGTTTTTATTATCTGCATTCTTGCTTCAGAATCAAAACTATTCTGAGAGGGTATGACAGCAACAGGAGCGGTTTTAACATCGGTCCTGTCGCTGCAATCGAACCTCCTGGAATCTATCGATCCAGGAGTCGAACCACTCTCGTTTAGTCGCGCTTGGGCCCACCATTGGTACCGGGCCACCGCGAACCGGAGATCGTGTCAGTGTATGGCAGGAATTTCTCTTCATCGAGCTTACCTGCCAGCGTCATTTCACGGTCGAGGAAAGTCGGCCACCACAGATAGGATGACAACTGCTCGCGCATCGGTAGCAGTGTCGTCAAAGGATCCCAGGGGCTGTCGCGCAATGTCAGTTTACCGTCAACCTCTTCACGCCAGGCCGTGCCGTACTCACTGCGCACACGCACTACGTGTGGCGGAAAATCAAAGCCAGTCGCCGGGCCGCCGACACTGACCGCACGGGAATACTTCAGCCAAAATTCATTCTGCTGAAACGGTTCACCTGGATCGGAAGGACCCTTGGAAAACCCCTGAAATTCAACAAAGGTATAACCTTGGTGAATACAACGCGCTTTAACCTGTGGCCCAAGGCGATAGAACTCGGTGGTGCAGGGATACTTCGGTTGGCCGTTGGTCTCCTGACTAACAAAAATAGCCGATTCCTGATCAATGCCATAACCGAGTGTGTACTCGCCAGCGACACCGTTGTAGACGGCGTCCACGCTGGTGACAATGCCGTACTCTGGCTCATCGGGAACAGGGAAGTTATAGATAGTGAGGTTGACGTTGGGCTCTGCGCCCGGCTCGATGCCAGGCGGCAACAGTGCAGCGATCTTATCCGGGTCAGTCCGGTATTGGATCTTCAGCATAGGCCAATTGACGATATCGCCCGGGTTGCCCTGGGGTGCATTGGATTCATTGCTCATTATATTTCCCTTCTGAGTTGTCGTTGCTGGATTAAGCACCCACCATATTGGGTACGGGGGTTTCTCGGTTTAGAATCATATCGGCTCGCGAGCGTATTTTGGCGTCCGTTTCTGGCGTGGTGGCCAGCAACCAGAAGGCGTCTTTTTGCAATCCTTCCAGCGCCATTTCCGCCACCTCATCGGGGTGTGTGGTCTGCAGCTCGATGCCGAACTCCTCGCACATTTTCTTCATATCCTCGACAGAACTGATTCCGGATTCGTTACCCTCGACCTCTTTTTTCAGTTCCTGCGGACGCACCCGACCCGAATTAAACAGGCCTGTATCTACTACATGGGGCCCGGGAAACAATGCACTGACCTTGACCGGGCTCTGCACCGCCTGCACCTGATAGTGCAGGTTCTCAGTGATGGCGTGCACCGCCGCCTTGCTCGCGGTGTAAATCGGCTGATCCGGATAGACTAGCAGGGCGCCATTGCCAGAGCCGGTAACCACAAAATGGGCTTCTTCGTTACGCGCCACAAGTCTCGGCATAAAGGCGCGAATTGTGTTGATCACCCCCCACAGGTTGACGTTGAGACACCACTGCCAGTCCTTTTCCGAATAGTCCCACATGGCGCCAGACTCCCCCGCGCCAATCCCGGCGTTGGCGAAAACCAGATCGATCTGGCTGAATGCAGACTCGGCTTTGTTGGCGAGAGCACTGAGACTCTCTAGGGAGGTGACATCACAAAACTCGACGATGGCCTCGATGTTCTCGGCAGCGAGGTCAGTGCGCACCTGCTCCATCGCGCTCTTATCGACATCACCCACGACAATTTTTGCGCCGCGTCGCCCCAGAGCAAACGCGAGGGAGAGACCGACACCACTGGCACCGCCGGTGATGACAGCGACCTTATCGTTAAAATCCTGCATTGTTACGCCATCTCCTGCTTATCTTTTGAGGTCAAGTAGAACTGGCGCACCCATTTACGAAACAACACCAGCGTCTTGTCCTCTTTACAAAAAACCGGCCTGTGCTTGTGCACCTTATTTGCCCAGATCGGATAGTCATCGTCCAGACCCGAAATGATGCCCTCCATAACGTCGTCGCCTGCCAGATCCTCGATACCCCGCGTCACAGTCAAGGTCCATCGCATGCGCGTTTCGTGCTTATTGATGGGCTGCGCGCTGTTGTACATCACCATTTCCGCACCGGGGCCATACGTGTTTCGCACCATCGCAAACCCCGGACTGTAGACGGTGGCGTGCAACTGCGAAGGAATAACGGCGTTGGAGCCATCGGTGTTCAGGTGCAGGGTGCGCCCGTCATCGTCGATGGTAACTGTCGACGGCGGCGTGTCCGTCATTTTGTGAACAAACTCGAAGTGCACCGGATCACAGGAGTTTTCGGCAATATCCTGCACATGGGCGGGCACCAGAAACTCCGCGTAGCGCGGGTTCGTCCAGTTGGCATCACCCAGTTCCGGCAGGTTTGGCAGCTCCCAATGGGGGCCGGTATTTTCCGGATGAAACCAGAGGTAAACCTCACCATTTTTCTCCTCGCAATGCCAGGTGCGCAACTGCGCGCGACTGGGAATATCATCGCAATAGGGAATTTCTACACACTTGCCATCGGTGTCGTAGCGCCAGCCGTGAAACGGGCAGCGGATTGACTCCCCGACCACGCGACCCTTTACGCCCAGGTTTGCACCCAAGTGCGGGCAGTAGGCGTCCTGCAGCACGGGCACACCGGAGCGCGTGCGGTAAAGGACCAATTCCCGATCCATTGCCTGCACGGATTTGACCTCACCGACCAGCAGTTCGTGGGAGCGCGCCACGGAATACCAGCCCATGGGGAAATCAGGTGTGGTGTTGGTTTTGGATTCACATGCTTCTACGATTGTCATAAAACCTCTTTGGATACGTCGTTCCTGTTACTTACAGCCCTAGTTGAAGAGCGCAGCTGTAGGGCCTATCTCGTCGGCGACGGCCTGCAGGTGCTGCTGGTCCAGTCCGTAAAACTTTATCGCGTTCTCACCCAAAATTTTGCGTCCATCTGCCTCGGGGAAATTGCTAAAGTTGTCTTTAAAGTACTGCGCAGTATTTGGCCAACTGCCCTCGGGGTGCGGAAAATCACTCCCCCACATCACCTTCTCAAGGCCAATCTCGTTACGCATCTCCAGGTCAGGGCGCAACACGCAGGAGGCACCGATACCGATATTGCGTGCGAAATATTCACTGGGCTTCAGCGACAGGTGTTTGCGGAAGTTGCCCAGCTTGGCGGAGATCTGGCCCTCCGTGTAATGAAAGTCCATCAAGCGTAACCAGGGGGGCAACATGAACATCGTGCCACCTTCAACAATCATGGTCTTTAGTTTTGGAAATCGCTCAAATACGCCGCCCCAGATCATGAAGGTCAGCGGGCGGTACATCCACCACATCACTTCCGATACATAGATGCCCATAGCGCCGGGCATCTCGTCTCTTTTGTCTTCTACGGGAAACCCGGCACCGAAGTATTCCTGGTGTGGTGCTGGTCCGGAGTGAAAGTGAACAATCACTTCAAGGTCTTCGCAGACCGCCCAAAAAGGATCGTACTTGACGTGATGATAGGCGTCGTGGACGCCCCACAAGGTGGGTAGCATAACTGCCCTGAGACCACTCTCCACACACCAGTGAACGGCGTCCACCGCCTGCTGCACATCCCATAGCAGGGGAATTGAAGCTACCCCGATGTGGCGCGCAGGATCATTGGCGCACCACTCGGCCAACCAGCGGTTATGGGCCATTGCGCCAGCCCACTGTAGTTCAGGCACCATATCGCGCGGCGACAGGCCCAGACCAGCACCAAAGGGTGGCGTGTTTTTTTCGGTAATACCGTCCGGGAAAATGACTTCAGCGGCGATACCGTCCTTGGCCAACATGTTCACGCGCTCTTTGTAATCCCAGGCGCCAGTGAGTTCCCGCTGAATGGGCGCGCGCCAGGCATCGTTGATTTCCTTGATCAGGAAGGTGGACTCGGCTTTGTCCATCATGTCGATGGTAATGGGCACAGCCACGTCCATCAGCTCGTGATATTTCGATTCCACGTAGGGCTTGTAATCGGCGATGGGCAGACCGGCGTGGCAGTCCGTGGACACCACTATAAGACGTTCAGACATTTATGTTACCTTCGTTCTTTTGCTAAACGGATGGCTAATAGCTTCCCAAATGAGCAAACTTGCACATTTGTATACAAAATAGTTTAATGTTTCGACGAATGCAACCGTGTTACGGAAATTTCATGGACACAGCAGAGGCGCCCCTGGGGCGCCGCGAAAAACGCAAACAGGAGATCCGCGCTCGCATCGAGGAAGCGGCCTATCAGTTGTTTCACCTGCAAGGCATCGAAGATACCAGTATTGAACAGATCTGCGTACAAGCCGACGTCGCCCGTCGCACCTTCTACGGACACTTCCCCAACAAGCAGTCCCTCATAGGCGGCTTGGGAATATCCCGACTATACGACCAATCTGAACCCATGTTGCGTCTGTTGATGGAGAACCATCAAACCACTCGCGGCCGCCTGGAAGCCATGATCGACTACATCGAATCAAACTTTTCGGGATACGAAGATATCGATCGCCAACTTATCCTGCTCGCACCGTCTACCTTCGCCGAAGACTCTGAACGCCAGCGCAAAGTGGGCGACAGCACCATAGCGAGCTTCACCCGGTTGATTACCGCGGGCGTGGAGATAGATGATGTGCAAACGGCGTTTTCTGCCGAAATTCTCGCCACCATGGTGGTGGGTACGCTCAATATGTTGACCATCAGCTGGGCCATGAACAGCGACTACCCCATCTTTGCCAAATTGGAAGAGGCCCGAATAATGTTTGAACACCTGATCTGCAAGGACACCCCGTAAGACCCATACCGCCATTGTGACCGCACCACGATAGCGGCACTGTGCTCTGTACCAACGGCACATCTGACCCAACACCGGAGCGCACACCATGGGACCACTCAAAGGCCTGACCATCATAGAAATCGCCGGCATCGGACCGGGGCCATTCGCCGCCATGCTGCTGGCGGATATGGGGGCCGATGTCATTCGCGTGGAGCGTCCCGGTGGTAGCATGTTTACCTTTGCTCACAATCCCAAGCTGGATTTTCTCAACCGAAACAAACGCTGTATCAGCGTCGACCTTAAAAACGCACAGGGCATTGATACGGTGCTAACACTATTGGAAAAAGCCGATGCCCTGCTGGAGGGAAATCGCCCCGGGGTAATGGAGCGGTTGGGATTGGGCCCGGATGTGTGTCTCGCGCGCAATCCGGCACTGGTGTATGGGCGGATGACTGGGTGGGGGCAGCAGGGTCCGCTGGCGCGGGCAGCTGGCCACGACATTAACTATATTGCGCTCGCCGGGGCACTGCATCCAGTTGGCCGTGCCGGCGAAAAGCCCGCCATTCCGCTCAACCTGGTGGGCGACTTTGGTGGCGGTGGACTGATGCTGGCGTACGGCATGGTGTGCGCACTGCTGGAAACCAAGACCTCCGGCCAGGGACAGGTAGTGGACGCCGCGATGATTGACGGCGCGGCGACTCTGATGGCCAGTACCTTTGCGGCCAACCAGGTGGGCTTCTGGTCCGACGAGCGCGGCACCAACCTGCTCGACTCCGGCTCGCACTTCTACGAGGTCTACGAAACCGCGGACGGCAAATACATCTCTCTGGGATCAATAGAGCCGAAATTTTATGCAGCGCTGCTGGAAAAACTGGGGGATGACGCGATACACTTTGAACACCAGTTTGATAGGGAGAATTGGCCTGCGATGAAAGGGCACATGACTGCCATTATCAAACGCAAAACACGAAGTGAGTGGGATGAGGTTTTTGACGGTGTTGACGTCTGTTACGCGCCAGTACTATCCATGAGCGAGGTGCGCCATCACCCGCATCATCAGGCACGGGGTACTTTCATCGACGACGGCGAGGTGTGGCAACCCGCACCGGCGCCCCGCTTCAGCCGCACCGAAGCAGAGATTCACTGCGCCGCTGCCAAAATCGGGGAGCACAGTGAAGAAATTTTACGCGAGTTCGGCTTCACTCAGGAGGAAATTGCAGCGCGTATCGAAAGTGGCGCTGTCCATCGCCATTTAGCGTAGGCTAGACGAAGTTATGCCAATTGTGTGACACCACAGGTTTAGTGTCAGGCGGCGACAAGAAAAGGACGTACCCAAATGAGTGAAACTACCCCTGTTCCCGATCAATGTCGCTATGTAGCGATTGATCCCGAGAGCCACCACCTGAGTATTGAGCACGGGCCCGTGCCGCAACCACGTGCCGGCGAGGTGCTTATAAAAGTACATTCCGCAGGTCTCAATCGAGCTGACCTTTTGCAGCGCAAGGGGCTATACCCGCCGCCAAAGGATGCCTCCCCCATCATGGGGCTGGAAGTTTCAGGAACCGTGCAGGTAGTAGGCGATAAGGTGACAAACTGGCAAGTGGGAGACCGAATCTGCGCCCTGACGCACGGTGGCGGCTACGCCGAGTACGCTGTCGCGCCTGTCGGGCAGTGTATGCCGATTCCCACCGGCTTCAGTAAGGGTGAAGCCGCTGCGCTGCCAGAGGCCTTGCTCACGATATGGCATAACCTGTTCCAGCGCGCCGGCCTGCAGTCAGGGGAAAGAGTTCTGATACACGGGGGGGCGAGCGGCATCGGCACGCTGGCTGTAATGACGTGCGCCGCCTTGGGCGCCAAGGTATACACCACTGCCGGAACCAGCGAAAAATGTCGGGCGCTGGAAGCGCACGGCGCCACAGCAGCGATCAACTACAAAACGGAAGACTTCGAAGAAGTCCTCACCGGGCTGGGATTTAGCAACAAGATCGATGTCATCCTCGATATGATTGGCGGCGACTATATCCAGAAAAACCTCAATCTCGCCGCACCGGAAGGCCGCATTGTCAATATCGCGTATATGAACGGCTTCAAGACTGAGGTCAATTTTGCGCCGCTGCTGATGAAACGTATCACCATGACTGGATCCACGCTGCGCGCACAGACATTCGCCCAGAAATCAGTGATGGTCAAAGAAATTTTAACGCACATTTTTCCAATGTTGGAGAGTGGCAATATCAAACCAATGATCGACAGTATCTACCCCCTGGAACACGTGGAGCAGGCACACGCCCACATGCAGGGAGGACAGCACATGGGCAAGATTATCTTGAAAATGTAGGCGTTTTTAATCGTTATTCATCTATCAAACGGACTACTTGTAGCAAAATAGTCTTAAAAAAGGCTATTCACCCTGTTCAGATCAACAACTTTTTAAAAGTGAGCTGTTTATGCCCACTTTTTATACTTTTCTATGCTAACCGCGATTGCGGATATTCTATAAAGGACTAAAAACGGATGCGCGTCTCCCACCGGCATGCGCAGTAGCTAGCGTCGCATTTCGCGAGTGCTATACTCAAATCGGATGTCGGGAAGGGGCGCTCAAAGCCACAATTTGACAGCCCTGGCGTGGCCAGCAGTGCCTTTTTCGAACTGCAGACACGGCCTTTAGTACCCTCACTTAAATAAGACCGATAGGGGAGCGCATTATGAAACGCCATTACTACATCAGTGATGACCTGAACGATCTCGAACTCATCGAACAGCAATTGGAACACGCCGGTGTTACCACGCCGCAGATACACGTGCTCAGCAAGGATGACGTGGGCGTACAAGCCCACCATTTGAACGACGTTGAAGCAGTGTTGCGAAAAGACGTAGTCGGTGGCACCAAACGCGGCGCGGTCATTGGCGTCATCGGCGCAGCCCTGATTATCGGTGCCGCATGGGTCACCGGCATTACCAATATTATTACCTGGACACCCCCCATTTTCCTTGCCGTCATCGTTCTTGGTTTCTGCACCTGGGAGGGCGGACTGATTGGAATCCAGACACCACACGCGGATTTTATTCGCTTTCAAGATGCCCTGCGCGCCGGTAAACATATTCTGGTGGTGGACGTAAGCGAGTCCCAGGAGCACATCCTGAGCCAGGTCACGAATGAACATCCCAAGCTGGCGTCGGCAGGCGAGGGACATTCTGCCCCGGCATGGTTTATCGGTGTGCGCGGGAAATTTGAACAAATGATAAAGGGCACCGCCTGGCGCCACCAATAGGGTAATGCATAACTAAAAATAATAGCTACATTCCGAAGTCCTTTGTACTCCGGTTTGCCAGCGGGCGACCGGACCAGGAGTTGACATGAAGATCGTGGTAGCGCTGGTTCTGTTGGTTGTCATTTCACTGGTCTTTCACTGGCTGAGCCCATGGTGGATGACACCAATAGCCTCCAATTGGGGCGCTATCGATACCACCATTAACCTGACGCTCTATATCACCGGTTTTATCTTTGTTGCGGTAAATCTGTTCATGGCCTGGGCCATCTTTCGCTATCGCTTTGATCCCTCACGTCGCTCGCACTACGAACCTGAAAACAAAAAGCTTGAGACCTGGTTGATCATCATTACGACGGTGGGAGTTGCCGCGATGCTCGCGCCAGGACTTATTGTATGGGCGGATTTCGTCGACGTGCCCGAGGGCGCCGACGAAGTAGAAGTTGTCGGAGCACAGTGGCAGTGGAGTTACCGCTTTCCTGGCGCCGATGGCGTTCTGGGAGAAGTCGATTCACGTTTTGTGGGCCCCGATAACCCCTTCGGTATGAGCAGTAGTGATCCCGCCAGTAACGATGACGTGCTGGTTGTCAGTAACGAATTGCACCTGCCGATAGATCGGCCAGTAAAATTGCTACTGCGCTCCAAAGACGTTTTACACAACTTTGCGGTACCGCAGTTTCGCGTAAAAATGGATATGGTGCCCGGCATGGTGACGTACGTCTGGCTGACACCGACAGTCACCGGCAAATACGATGTACTCTGTATGGAGTTGTGCGGTATCGCACATTTCACGATGCGCGGTCAGGTCGTCGTCGATCAGCAGCAGGATTTTGATAACTGGCTGGCACAGCAACCCACGTGGAGTGAAATGCAAGCCATACCAGCGGGCGACCCCGTCGCAGGTCAGACCAGTTATGCCACCTGTGCCGCCTGCCATGGCGCGCAAGCGCAGGGCAATGTCTCGATGAATGCACCCAGTCTTGCTGTACTGCCCGCTTGGTACATTACGCGCCAGATTGAACATTTCAAACACGGCATCCGCGGCAGCAGCGAAGGCGATGAGTTTGGTCGGCAGATGGCACCCATGGCCAATCTGTTGCCAGACGACCAGGCCATCCGAAATGTCACCGCCTATATCGCAACCCTGGAGGCAGACGCGCCCACGGAGACACTCAGCGGCGACCCGCAACGGGGGGCGGCCTTTTACACCACCTGCGGCGCCTGCCACGGCGCACAGGCGCAGGGCAACTACGCACTGCAGGCACCGCGTTTGGCTGGTCAGGGTGACTGGTATCTGAAACGCCAGCTGGAAAACTTCCGCCTCGGAGTGCGGGGCGCGCACGATGGCGACACTTACGGTCACCAGATGGTGCTGATGGCCCGCTCCTTACAGAATGAGCAATCAATCAATGATTTGCTGGCCTATTTGAACACGCTGTAGTTCAGCACACCGACAGCGTAACGACCCAAACAAGCGAGGCAGACAACATGCAAAACGTTGCAATAGCGGACCAGCCCGATCACCTCCACGATCCGCAGACGTTTATTACCAAGTACATCTATAGCCAGGACCACAAAGTCATTGCGATTCAATATGCACTTACAGCGGTATTTGTAGGGCTGGTGGCACTGTGCCTCTCGGGCCTGATGCGCTTACAGTTGGGATTTCCCGATACATTCGATTTCATCAATCCCAGCGACTATCTGCAGTTTGTCACCATGCACGGCATGATCATGGTGATCTACCTGTTGACTGCATTGTTACTCGGGGGCTTTGGTAATTATTTAATCCCTCTGATGGTCGGCGCCAGGGACATGGTCTTCCCGTTTATGAATATGCTCAGTTATTGGATCTATCTGCTTTCAGTGATCGTATTGCTGGCCAGTTTTTTTGTGCCGGGCGGACCCACCGGTGCGGGCTGGACACTGTATCCGCCGCAGGCCATCTTGATGGGGACACCGGGTTATGACTGGGGCATCATTCTGATGCTGGCGTCACTGGCAATTTTTATCGTCGCCTTCACCATGGGTGGTTTGAATTACGTCACGACGGTGTTGCAGGCACGCACCCATGGCATGACATTAATGCGCATGCCACTTACCGTCTGGGGTATTTTTACCGCTACGGTTCTCGGGTTACTGGCGTTCCCGGCGCTACTGGTCAGCGCCATTATGATGATGCTGGACAAAACCTTGGGGACCAGTTTCTTCATGCCTGCTCTGGTGTCACTTGGAGAAAACCTGGATTACTCCGGTGGTAGCCCCGTACTTTTCCAGCACTTGTTCTGGTTTTTCGGACATCCGGAAGTGTACATCGTCGCTCTCCCCGCGTTCGGCATGGTGTCTGATGTACTGGCCACGCACGCACGCAAGAATATCTTTGGCTACCGCATGATGGTCTGGGCTATTGTCGGCATTGGCGGCCTCAGCTTTTTTGTGTGGGCACACCACATGTATGTAAGTGGCATGGATCCGGCATTCGGATTTTTCTTCGCCACCACTACGCTAATTATTGCGGTGCCGACTGCCATCAAGGTCTACAACTGGATACTCACGCTGTATCGCGGCAACATCCATCTCACCGTACCCATGCTCTTCGCCATCGGCTTTATTTTTACCTTTACCCACGGCGGTCTGACCGGCCTGTTTCTGGGTAATGTCACAGTCGACCTGCCACTGTCGGACACCTATTTTGTCGTGGCTCATTTTCATATGGTGATGGGGGTGTCGCCCATCATGGTGTTGTTTGCCGCCATCTACCATTGGTATCCGCTGATCACGGGTAGAATGTTTAACGAACGGCTGGGCAAGATTCACTTCTGGTTCACCTTCCTTGGCACTTACGCCATTTACCTGCCAATGCACTATCTGGGCTTCCTCGGTGTGCCGCGGCGCTACTTCGCGATGGGGTCCACCGATTTCATACCAGAATCAGCCCAGACACTTAACGCCAGTATCACAATATCAGCCTTGATCGTCGGGGTGAGCCAGCTGATTTTTCTATACAACGTGTTCTCGAGTCTACGCAGTGGCAAACCGGCCGGCCACAACCCCTGGGAGGCGACCAGTCTGGAGTGGCAAACACCCGATGTACCCCCGCGTCACGGCAACTGGGGGCACGAACTGCCCAAGGTCTACCGCTGGGCTTACGACTACAGCGTGCCCGGCGCCGAGCACGACTTTATTCCACAGAATCACCCGGTCACTGCCGTCGAGCAAACCGCGGGTGACCACGAGGAACGCCATTCATGAATATCCTGAGAATGTTACGCGACAAGCCCTGGCTACACCCGACCGCTGCCGCCACCGACGCACAATACAGCGGCCCAGATCCCGCGGCCGCCATGCGTATCATGCTGCGTTTTATTCTGGCAATCGTCGGCGTCCTTTTCTTCCTCTTCATCATAACCTTTCTGGCGCGCTCCCAGTACCCGGATTTCGAAGCGCTCGCAGGCCAGCCGTGGCAACCCTTCACCGACGCCTCCCGCCTTTGGTTTAACACCGCTCTGCTGGCCTGCGCCAGTCTCGCCATACAGTGGGGATTGGGCGGCACGCGCACCGGTAAACTCAATATAACTGTGGCCGGGATCAGTGCCACCGTGTTCTTTACCGTGTTGTTTCTGGCGGCGCAGTTCGACCTCTGGTTGCACCTGCAATCCATGGGCTTTTACATGGCGGGCAACCCGGCGAACAGTTATTTCTACCTGTTAACGGCGATTCATGGGCTGCACCTGATCGGCGGACTGGTGGTGCTCTCCAACGTGGTCTTTCGCGTGTGGTACGACAATAACCCCGAGTCCCTGAATGCACCATTACAGTTGTGCGCGACCTACTGGCATTTCCTGCTGGGGGTCTGGCTGGTGCTATTTGCATTGCTCACCAGCAGGCCGGAAACCATTAACGCACTTGCTGGCATGTGCGGATTTTGAGAGCCATCCCATGACGATCGAGACAGACAAAAACAACCGTTATAGCGCACCGGGCGTCGACGGCCTGGTAGCCGACTGGTCGGCGGACAAGCAGGCCTTCGACTTGCCCTGGGGCAAGTTGATGATGTGGATATTTCTGCTCAGCGACACCTTTATTTTTAGCGTGTTCCTGACCGGATATATGAACGTCAGGCTGTCGCAGACGGACGACTGGCCCAACACCAGCGAAGTCTTCGCACTGGAGATAGGCGGAACGCATTTACCCCTGATACTGATCGCTATCATGACCTTCGTGTTGATCACCAGTAGCGGCACCATGGCAATGGCGGTGAACTGTGCCTACAACCGGGAAAAACGCAAAACCGCTATCTTGATGATAATCACAGCTCTACTGGGCGCATCTTTTGTCGGCATGCAGGTCTTTGAGTGGTCCAAGCTGATATCGGAAGGCGTGCGACCCTGGGGGAATCCGTTTGGTGCGGCGCAATTTGGCTCTGCGTTTTTTATGATCACGGGCTTTCACGGTCTGCACGTTACGGCCGGGGTGATTTACCTGTCTGTCATCGCGCGCCGGGTTGGGCGTGGGTACTATGAAGACAAGGGCTATGCCATTGTTGAAATTACCGGCCTCTACTGGCACTTCGTCGATCTGGTATGGGTTTTCATTTTTGCTTTCTTCTACCTGTGGTGAGGTGAAATCATGAGCGAGACTGCCGGCCAACAACATCCTATCGGCATTTACCTGAAGATCTGGGCGTTACTGTTCATTCTCAGTACCTTTTCGTATCTGGTCGATTTTTTCCACGTTCAGGGCTATTTGCGCTGGACGTTGATTCTGGTTTTTATGTTCCTCAAGGCGGGACTCATCGTCGCAATCTTTATGCACGTTGCCTGGGAAAGACTCGCATTGAAGTATGTGCTGTTCGTACCGCTATCTGCTATCGTCGTCCTTATCGCCCTTATGGCAATCGAGGGTGACTACACATTCTTCACCCGAGAAACATTCTTCGACCCATAGGCGTACCCTGATTTTGAGCATGTTTCCCCGCGCGCGGATGTTAACGGGTTTTCTGTTAGCCAATGCTGCCATTGTGATAGTCGCCGCCATAGTTCTATTAAACCGGCCCGCAACTCCGCCACAGATACAGGGTGTGCTGCTATCTCAGGCCCGTCCCCTGCCAGATTTCCAGCTGACCGACCATCACAACCAGGTGTTTGCCAACAGAGCCCTGAAAGGGCGCTGGCACCTCGTATCCTACGGCTTTACCACCTGCCCGGATATCTGCCCCACCACCTTGTCGCAGCTGGCTGATGTAACCCGAGAACTAGAAGTAGAGGGGCATTCCGATTTGGACGTACTGTTTTATACCGTTGATCACGCGCGCGATACCGTGTCGCAAATGTCGGCTTACGTCCCCTTTTTTGATCCAGATTTCGTTGGTTTGACGCACAGCGATGACAACGATCTGTATCTGCCCTTTGAACAGGGGTTGGGTATCGTCGCGCAGCTAATCCCCCTGGAAGGGCCTGACATCGAATCTGAGGGCAATGAGTACCAGGTTGTGCACGGTGTGAAATTATTCCTGATAAATCCCGATGGTGAACTACAGGCCATTTTGTCACCCGATACCAGCTTCGCCGGAGTGCACACCTTCAATTCCGACACCATAGCCCGCGATTACCTGGCGATTCGCCGCTACGTTAAGTGAGAGCACCAGCTATTGAGCTGGCGCCTTCTGCGCACCAGCGCCAGCTGCACCGCCCATCGATCGCATCTGCTGCATCTGCTGCATCTGCTGCATCTGCTGCAT
>CAWWAG010000021.1:0-57014 GCA_963934845.1 uncultured Halioglobus sp. | reverse complement strand
GCCGCCGTGGATACGGCCGCCGTGGATACGGTGCGCAGACCAGTAGAAATCCCTACACGAGTGACTCGCGCCGCAGCGCGCCGGATGGAGACCGCGGCTCAGGTAGTCACGCTCATCGACCCACGCAAGGATAGGGAAAAGCCACAGGACTAGGAGGTGAGGCGCAAACGTATTTTGTCTGCAGATCTTGTCAGTGTCTCAGAGGAGAATCGCGGTACAACTGTCTCAGCTGTGGCCGGTCTATCGCGCACTTGATCCCACATATGTTCAATGTGTAGCAAATGGCTGGCAGTTAGCTGAACCAACTGTTCCCTCGGGCGTCAAAGCTGCCGCCCAGTAAATGGTGCACAATGATATTGGTCTCGGTCCTGTCCAGTGGGATAACTGGTCGTCGCAGGAGCCGGGTATTATAATCATTGACCTTCTCCAGCAATCGCAGCGCAAGAAAAGACTTGTCGAGCAGCACACCCAACCTGCCGTCCTGTGGCAATTCATTGTGTGGCTGTGTAAATCAGTCCTCGGCAAAAGACAGGAACGGGGCCGCATAGTCGAAGAAACCCCGGCGTTTGCTCACGACTGTCGCCATGATCAACCTGACATCGAGATATTTGTGGCTGAAATTGTCTCTTCAGGCTAGTACAGATCCGATATCTCGTTAGTAGGCATGCCGCAAATTCGGTCTATACACAGCATAAGGCCCGTGTCTAGGGAAAAATATCGGACAATGGTGTACCTTGAACAATGTAGGATTTACAAATCAATTCCGATATAATCCCGCCCTCTGCAAGTGTGGCGATTTGTCACAGTCAACTAACACACACTAATCGTTAAATTCCCGCAGAAAGCGGGCTTGGGTTGGCTGCCAACCAGCAGCATGAACTCAGTGCATTGACGCTTGTCTCGGTCTATCGGGCGCGAGTAATCAAGCGCAGTGCAATTCCGGTTAAAAAATTACGGTTTTTACTATATGGAGACACGGGAAATGATTTTTGAAGCGAAGCGGCTGTGTAAGCTGGCGCTTGGTCCTGTGCTGTTGCTTATGAGCGTGTTCGCCATGGCAGCCGGCGGCCAGGGTAGCGAGGTCAATATGTCACCTGGGGTCACTGAGGTGGGTCACAAAATTTACGATCTGCACATGACTATTCTCGGTATTTCTGTGGTGATTGGTGCGATCGTATTTGGTGTGATGTTTTACTCCATCTACTATCACCGCAAGTCACGCGGCGTTACTCCGGCGACCTTTCATGAGAGTACCAAGGTAGAAATCGCCTGGACGGTGGTGCCCTTTTTTATCCTGCTTGCCATGGCGGTGCCTGCCACCACCACGTTGCTGGAAATTTACGATACTGATGATGCGGAATTGGACGTCGTTATCACCGGCTATCAATGGAAATGGAAATATGAGTACCTGAATGAATCTGGCGAAAACGTCAGTTTTTTCAGTAACTTGCGTACACCAACGGCTGAAATTGAGAACATTGAAGCCAAGGGAGAGTATTACCTTCTTGAAGTCGATGAGCCGCTGGTGATACCTGTCAACACGAAGGTACGCTTCCTGGTCACTGCCAACGATGTTATCCACTCCTGGTGGGTGCCTCAGTTAGCCGTGAAGCGGGATGCGATTCCGGGCTTTATTAATGAAGTCTGGACCAATGCCACTGAGGTGGGCGTTTACCGCGGTCAGTGTTCCGAGCTGTGTGGCAGAAGCCACGGTTTTATGCCAATCGTGGTTAACGTGGTGAGCAAGGAAGAGTACGTCCAGTGGTTTACTGGCAAGCAGCAGGAGGCTGCACAAGTCAAGGGGTTGATGGCGCAGACGTTTACCCTGGATCAACTAATGGAGCGTGGCAAAGCGGTGTACGACGTGAATTGCATGGCCTGTCATGGTGGCAATGGTGAGGGGGGTGTCGGTAAAGCAATCGCTGGCAGCCCGGTTGCCACGGGTGATCTTGGGTATCATCTCGATGTGGGTATCAACGGTGTGCCGGGGACGGCGATGCAGGCCTTTGGTGGGCAGCTGAACGACGTCGATATGGCGGCGGTCATTACCTATCAGCGAAACGCATTTGGTAACAACATGGGCGATATGATCCAGCCCATTGATGTTTACAACCACAAAAAAGGCTAATTGGAGGAGTTAACGATGGGCGCTCATCATCACGGTCCTGCCAAGGGCCTCAGCCGCTGGCTGTTTACGACCAACCACAAAGATATCGGTACTATGTACCTGTGGTTCTCGTTTGGCATGTTTATTCTGGGTGGCACCTTTGCCATGATCATTCGTGCCGAGCTATTTCAGCCCGGCCTGCAGTTGGTTGAGCCCGAATTTTTTAACCAAATGACAACTCTTCATGGGCTGGTCATGGTGTTTGGGGCGATCATGCCCTCATTTGTCGGCTTGGCTAACTGGATGATTCCGATGATGATCGGCGCTCCCGACATGGCACTGCCGCGGATGAACAACTGGAGCTTCTGGATCTTGCCGCCCACGTTCCTGCTGCTGGTGGGCACGCTGTTTATGGAAGGTGGCGCACCGCAGGCGGGCTGGACGTTCTATGCGCCGCTGTCTACCACCTATGCGGGTCCATCGGTGACCTATTTCATCTTTTGTATCCACGTGCTGGGTCTGTCTTCAATCATGGGCTCGATTAATATCATTGCCACAGTGATGAATATGCGGGCACCGGGCATGACCTATATGAAAATGCCACTGTTCGTGTGGACGTGGTTGATTACAGCATTCCTGCTGGTGGCAGTGATGCCAGTGCTGGCGGGTGCAGTGACAATGATGTTGATGGACGTGCACTTTGGCACCAGCTTCTTCTCTGCCGCTGGCGGCGGTGATCCGGTCTTGTTCCAGCACGTGTTCTGGTTCTTCGGTCACCCCGAGGTGTACATTATCATTTTGCCGGCTTTTGGTGTGGTCTCGCAGATCATTCCTACATTTTCGCGCAAGCCACTGTTTGGCTATGACTCCATGGTTTACGCCACAGCGTCTATCGCCTTTCTCTCTTTCATCGTGTGGGCGCACCACATGTACACCGTAGGTATGCCTGTCACTGGTGAGCTTTTCTTTATGTACGCCACTATGCTGATCGCGGTGCCGACCGGCGTGAAAGTGTTTAACTGGGTTTCTACGATGTGGCGCGGCTCGCTCACTTTCGAGACGCCCATGCTGTTCGCTATCGGCTTCCTCATCCTGTTTACGATTGGCGGATTTACCGGCTTGATGCTGTCGATTGCCCCCGCCGATTTCCAGTACCACGATTCCTACTTCGTGGTCGCGCACTTCCATTATGTGATGGTAGCGGGCGCGGTATTCAGTATGACGGCGGCGGTCTATTACTGGTTGCCCAAGTGGTGTGGTCGCATGTATAACGAGACCATGGGTAAAACGCACTTCTGGATCTCGTTTATCGGTTTTAACCTGGCCTTCTTCCCGCAGCACTTCGTGGGCCTGGCGGGTATGCCGCGTCGTATTCCCGACTACGCCCTGCAGTTTGCGGATTTCAACATGATGTCCAGCATTGGTGCCTTCATTTACGGTGCTTCGCAGATCTTGTGGCTGTACAACATAATCGCGACTATTGTTTCAGGTGAAAAGACCAGTGATGAGAAAGTTTGGGAGGGCGCGGAAGGTCTGGAATGGACAGTACCCACACCAGCCCCCTACCACACATTTGAAACGCCGCCGCTGATTAAGTAATAGGAGGATATGTGTTTAAATTGAGTGATAACCCTACCGTCAATACCGTGATCAATTTGGCCACGGTGGCGGTTTTGATGTTTGCATTTGTTTTCGTGGTAATGGTGCCGCTCTACAACGTGCTTTGTGATGTACTCGGCATCAACGGCAAACCCAGTGGGCAGCGTTATACTGCAGTAGCGGCACAGGTTGATGAAAGCCGCACGGTGACGGTTCAGTTTATTGCCAGCAATAACGAGGGTATGCCCTGGGAGTTTGCGCCTGGCGAGACGATGATGAAAGTCCATCCTGGCGCGGTAAGTAGCACGGTGTTTCACGCGCGTAACCCGATGCCGGATGCCATGGTGGCACAGGCGATACCCAGCATCTCACCCTCCAGGGCGGCACAGTATTTTCACAAGACAGAGTGCTTCTGCTTTAATCAGCAGCCACTGGATGGCGAAACCTCGGCGGAATTGCCTCTGCAGTTTATTGTCGACCAGGATTTGCCTAGTGATATCGGGACGATCACGCTGTCTTACACAATGTTTGATGTGACAAATATGGCGAGCGCGGCAATCGTTGCTCGCTAAAGCGCAGGTCGGGGACCGGCGCCCTATACACGGAGAAATAACATGGCAAGTCCAACGTCTACAGAGTACGAAAAGTATTACGTACCGGAGAAGAGTAGGTTGGCTATCTGTGCCACCATCGGCCTACTTCTGAGTATCTTTGGTGCAGCCGGTATCATGAACGATATGACGTTTGGCGATCCGGATGAGGCGACCAGTTCCTGGACCATTTTCCTCTTCGGTATGTTCTTTTTTATGGCCACATTGTTTGGCTGGTTTCGGACTGCGATCCGGGAAAACATAGCCGGTATGAACAGTGCGCAGATGAAAAGATCTTACGTGCTAGGGATGTTCTGGTTTATTTTTTCTGAAGTGATGTTTTTCTTTGCATTTTTTGGCGTACTTTACTACGTGCGTAACCTGGCCGGACCCTGGCTGGCAGGCGAAGGCGAGGGCGGGCGTATGAACGGTCTGCTTTGGCCGGGTTTTGAGTATGTTTGGCCGATGATGCAGACGCCGCAGGAAGCAGTGGGTGGTGCGGCCGCACAAATTATCGCCAACAACGGCTCTTTCGTAAGTCCGAATACCAGCCTGTCCTTTGCGGATGCCCACGTCTGGTGGCATTGGTTGCCGATGTGGAACACGATGGTGCTGTTGTTATCCAGCTTTACCTGCCACGTTGCGCACATGGCCATTCTCGCTGGCGACCAAAAGAAGTTTAATTTGTGGCTGGGCATCACAGTGGCTTTGGGGATAATCTTCCTGTGCCTGCAATACATGGAATATCACGAGGCCTATGTCGAATTCGGACTGACCCTGAACGCGGGTATTTACGGCTCAACCTTTTTCATGTTGACCGGATTCCACGGATTCCACGTATTTATGGGTATGACGATGTTGCTGATCCAGTTACTGCGTTCGGTGATAGGCAAGCAGTTTACTGCTACAGATCACTTCGGCTTTGAAGCTTCGAGCTGGTACTGGCACTTTGTAGACGTGGTGTGGGTATTCCTATTTCTGTTCGTCTACGTACTCTAGGGACTTTCGGGCGGTAATTCCTGGGTTGTCTGGCGCGCGGGGCCGGCATCCCAGGGGTTTTGGTGTCCCAGCTGGCCGGTCGCCACGCCGTAGGCGATGAGGGCCATGAGTGCGGTGGCGATACCCAGGCGGACACCTAGCGAGTGGAGTGTGCCTCGCTTTTCCGCGTTACCCTGATCCTGCATAAGATAGTAGAATCCACTTCCCAGGCTGGCCACTAAGGCTAGCATCATTACGATAATTGCAGCTTTTAACAATGGATCTCTCCTTTAACAGTCCGGTGCAGTATAAACCAGCAGCAATACTTTGGGCCGGAGGAAAATGATGTTCGCGTCAAAATCGGGATTTTATTTTGATTTCGAGTGGCGCATAGCGCTATTCACTGCACTTTTGGTGCCCTTGATGGTAAGCCTGGGGTTTTGGCAACTGCAGCGTGCTGACGAAAAAAGTGCAATGGCGACAGCCTTCGATGCGCGGCAACAACAGCCCCCTGCCCCGCTGTCTTCACAGTGGGACAAACTCGCTGAGGAACTCGCGTTTACGCCAGTGCGAGTGAACGGTCGTTTTGTGCCGGACGTCTATTTTTTGCTGGATAACCAAATGCGTGAACGGCAGGTCGGATACGAGGTGCTCGATGTCATGCAGCTCTCGGGCGGCGGTAGTGTGCTGGTAAATCGAGGCTGGATTGCGGGCGGTGGAGACAGACAATCGCTGCCTGTAGTGCCGCCTATCGACGGTTCGGTGGAGATCACCGGGCACATTTATGTTGCCCCTGGCTCTCCCTTCATGCTGGCAGACCAACAGTTCGACAATAGCTGGCCAAAACGGATACAGGCAGTGGAGATGGATAAATTCGCACCGGTGCTATCCGCACGACACGAGGGCAGGTTGTTCCCCTACCCGATCCGCATCGACGCCGACCAGCCTGGTGCTTTAGTGACAGATTGGCAGATTGTGAATATGAGCCCGATAAAACATCGGGCCTATGCGGTGCAGTGGTTTGCGATGGCAGCGGTACTTTTAATGTATTACCTGATACGTAGTAGCAACGTGTGGCAGTGGCTGACGGGGTCAGGGAAAACAGAGGATTAAATGACAGACTCTAACCCAACTACCCGCAACCGTATGGTGTTGCTATTGATTGGCGGCATTCCGCTGACCGTGATATTGGCAGCCAGCTGGCTGTGGTTTTTCGTAGCGAAAGGTGACCTCGACCTGGTGGACATGCTCGGCACTGCTAATCGGGGTGCGCTGGTCCAGCCTCCGCGGCAACTGGACGAATACGCCCTGCTCGATGAGACCGGCGCGACCGTAACAGTTTCAGCATTGGAGCCGCGGTGGACGATGCTGGTTCCTTCAGCCGGCGGCGACTGTGCTGAGTCCTGCGAAAAGACACTCTACCTGACACGCCAGATTCATATGGCTATGGGAAAGGAGTTCAACCGCCTGCGCCGTGTGTATATCAGCGATTACACCGCGCAAAACACACAGCTGGCGGTGGAGAAGCTCAGCGATGGTCACCCCATCTCTGCCGCGGGTGAATTTGCCAGGTATCTTTCTACTGAGCATCAGGGCTTGCAGACCTTGGCGTTATCGGACGCCAGTTACGCTGCGCTGTTCCCGGAGTATGCCACTGACGCAAACACATGGTATCTGATGGACCCTGCGGGCTGGATTATGATGTCATATAATGAGGAGGTGCCGTATAAAGATGTTATTGCTGACCTCAAATTCCTGCTAAAAAACTCCGGTGGCTAAAGGCTCATGACCGATCCAACGCAGACAGGCACGGCCACGTGGCGCGACTACAAGGAGTTGACCAAACCCAACGTGGTCTTGCTGATGATCCTCACTTCGGCGATTGGTATGTTTATGGCAGTGCCCGGTATGGTGCCCTGGCATGTTCTGGTGCTGGGCAACCTCGGTATCGCCCTGTGTGCTGGCTCAGCCGCAGCGGTCAACCATCTGGTAGATCAGCACGTGGATGAAAAAATGTCCCGTACGCACAATCGCCCGATCGCACAGGGTCGGGTGAGCAATACGCAAGCTACGCTGTTCGCTGCTGTGCTGGGTAGTGTGGGGATGACGATCCTTTTTGTATGGATTAATGCAATCACGGCGTGGCTGACGCTTGCATCTCTGGTGGGCTATGCCTTTGTGTACACCATGTTTCTCAAGCGCGCCACACCGCAGAACATTGTGATAGGCGGCCTTGCGGGCGCTGCGCCCCCGCTACTCGGCTGGACGGCTGTTACTGGCGAAGTAAACGGTCACGCGTTGTTGTTGGTGCTGATTATTTTTGCATGGACGCCGCCCCATTTCTGGGCGCTGGCGATTCATCGCCGCGAGGAATACGCGGCAGTCGAAATACCCATGCTGCCGGTGACACACGGTGTGGCGTTCACCAAGTTGCATATCCTGCTTTACACCATCCTGATGTTTCTCATCACTCTGCTGCCCTTTGTGACGCGTATGAGTGGGATACTTTACCTACTCGGGGCGGTAGTATTGGGCGGTGGTTTTCTGTACTGGGCGATTGAGCTGATGCGCGGCAAAAATCCTAACGCCCCTATGGAGACATTCAGGTATTCCATTATCTATCTGATGTCTTTATTTGTGATTATGTTGGTCGATCATTACATCTTCCCGGTGAGCACATTATGAGCCAGTCTCGCAATATCAAACTGACGGTCGCTGGAGTGCTGCTAGTGATCGCCGTTATTGTCGGTGGATTTGTGCACCGCGTCTCGCTGCCCCGAATCATGACCGACTCGGAAATGAAGATAAATGGCCTGTACATGTTTGAGACGCCGCGCGACATCGGCGATTTTTCTCTGATCGACCACCATGGCGAAGTCTTCGATCCAGCGCGGCTCGAGGGTCATTGGACTCTGGTGTTTTTTGGTTTCACCTACTGTCCGGATATATGCCCCACCACCATGAGTTTTCTCAATCAGTTTGTGACCAGCCTGGAGGGTACCGAAGCAGCGGGTACACAGGTGGTGATGGTATCCGTAGACCCGGCGCGGGATACCGTGGAGCAACTGGCCACTTATGTCCCATTTTTCAACCCTGAGTTTACCGGTGTCACCGGTGAGTTCCTAGACATTCATCGCGTTGCCACTGCGCTGAATACGCCCTTTCGCAAGGTTGTTGGAGAGGGAGATGACTATCAGGTGGATCATAGTTCTAATGTAGTACTCATAAACCCGAGAGGGGACTATCAGGGATTCTTTAAAGCGCCGCTGGATCTAGCGAAAATGAAAGTCACCTATCGTTCCGCCAGGTATCTTTGGGAACATTGATATTTCATCAGCCCAGAATGTACGAGTCCTTACTAACATAATACGGATAGGTCGTTCTCTCTCCAGGATGACCAAACATCAAAGCGAGTTCTATTATGGCTTCCGATCTTCCACCTCTTGTCCTCGTCGATGGCTCATCCTACGTTTACCGTGCGTATCACGCGCTTCCCATGCTGACAACTTCCGGCGGCGAGAATACCGGCGCTGTGCGCGGCGTGATCAGTATGCTGCGGCGTCTGCTGGTGGATTATCCCAACAGCCCCATCGTCGTGGTGTTCGATGCCAAGGGTAAGACCTTCCGTGACGAAATTTTTGAACAGTACAAAGCGCATCGCCCCCCTATGCCGGATGAATTGCGTGAACAGATCGAGCCTATTCACGCCATCGTGAAAGCCATGGGGTTGCCTTTTATCTGCGAACCCGGTGTGGAGGCGGACGATGTCATAGGTACGCTGTCCCGACAGGCCAGCGAACAGGGCAGGCATGTGGTGATTTCCACCGGCGACAAGGACATGGCGCAGTTGGTGAACCCCTATACCACACTGGTTAATACCATGACCGAAACCGTAATGGACGAGGCGGGTGTTGCGGAAAAGTTTGGTGTGCCGCCAGCGTTGATCATCGATTTTCTCGCTCTGATGGGCGACAAGGTTGACAATATTCCAGGCGTGCCCGGTGTCGGCGAGAAAACAGCGCTGGGTCTGATCCAGGGTCTGGGTAGTCTCGACGACATCTACGCCAATCTCGACAAGGTGGCGACGTTATCCTTTCGGGGCGCCAAGACTATGGCGGCGAAACTGGAGCTGGAAAAGGACAACGCCTACCTGTCATATCTGTTGGCCACCATCAAAACCGATGTGCCACTGGCGCTGGGGCCCGAGCAGTTGCAAAACGCACCACCCGGGCGAGAGATGTTGGTCGATTGGTTTACCCGCCTGGAATTTCGCTCCTGGCTGGATGAGCTGCTGGATGACGCCGAGGCGCCGCTTGAGCTGGCCGCAAAGACGCTGGTGAACTACGACGTCATCACGGAACAGGCCGCGTTTGACGCCTGGCTGGAGACTCTCAAGGCCTCTCCCCTATTCGCTTTTGACACCGAAACCACCAGTCTTAACTATATGGATGCGCGTATCGTCGGCGTGTCCTTTGCGGTGGAACCGGGCGTGGCGGCCTACGTGCCGCTGGCACACGACTATATGGGCGCGCCGGAACAGCTTTCGCGCGAAGCCGTGCTGGCAGCACTGAAACCGCTGCTGGAAGATGAGAGCCTTGCCAAGGTTGGGCAGAACCTCAAGTATGACGCCAGCGTACTGGCCAATCACGACATCACACTGCGTGGTATTCGTTTTGACACCATGCTTGAGTCCTATGTGCTGGACTCCACCGCTACGCGCCACGATATGGACAGTCTTGCGTTGAAATACCTCGGACAGAAGACCATCCATTTTGAAGATGTGGCAGGCAAGGGCGCAAAACAGCTAACCTTTAACCAGGTCAAGCTGGAGGAGGCGGGCCCCTATGCCGCGGAGGATGCAGACATCACGCTGCGCTTGCACCAAACGCTGTGGCCCAGAGTGGAGGAACACCAAGGCCTGCGCGACGTGCTGATGAACATCGAGGTGCCCCTGGTGCCGGTGTTATCGCGTATTGAGCGCCAGGGTGCACTGATCTCTCGGGAGCTGCTGGTGCAGCAGAGCGGTGAGCTGGGGAAACGCCTGTTGGAACTAGAGGGTGACGCGCATGAGCTGGCTGGTCAGCCGTTCAATTTGAGCTCCCCCAAGCAACTGGGAGATATTCTGTTCGAAAAACTGCAGCTGCCGATTATTAAAAAGACGCCTAAAGGGGCTCCCTCGACAGCCGAGGACGTGCTGGCTGAGCTGGCATTGGACTATCCCTTGCCCCAGCTATTACTGGAATACCGTAGTCTTAGCAAACTCAAGTCGACCTACACCGATAAACTACCGGAGATGATCAACGCTGCGACAGGCAGGGTTCACACGTCCTATCATCAGGCCGTAGCCGCTACTGGCAGACTCTCCTCAACCGACCCCAATTTGCAGAACATTCCCATCCGAACAAAGGAGGGTCGCCGTATTCGCCAGGCCTTTATCGCGCCCCAGGACTACAAGATCGTTGCGGCTGACTACTCACAGATCGAGCTGCGTATCATGGCCCACTTATCGAAAGACGCCGGCTTGCTCAAGGCGTTCACTGAAGGTCTGGATGTGCACTCCGCCACGGCCGCGGAGGTGTTTGAAGTTCCGTTGGAGTCGGTGTCTGGCGAGCAGCGGCGCAAGGCTAAAGCGATCAATTTTGGCCTGATCTATGGTATGTCGGCATTTGGATTGGCGAAGCAATTGCATTTGGGTAGACAGGAGGCCCAGCAGTACATCGATCGCTATTTTGAGCGCTATCCGGGTGTCGCCGAGTACATGGACCGTACCCGTGCCGTAGCCAAGGAACAGGGCTTCGTAGAGACCCTGTTTGGGCGACGCCTATACCTTCCGAATATTAATGCGCGCAATAAGATGCACGCACAGGCGGCCGAGCGCACCGCTATCAATGCACCGATGCAGGGTACGGCGGCAGATATTATCAAGCGTGCCATGCTGGCGGTGGATGACTGGCTGCAGCTGGGTGACACCGATGCCCGCATGATTATGCAGGTGCACGATGAACTGGTGTTTGAGGTGGCTACGGCCGACGTTGATCCGGTCCGAGAGCGGATCTGTTTGCTGATGTCAGAGGCAGCTGAACTGTCCGTGCCGCTGCTGGTGGAGGCGGGAGTTGGCAACAATTGGGATGAGGCGCATTAGTTTGCCCTGATCGATTAAAGCCGTTGACGAAATTTCCAAATATCTCGGGATTATTGCTAGGGTAGTCAGTCTCAATATCAGTAGTGCAAGCTACACCCCTAAGTGGCTTGTATCCTGAGCCGAAGTGAGGAAGCCTCTTTCCCCGAGGAGGCCCAAAGTCCCCAGTGACTGCGAAAACGGCTATCGGGGTTTTTTTAGGGAACCTGTCCGCTATACGGTCTCTTCACCTTCACTTGCATCCATTAGCCAATTGTCCAGAACGGCAATCAACTCTTTGTGGCCGTCGTGTTTCAAGGCGGAAAACAGCTGCACGCTGACGAGATCGACATTGGCTTTCAATTTGTTGCGCACTTGTAGCAACGCGGTGCCGGCCGCGCCACGCTTCAATTTGTCCGCCTTGGTTAGCAGGATATGCACCGGCATAGCGGCCTGTAACGCCCATCCCAGCATCTGTTGATCGAATGGTTGCAGGGGGTGGCGAATATCCATTAGCAGGATCAGTCCGCGCAGACACTGGCGATTTTGCAGGTAATTTTCCAGTTGCTTTACCCATTCGCGCTTTACGGCCAGTGGGACTTTGGCATAGCCGTAGCCGGGCAGGTCTACCAGGCGCTGGGTCTCAGACAGTTCAAAAAAATTGATGAGCTGCGTCCTTCCCGGCGTTTTAGAGGTCTTTGCCAGCTTTTTGTTGTTAGTTAAGCTATTAATTGCACTAGATTTTCCAGCATTAGATCGGCCAGCAAAGGCAACTTCCCAGCCGGAATCAGGCGGGCATTGTGCCAGCTTTGCCGCACTGGTGACAAACTGCGCACTCCGATAATTGGGTGTTGCAGGGGCAGTAATCTGTTCGGGGTCGGTCATTGCGAGGGATTGCCTTTTTTGGTCTGGGTATCTCGTATATAATGTCACAGCTTTTTTGTCTGTTATCAAATGCCTGTGTGGTTAATCAGCTTACTTGATGTTTAGAGGTGTCTCCATGAAAAAACTTTTCGCGGTTGTTCTGATGAGTTCTGCCATTAGTGCATGGGCTGACGCGCCACCGGCACAGTACCAGGCATCCTGCTTTGCCTGCCACTATACTGGCGCGGCGGGTGCACCCAAGTCACACGATGAGGCCGCCTGGCAGCCCCGAATGGCCAAAGGAATGCCCGCATTGATAGCATCGGTGAAGAACGGTCTCAACGCCATGCCACCCACTGGCTTGTGCGCAACCTGCACCGATGAAGACTACGCAGCTCTTATTCAGTTTATGGCCTCGCCGGCGCCTGCGCCAGCGAATTGAGCGCATTCTCACATACGTTATATCTGGAATTCACATGAAGAAACTAGCGGTTTTGTTCAGCCTGACGATTGGCTGGACATCGATCGGTGTTGCCACCACGGCTCACCCCGAGGGTGATGTAGTCGCAGGCAAGAACGAAAGTGTCACCTGTGGTGCTTGCCACGGTGTCGACGGCAACAGTGCGTCACCTTTCCCCAAGTTGGCTAATCAGGGTGAGAAATACCTGTATAAGCAGTTGCTGGATATTCGAGATGGTATTCGCTCCGTGCCTATGATGGCAGGTCAGGTGGACGCCAAAACTGATCAGGATCTGGCTGATATAGCGGCATACTTCGCCGCGCAGGAACGCTCGGGTGGTCACACAGATCCAGAACTTCTGGCGTTGGGGTCAAAAATTTACCGCGCTGGCATCTCGGATCGCAAAGTGGCGGCTTGTATTGCCTGCCACTCTCCGACAGGTAAAGGCAATGCGCCGGCCGGTTTCCCGTCGCTTGCGGGTCAGCATGCGCAGTACGTAGCAGACCAGTTGCGCGCGTATCGCAAAGGCTATGATGATGCCACTGGCCGCACTAATGACGGTGACGCGATGATTATGCGCACTACAGCGTTTAGTCTCAGCGACAAGGAAATAGAGGCTGTGTCCAGTTATGTGGCTGGACTGAAATAGACAGAAGTGCAAAAAAGGTGGCATATATGCCACCTTTTTTTCAGCCGGCGAACGCTAAGTGTTTGCTGTTGGCACACCAAGCAACAAATTTTTGTGGAGAAAACTATGATCAAACGAGTATTACTGACCTGCTCCCTGCTGCTCTTCGGGATTTCTTGTGTTGCTGAAGAAGACGCCGCTACAACCTATGTGGCAGGCGCCGACTATGAATTGATCGTGCCGCCAGTGCGGTCTGTCGATTCGGCTAAAATAGAAGTTGCTGAATTTTTTTGGTATGGCTGCATCCACTGTTATCACATTGAGCTGTTGTTAGAACCGTGGAAAAAAACCCTGCCAGATGATGTGAGCTTCCGAGGGATTCCGGCTGTCTGGGCCGAGCAGATGTCGCTGCACGCGAAGGCGTATTACACCGCTGAAGTCTTGGGTGTGCTGGATACCATGAACCCGGTGCTTTTTCAGGCGATGAACGTCGACAATAAGAAACTTTCATCGCAGGCGGAAATCGCCGCGTTATTCGCTGCCAACGGGGTGTCCGAGGCAGACTTCAATAAAGCCTTCAATTCGTTCGGGGTGAACAGCCAGGTGAGTCAGGCTGTAGCTACTGCCAAAGCGGCTAAGTTGAAAGGGACGCCAGCTCTGATGGTCAATGGCAAATATTACGTCAGCCAGCAAACAGCAGGAACGCAAGTGGATATGTTGAAGGTTGTGGATTTCCTGATTGAAAAAGAGCGCGCATCCGAAGGTAATTGATCGCGCTCCCTCTCTAGATCACTAGCCACTCGGGGACAGGTAGACCCTTGTTCTCTAGGAATACCGGATTGTACAGTTTGCTTTGGTAGCGGTTGCCGTAGTCACACAGAATGGTGACGATGGTGTGCCCTGGCCCGAGGTGCTCCGCGAGTCGAACGGCGCCGGCGATGTTAATACCTGATGATCCGCCAAGACAGAGACCCTCGTGCTTCAGTAGATCAAAGATGTAGGGCAGGGCTTCCTCGTCACGGATCATGAAGCAGACATCTACCTTCGCCTGCGCCATATTATCCGTCATACGACTGATACCTATGCCTTCGATGATGGATCCACCGTCACTGGCGTGCAACTCGCCGCTGCGAAAGTATTCGTACAAAGAAGCGCCAGCTGGGTCAGCCAGGCCAATGGTCACGCCAGCATTGTGATCCTTGAGAGTGGTTGATATTCCGGCGAGAGTGCCGCCGGTGCCTACGGCACAAATAAAACCGTCTACTTTCCCGTCCGTTTGCGCCCAGATTTCCTCACCTGTGGTGCGCCTGTGGATATCCATGTTGGCCAGGTTGTCGAATTGGCGTGCCCAGACAGCGCCGTTTTTTTCCTGCTTGTCGAATTTCTCCGTCAGGCGCTGTGCTGTGTGTATGTAGTGATTGGGGTCACTATAGGACGTGGCACCCACCAGGTGTAAATCAGCGCCCAGTAATTCGAGGGTATCGATTTTTTCCTTACTTTGGGTCACGGGCATCACTACGGTGCTCTTGTAGCCCATGGCATTGGCCAGCAGCGTCAGGCCAATCCCGGTGTTACCTGCCGTGCCTTCGACGATACGGCCGCCTGGCCGTAACTCGCCAGAGGCTTGCGCCGCTCGAATGATGCCCAGTGCGGTGCGGTCCTTTACCGAACCGCCAGGGTTAAGGAACTCCGCCTTACCGAGAATCGTGCAGCCGGTTTTCTCCGAGACCTGTTTCAGGTATAGCAGAGGGGTGTTGCCAATTAGCTCGGTAACATCAGAGGCAGTGCGCACGCCGTAATCTCCACAAAAATTGCCCGATGAGTATGCCACAGTGCGAGCCCACGGTCAGGGCTTTGTCACTGCGCGACCGCGATACAGCGACACACAAAGTAGTAGGGCGAGGAATGTGATCAAGACCATAAAATTGAGCATAGGCGCCGGTGTATCGACGAGATACGCGCCAACCAGTGCTGTCGCGGAGGCGGACAGCGCCATCTGGATAAAACCCATCAGCGCCGATGCGGTGGCTGCAATGTGCGGAAAGGGGCGCAGTGCCACCGCCATCGCATTGGGTAGCACCAGCCCCATACCCGTCGAATACAGCATCATCGGCAGCAGCAGTACCAGAATGCTGCGCGGGAAGAGTTGTGTACCCACCCACATGCTGGCCGCGGCTACTGCCGCGAGCACCGCGCCCACCAATACGGTTCTCTCGGAATCATAATTCAGGCTCATCCTTGCGCTGAGTGCACTGCCTGCCATATAGCCGGCCACTGATGTGAGGAAGATAAAGCCAAAGTATTGTGCGGGTACGCCCAGCATATCTATGTAGACGAAACTGGATGACGACAGGTATGCCAGTAGCCCGGCGTATACAAAGCCGCTACCAAAGGTAGCGGTGATAAACATGGGGCTGCAAATCAGCTCGGCGAAATTACCCGCTATGGCAAGCGGGTGCAGGCTTTGTCGCTGTGGCAGGGATTCTGCCAAAAAAACCTGAATCAGGACGACCATACTCACGCCGTACACCGCCAGGAACACAAAAATACTGGGCCAGGGCAGCCACAGCATCAGGATACTTCCCAGGGTGGGAGCGACTGCAGGGGCCAGGGCCATTAGCATAGCAATGATTGACAGTGCCCGCGCCGCCCGCGCCGGCCCGAATACATCGCGTGCCACAGCGCGCGCAAGTGTAGGCCCAACGCAGGCGCCCACTCCCTGAATGAAGCGAAACAGCAGCAGTTCTTCGACCGTGGTGGACAAACTGCAACCCAGACAGGCCAATACAAATAGCACGGTCCCGACGACCAGAATCGGTTTGCGGCCAAAGCGGTCCGCCAGCGGGCCGCAGGCCAGGTGGAACAGTGCGAAGCCGGCGAGGTAGGTACTGAGCGTCAGATGCATGTGCTGGATGTCGGTGCCCAGTGCCTTCATCATGGCGGGCATCGCGGGCAGGTACACATCCACACTCAATGGGCCGAGTGCGACCAGTGCCGCCAGCAGTGCCAGCAGCCAGCGGGAGTCGGGTTGCAACTGTCGGTGGGCCATAGGGCGGCGATGCTAGTCTATGCAACTGGCTAAAGCAAAAATACGTGTTCAAAATATAACGCGGTTTTTGCTGCTGAGCGGTGAGCGGCGCTACCCCGATGCTCTTTGTGGGGAGCGAAACGGACCTGTGTTGAGACCTGGACAGGCGAGACACTTTTTCTGTCTCTACCGGCCACACCTACTGTGGATGTGAACCCGCACTATTTGACTGATTTCTCGGTGTCTTCCATACGTGGAACCCTGTCCAAGGCCAGACTGTACTATTGCAAAAACATCAACCGAACACTCGCGGAAGTTACGTCTTTTTAAAATAGATAATCGCACCAAGCACGCCATGGTCGGTTAACGCCAGGTGGCAATTACTCACACCGAGTGACCAGAGTTTCTTCATGATGAGATTCAGGTCGTACTCATTCATCTGCATATGCGGCGCGTTCATGGGGCGTCCCTTAATCAGGTTTCGCAGTTGCTTGTTGAATGGGATCTTACGGGCAAGTCGCCAAAACCAAAATCGTGAATTACTGAAGGTAAAATGCAGCACCCCAACGCCGCCGCTGCGAAGACTGGCAAGCAGTTGGTCCAGTATGGCGTATCCCCTGTCTTCGGGGATGTGTTGAAAAACGATATAGGAATGTACCAGGCAATATTTATTCTGGCCCAATTCGCTGCAGTCGTTGGTTTCTATAAACGATACATTCTCAATCGCCTTGTTGGCGGCTTGTCGCTTTGCTTCTGCCAGCATAGAGGGTGACACATCTACACCAGTCGCGTGGTCGCATCTACTGCTGATGGCAAACAATAGCCGCCCTACGCCGCAACCAAAATCCAGCGCATATACAGGCTGGAAATCTGGATCGAGATGCGCTTTGATATTCTGGAATACACCGTCTATGTCGTTTTGGCCGGTCTGCCAAAAGTCTAACCTGGATTCATCACTCAAGTTTTCAGCGAGGAATTTCTCGTTGGAAATAACACCGTAGTAAGGATTTTTTGCGCCGTAGGCTTCCCAATCTTTATCTGAGTTTTCAAACATCGTTGCGGTCCGCTGGCTTATGAGTGGTTGTAATTGCTGAGCCCCAGAGCAGAAAGATTCGTCACAAGACAAATATGCAAGCTAGCGGCTGTGGCGAACTGCAATGAACGAATGACTGGGACTTGTGATACCCTCATTTCTCGAAATTCATCACGACCTTCCACCACAGTTTTGGCAGCAGTGCGCGCCACAGGTATAGCAGCTTCGCTTCTTTCGGATAGATGATGTCCTGGTCTTTTCGTACGCCTTTTTCTATGGCGTCAATCATCTGTTCGGGATCGCCCAGACGGCCACTCTTCTTCGCCTCAATAATGCTGCCGGGCGTGTCGGTTGCCATGGTCTGGTCGACCAATGGCGTGTTCACTGCCGGTGGGCAGACCAGATGAATACGGACACCTGTTTTGCGAATCTCGTTCTGCAGCACTTCGATGTAGGCGTTAACAGCTGCCTTGGTGGCGCAGTAGGCGCCCATTTTCGGCACCAGCGCCATCCCCGCGATTGAGCCAAACACGACCATACGCCCCCTGCCCCGTTCTATCATGGCGGGCAGCACAGCTTTCACGACATAGGTGGTACCGAAGTAGTTGATACAAAAGAGCCTCTCCATATCTTCATGGCTGTGGTCGATAAGACTGTGGCCTGGCATCAGCGCAGCCGCATGCACTAACAATTCGATGGGCCCCAGCGCAGCGACAACCTCGGTAACCTTCGCTTCGACATCCTGCAGACTGGAGATATCGCAGCGGAAGGCGGTGATATTGTCGGACTCAGCGGCGGTGTCCTGCAGCCCTTTGTCGTTAACATCAAATATCGCGACTTTTGCGCCTTGTTTTGCCAGGCGTCTAGCTGTTATCTGGCCCATACCACTGGCACCACCTGTTACGATGGCAACCTTGCCTGCCATATCAATCATAGCCACTCCACATTGTTGTTGAATGAATTTACGGCGCACAGTCTGCTAGTACTCGGTGTGCGCGGCAAGTCTGCAAGCGGCCACGGGAATTGGCCATTTATTCACAGCACGGTTGCGTCTGAAATATGTGTCAGAGGCAGCATGGTTCTGTGTATCACGCGGCGCAGTTCGAAGCTCGAATGTACGCCGGTCACACCCTCAATACGCGTCAGCTTACCTAAAAGGAAGCGCTCGTAATACGCCATATCCGGTACCACCGCCTTGAGTAGGTAATCGGAAGCCTGGCCGGTGACAACGGAGCACTCCATCACTTCGGGGTATTGCGCGACTGCAGCTTCAAAAGCCTCGAACCGGTCTGGTGTGTGGCGGTCCATGCTGATGCCGATATACGCGGTGAGCTTGAGCCCGAGCATGGCCTGATTCAGCAGGGTGACATGCGCGCGGATCAGGCCAGACTCCTCCAGTCGCTTGACCCGGCGGGAACAGGGTGTGGGCGAGAGGCCCACCGCGTCCGCCAGGTCAAGGTTGCTGATGCGGGCATTGGTTTGCATGGCCTGCAAAATCCTGCGGTCTGTGCGATCCAGTTTCATACAGCGCTCCCCGACTGTGATACTGCGACTAATCCAAGGGATGCAACTATATCACTAAAAAATTGGTATTTTGTAGAGAATTATTGTCATTTATGGGCGGTAGAGTGTCATATTCGCAATTTTTCTCTCCAGTGGACGCGTTATACTGTAACTCCGGCTGATCAATCACCCGTCGCGGGGGTGTTGGTGGGATTACCCTTCCACCAATGCCCTGCGTATCGCCTCACGAGGCCTGGTATAGACCAACCACACGGGTGATAGGCCACCTAAATACTGATTAAAGGTAGAGCATCATGAACAGCTTCGATCATCGCAAGTACAAAGCGTTCCAGCCCATTGCCATGCCAAACCGGCGCTGGCCTGACCGTGTCATTGAGCAGGCACCGCGCTGGTGTAGCGTAGACCTGCGAGATGGCAATCAGGCGCTGATCGAGCCGATGACGGCACGCCAGAAATCACAGCTCTGGGACCAGCTGGTAAAGATCGGCTTCAAGGAGATCGAGGTAGGCTTTCCCTCCGCGTCCAGCCACGACTACGATTTCGTGCGGGAGTTGATTGAAAATGATCGAATTCCCGAGGACGTGACGATACAGGTACTGACACAGGCGCGGTCCGACCTGATCGAGAAAACGTTCGAAGCCCTCAAAGGTGCCCGCCGCGTAATCGTCCACGTGTATAACTCAACATCGACAGTGCAGCGCGAGCAGGTGTTTGGTCTGGATCGGCAGGGCATTATTGATATCGCTGTGAAAGGTGCGAAACTGGTCAAGGATTGTGCGGCCAGGCATCCGCAGACAGAGTGGGTGTTTGAATATTCGCCAGAGAGCTTTACTGGTACCGAGCTGGATTTTGCCGTGGAAATTTGCGATGCGGTAAACGCTGTATGGCAGCCGACACCGGAGCACCCGGTAATCATCAATTTGCCAGCGACGGTTGAAGCGAGCACACCGAACGTCTATGCCGACCAGATCGAGTGGTTTTGCGACCATGTCGCCAATCGTGACAGCCTGTTGGTTTCTCTGCACACGCATAACGACCGCGGCTGCGCGGTCGCCGCAGGCGAGTTGGGCGTAATGGCTGGTGCCGACCGGGTGGAAGGTACACTCATGGGCAATGGTGAGCGCACTGGCAATATGGACATCATCACCATGGCCATGAATCTCTACAGTCAGGGCGTAGACCCACAGTTACAGTTGGGCCATATGGACGAAATTATACAGACGACACGGGAGTGCACACAGTTGCCGGTACATCCGCGTCACCCCTATGCCGGCGAACTGGTGTTTACGGCCTTCTCTGGTAGCCATCAGGATGCGATCAAAAAGTGCCTGGTCAAACGGGACAACAATGCGCCCTGGGATGTGGCTTATCTGCCCATAGACCCACAGGACATCGGCCGCTCCTATCAGGAAGTGATACGTATCAACAGCCAATCAGGCAAGGGTGGTATCGCATTCGTATTGGAGCGTGACTACGGTCTGGAATTACCACGGTGGTTACAGATTGATTTCAGCGCCCCAGTGCAGGCTTACGCTGAGGAGCGTGAGACAGAGGTGTGCTCAGCGGAGGTCTACCAGCTGTTTCAGGACACCTATTTCGCGGTGGACGGCCGCTGGGCACTGGGTAACTACCAGGTGAGTCGCGAGGGCGGCGTGGACCGGCTGCAGGCAGAGTTGCGCGAAGGCACGGCCGTCCATCAGTTGTCCGGTACCGGCAACGGTGTAGTAGCCTCATTTGTCGATGCTATGCAGCACCTTACCGGCAAGCAGATTGTGTTGGTAGAATACAATGAGCACGCTCTGAGCCAGAGTGCAGACGCCGAGGCAATTTGTTACATACAGCTCAATATTGACGGCGTTCGTTTCTGTGGGATTGGACGCAGCTCCGATATTATCCAGGCTTCGCTTGACGGTATTCTGGGGGCGATCAACAAGGCCGCCGAGGGCGAGCAGCACGCCGCCGCTTGAGCGGTCTTTCAAGCTCCGCTAGCAGTGCAAAGTGCGAGCTTGTGGCTCCGGAGCATTGGCCCGGCGGTGCTGCTGAGGTATTGTAGGCAAACTATAGACTTATAGGACGGTATCAGGCGCCTCGTCAGCCTTCCTGATATTCGACACGGACAGCAATCTGAATACTTCCAATAAGGCGCGGTGGCTGCGGCTCAAGCGCGATTTTACAGAGTCCTTCACTGATGAATTGTGGCCTCGGCATCGTGCACGCAATGATCAATACGTCGACGATCTACGCGATAAACATCGCCGCAGTGCCTACCGTTATATGTTTTTACTGACGGCAGTAATTATACTGCCCAATGTTGCGAACAACGTTTATACACAGCAACTTTTGCCTGCCGTGGCGACATCGGCATTACTTGTTTTGCTATTGGTGAATATCCTGCTGCTCAGCCTGCAGCGGGAAGCGTTTCTGTCACCCCCGATGGTGGTTGGGGCGTGTATATCACTGGTTATGCTGTCACTCTACCAGGGGCAGGATTTCAGCTTATATCTATTGTTTCCCCTACTGGTGGCTGTTCCGATACTGTTCAATACCCGCTGGGCCGTCATTTTGTTCGTGCTCACCGCTCTGGTCGCGGCGCCAGCGGTGGTGACGCTACACGATCCGACTACCGCAGCCTCAATCGGCCTAAGTATGCTGCTCACCTGGGTGTTTAGCGCCTGGCTGGTGTATGCAATGACCGAGCAGTCGTTGCGGCTCAAGGGTATGGCAATCACCGATGCGCTGACCGGTGCGTTTAACCGTCGCTATCTGGAGTTGCAGGCCGGCAGAGCCCTGCAGGACTGGGAGCGTCACCAGCGTAGCGTTTCGCTGTTGTTGCTGGATGTCGACCATTTCAAGAAATTCAACGATGAGTTTGGTCACAGCGTCGGCGATACCGCGCTAAAGAACCTGAGCGGCCTACTCAAGGAGCGTATCCGCGGGGTGGACACGCTCTGTCGCTTTGGTGGCGACGAATTTGTGCTGCTGCTGAGTGAAACCACGGTGTTGCAGGCAAATATTGTCGCCAACCAGTTGTGTCGTGCAGTGGAGCAAGCGCAATTACTGCCGTGGGGTAGTATGACCATCAGTGTGGGGGTTTGTGATGTGAGGCAGGTCCGGGATCTGGAGAATTGGCTTACTTTGGCTGACGCTGCGCTCTATGCTGCCAAGGATCTGGGGCGTAATCGGGTTGAGCTGGCTGAATGTTCGTCAAGCCCGTTACCAGACTCATCACCGCCGTTCCGGCAAATATCTGTCGGTCGGCAATAGGCGGTGGTAACCGCGTTTCCCCGGTGGTCCAGAGTCTGTGTATTCGGCGGTCTCCTGCTTCTCGGTGCTTGCAGTAGCGCTACTTTTGTCTACAACCGACTGGATTTTCTGTTGCCGTGGTATGTGGACGATTATGTCGATCTCAACCAGCAGCAGAAGCAGTACCTGGATGGGTTGCTTGAGCCATTTCTCGTTTGGCATCGCGCCCGGGAGCTTCCGGATTATCTGAATATACTCGAGGGCGTCGAGAACAACCTCAACCAGCCCCAGACACCGGCGATGATTGCCGCGATATTCGGCGAGTTTGAAGCGGCCTGGCTGCGACTGGAGGGCGAGTCGCTGGACTGGCTGTTGGATCTTGGCGCACAGTTGTCCGATAAGCAGATTACGGAGTTAATGGAGGAGCTCCGTGACCGACAGAACGACTACGAAGACAAGTATCTGGAGCGCACGGACGAGGAGTTCTACGAAGACAGTTACGACGATTCGCTGGATAACGCCCGGGAATACCTGGGGCCAATATCAGATCCGCAGCGCGAATTGTTATACGAGTTCAGCCGCACTCTATTGCGCTCGGACCGGGCCTGGCTGCAGGCTCGTGCCCATTGGTTGTCGGAACTTGGCGTATTGCTGGAACGCAAGCCGGGATGGCAGTTGCGCGTCCGGGCGGCAGTGATAGCGCAGAAAGAAAGCCTTTCTCCCGAGTATAAACGAATCTACGAGCACAACCTGAAGGCCATATATGTTGTCGTCGCGCAAATACTGAATGGGCGCAGTGAGCAGCAGGACAGGCATTTACGCGACCGCCTGTCTTCGTTGCTCGAGGATCTGAGGAGCCTGATGGTAGACGGGAAATCCCTGGCAAGCCAAATCGGTCACGCGGGCGGGGCCGGAAAGTTTCAAAATCGAATCGTCGACGCTGGCGGTTTTAACCACGCAGCCATGCAGTGCGATGTTGCCGGTTAAGATAGCAGGCTATATTCGAGTGGAAACGCACTTTCCAGCGAGTGGATACAACCGCCTGCGCGGTTGCTATCGAGGCTGGGCCAACGGGTGCTCTGGCTAAAGGCGATTCGGATTTCTATGCCCAGCTTGTTTTCGATGGGGCTTGGGTGGAGCTGGCCTTACAGTAACGGGGTCGCCTGATTGTTGGTGATGTAGGGTGTGTCACTGTCGGTCTAGGCAAAACCGGCGTTCCAGCCGAGGAAGACATTGCCACTACCGGTGGTGTTGGAGGTGAGCGAATAACATCCCCCCGCCGACTTTTCACAGTAGCAGCTTTTTTAAGCAGAAGTTTTTTAATACGGAAGGTGATTTGATATGCTGAACGGATACGATCAGGTACCACCCTTGCGCAAGAGTGGATCGGGCTGCGGGAGAATTGCCGCCTGTTGTCTCTGATTTAGAGTTGTTTAAAAAACACTTTCGAGTTGCGCTGAAGGTTGTAGAGCAACTTTTTTTGCGATGGCAGTTCATCGCGTGAGGTCTCTGCAAAACCCTGCTCGATAAACCAGTGTGCCGTTTGCGTAGTGAGGACGAACACGCGCTCCAGGCTCAGGCGACGTGCCTCCTGCTCCAGTGTGATCAGCAGCCGTTGGCCGCGTCTGCCACCCCGGTACTCCGGGTGTGAGACAATGCAGGCGATTTCGCCGCTACTGTCATCGGGAAATGGATACAGTGCAGCACAAGCAATGATTCGCCCGTCGCGCACCAGCAGTCGGAACTGGCTTATCTCCGTCTCCAGCAGTTCGCGTGAGCGCTTCAGCAACACGCCCTCTTGTTCCAGCGGTTCGATCAACTCGAGAATCCCACCCACGTCATCGATGTTGGCTTGGCGTAAAAGCTCGTACTCATCGTTACCGACCAGTGTGCCGCAGCCGTCGTGGGTAAAAAGTTCCTGCAAGAGCGCACAGTCGTCCTTGTGACTAATGATGTGGCAGCGCGATACCCCAGCCAGACAGGCGCTTTTGGCAGTATGTAGTAGGGAAATTTGCTCGGAGTCAGTGATGGAGAGTGCATCGATTTCGCCCACGGCGCACTGGCGAATCAAATCGCCCGCCTCGTTCACGACGCCGGGCGCAGTTCCGAACAACACCAGTTTGTCCGCCCCGATTGCAGCGGCGCAGTGTACCGCTATGTCTTCCAGCGCCAGGTTGAAAATCTCTCCGGTGGGAGAATAGCCCAGCGGCGACAACAGCACGATAGAGCCGTTCGCCAGCTGCTGGTGTATGCCCTGTGCGTCGACGCGCCGCACTTTGCCGGTATGGTGAAAATCGACGCCATTGACCACGCCCATGGGGCGTGCGGTCACGAAGTTGCCCGAGCATACGCGCATACGCGAGCCTTGCATCGGGGAGTTGGGCAAGCCCATAGAAAGCAGCGCTTCAATTTGCGCGCGTAGCGAGCCGGCGGCGTCCTTGATGTGTTCCAGTGCGGCGTTGTCGGTAATGCGCACACCATCGTGCAATACGCTGTTGAGTCCCGCGCGTTGCAGGCGCTGGTCGATTTGGCTACGTGAACCATGAATCAGCACCAGGCGGACGCCGAGACTGTTTAACAAGGCGATATCGTGCACGAGATGGGAGAAATTATCGTTTTGAGCGATATCACCTCCCAGCATCAGCACAAAGGTCTTGCCCCGGTGTGCATTGATGTAGGGTGCGGTGTTTCTTAACCAGCGAATATAGGATCGCCCCGACGTTGTCACGTTATTTTCCAAGCTATTGATAAATAGAAAGTTATTAAGAGTACAGAAAGCTGTGCGGATTACCTAATGGCAATATTGCACAGTGTTTACAGGCAGTAGTGACGGATGCATTGCTGCAGCAGGGCAATACAGGGCTGAATCTGCTCCAGTTCCAGGTATTCATCGGCTTGGTGGGCGCGGTCAATGGAGCCCGGGCCCATCACAATGGTTTCCATACCCAGCTGCTGCAACAGCGGCGCCTCGGTGGCAAAGGCAACCGCTTCTGCTGAGTGGCCAGTCAGTTTTTCTGCCAGCAGCACCAGTTCGCTCTGTGCACTCTGTTCGAAGGGGGCGATATCGACAATCAGTGGGCGTAACTCGATCTCCAGCCCACGCTGTGCGGCCAGGGCGTGCATGCGTTGTTCCAGCTCACCGCGCACCGTGGCGTTGTCGGCACCGGGGGTCAGACGCAGGTCGAAATGCAGTTCTGCTGAGCCGCAGATCCGATTGGGGCTATCGCCGCCGTGAATGCATCCCAGGTTGAGTGTCGGGAAAGCGACCTGGAAAAAATCGTTGCTGAAACGGGCCGCCAGCTCTTTGCGATAGACTATCAAATCGGCCATTACCGCATGCATACCTTCGAGCGCACTGTTACCCAGTTTCGGGTTGGAGGAGTGGCCGGCCTGACCGGTGACCCGCACCGCCTGCATCATAATGCCCTTGTGCATGCGCACCGGTACCAGCGAGGTGGGCTCACCTATGATAGCGGCCCGTGCTTTTGGGCGGCCGGCTGCGGCCAGCTGCCGCGCGCCGTTCATAGAGCTCTCCTCGTCGGCGGTCGCCAACAGGATGAGGGGTTGTTGCAGTGCCTCGGCAGTAAAGGCGCTCGCGGCCGCGATAGCGAGAGGGAAAAAGCCCTTCATGTCGGTACTGCCCAAACCGTATAGCCGGTTGTCGCGTTCTGTCAGTCGCAGTGGGTCGCTCCGCCAGCGTCCCTCGTCAAAGGGCACGGTGTCAGTGTGTCCGGCCAACACCAGACCGCCCGGCCCGCTACCCAGTGTGGCGATCAGGTTTGCCTTGTTGCCGTCGGCTGAGACGTTCTGGATCTCTATCTGAAAGCCCATGTCGGATAGCCAGCTGGCCAATAGGTCTATCACGGCGCGATTACCCTGATCCCAACTGGCGTCGGTGGAGCTGACGGAGGGTGTGCCCACCAGCTGCCTGAGTTGGTCGAAAACGCGCTGCTTGAACTGCGGCATCGGTACTCCGTGTGTAGAGTTTACGGGGATTGCTGAGGGGGCGTGTGTTTCAGTCTAACCAACTGTGACAGTGGAGCCAAGCGTCGGTCCATCACTATGTGCCAAAAATAGCTTTGAAGATGAAGAAAAAGATAATTGCCAAGCCCGCACCCGCTGGCAAAGTGATGATCCACGACATGAATATACTGCCGATGACGCCCAGATTGAGCGCGCCAATACCGCGGGCGAAGCCCACGCCCAATACCGCGCCGACCAGAGTGTGGGTGGTGGAAATCGGCAAGCCGGTTCCGGAGGCGACTACCACCGTGGCCGACGCGCCCAATGTGGCGGCAAACGCGCGGCTGGGTGTCAGTTCGGTAATCTGACTGCCCACGGTCAAAATCACCCGCCAGCCATAAGTGACCAGGCCCACGACAATGCCGGCTCCGCCTACCAGCAGTATCCACCAGGGAACAGTTGAGGTGGCGGAGATCTGGCCACCGGACTGCACCGTGCTGACGATGGCGGCGAGTGGCCCCACTGCGTTGGCAACATCGTTGGAGCCATGCGCGAACGCCATGGAGCAGGCGGTAAATACCATCAGTACACCGAACACCTGCTCTACCGATCGGAAGCGGTGCTGCTCATCCGGTATGTCCTTGACGTTGCGCAACATGAGGGCGCCAACACCGGTCACAGCCAAGCCGATCAACGCAGAGACAAGTGCCGCGTCGGCAAACTTGCTACCCAGACCGAGATCGAGGTTCAAGCCTACATGACTCAACCCTTTCAGCAGGGTGACCATGGAAATCATGAAGCCTACCATCCACATGTAAATGGGAATGGTCTTCTTTGCTCGATCAAACGGATCGTCGGTGTCGAGAATAAAAACTTTTACACTCATAAACAGGCCATAGGAGAGGGAGCCAGCCAACACCGGCGAGACCAGCCAGCTGGCGGCAATAGAGCCCACATTCGACCAGTAAATTGAGTCGACGGAAATTCCTACGGCCGCAAAGCCGACGATGGCGCCGACAATAGAGTGCGTGGTGGAAACGGGCCAGCCTTTAATACTCGCTATCAATAGCCAGGTCCCCGCCGCCAGCAGTGAAGACAACATACCGTATACCATCAGCTCCGGATGGTTGTTCATGACGTCGGCATCGATGATGCCCTTGCGGATGGTGGAAGTGACTTCGCCGCCAGCGAAATAGGCGCCGAGGAACTCAAAAATCATAGCGATAAAAATAGCTTGCTTTAGCGTCAGTGCTTTGGAGCCAACCGAGGTCCCCATCGCGTTCGCTACGTCGTTGGCACCAATTCCCCAGGCCATAAAAAAGCCAAATACGCAGGCCATGACAAGGAAAATACTGCCATATTGGGCAATGATTTCCATACTGACTCCTAGCTCTTATTTAGCCATCAGGATTTGAAGACGATGACCGACGCTCTCGGCATCGTCTGCGACCATGCCAATCAGTGTAATGATCTGGTACAAGAACATGACGTCAACGGGCGGTAGTTCTTTTTCCAATTCAAACAGCCCCGCGCGCAAATATACGGCCATGTCATCTGTACTGCCTTCCAGCTGATCTACTGTTTTGAGCATGGCTTCCACGCGGCGAATCTCCTCACTGCCGGTAAACCCGACTTCCAGCAGCTCGTCCAATTCCTGAATAGCTTTCAGAGCGTGATGGGATGTGGCCGCTGAGGCCTCAGCGAGTTCGATTGCGGCATCTCGCAGAGATTCCGGGAAACGAATTTTGCGGCCGATGATTAAGCCGGCGATATCTTTTGCCGTATTGGCGATGTGGTCCTGAACACCTACCAGCGTCAACAAATCAGACCGTGGTACGGGGAGAAAGAGACGGTTGGGCAAATGTCGTCGTACAGAGCGCTTTTGTGTGTCTGCTGCGGCCTCCGCTTCTACTATCCCCTGGTGAAGCAGGGCTACTCTTTCCCAGTCATCTGCCGAGGATGCGCGAAGCAGGTCCGGCACCAGCTGAGCGGCTTGATCGACCATCGCCATATGTTCCTGGATGGGTCCGATGGGCGAGCGGCCGAACAGGTTGCCCAAGGGGCTCAAAATAGGCATAACTTTAAACTCTCTCAATCTACGTGGCGCTAGTGTAGGGGCTAAATTTGAGGATGTCATAATAAATGGGCACCGAGACGATAGGTTGTCTTGCTCGTCACAGCGCTGTGTTGGATAGCGCCTTCGGATTCGGAAGCTCTGTGTTAGCATGTTTCTATCCGAAATCGTATTGTACCAACGAAGCCTGAAGAGAATATGACAAGCAAGTTTAGCAAACAGTTATTGGAATACCGCCTCAGTCTGTCTACCGTCGCGCAGGATTTGAACGAGGACGGCCATTTGACAGACCAGGATCTCATCCGTATCGGTCTGGCTACCAAGCTCAAAATACATCCGCTGGTGTTCCTGGCGGAGCAGCAGTTGGCCGATGCTTTGGCGCCTGGAAAAGTCCTTACCATGGAGCGTCTGTTGGCGTGGTTAGGCAAGCGGGTCGGTCAGGATGTTTTTCGGATTGATCCACTAAAAATCAACGTCACCGCCGTCGCTGAAGTCATGTCGAGGGCGTTCGCTGAGCGGCATCGTATTTTGGCGGTAGAGGTGCTTGATGACGAGGTCGTGATCGCGTCAGCCGAGCCCTATATTCGCGTCTGGGAGACTAACCTCGAGCACGTGTTGCGCAAACGTATACGGCGCGTGGTGACGGATCCACGCGAGATCTCGCGGCATACCAGCGAATTCTACAGTATGGCCAGTTCAGTGCGCGGGGCGCGCGTGAAGGAACGGCCGAGTGCGCCCGCTGGTGTCGGTAACCTGGAGCAGATGCTGGAGTTGGGCTCGATGAACGAGCTGGACGCCAACGACCAGCATATCGTTAAAATTGTTGACTGGCTGCTGCAATACGCGTTTGAACAGGGCGCCAGTGATATCCACATTGAGCCTCGTCGGGACGTGGGTAGTGTCCGCTTTCGTATCGACGGTGTCCTGCACACAGTGTATGAGTTGCCTGCGCACGTCTGTGCCGCGGTCAGCAGCCGGGTAAAGATTCTGGGCCGGATGGATGTGGCCGAGAAGCGCCGGCCGCAGGACGGGCGGCTTAAAACCCGCACCCCCAATGGCAACGAAGTGGAACTGCGATTGGCAACCTTGCCCACCGCGTTTGGCGAAAAAATGGTGATGCGTATCTTCGATCCGGATGTGCTACAGCGCAGCTTCGAACAACTGGGGCTGGAGGATGCCGATTTACAGCACTGGCACAAAATGACGTCCAGCGGCCATGGCATCGTGTTGGTGACAGGCCCTACGGGATCTGGTAAAACGACCACGCTCTACTCGACATTACGCCAACTGGCGACACCCGAAGTCAATGTTTGTACCATTGAAGATCCGATCGAGATGGTTGAGTGCGCTTTTAACCAAATGCAGGTCAACCACAGTATAGGCCTGAATTTTTCTACCGGTGTGCGCGCACTGATGCGGCAGGACCCCGATATCATCATGGTGGGCGAGATCCGCGATCTTGAAACCGCCAATATGGCGATTCAGGCTGCGTTAACCGGGCATCTGGTGTTGTCCACCTTACATACGAATGACTCCCCCGGTTCCATCTCGCGCCTGATGGAGTTGGGGGTGCCGCCCTACCTGATCCGGGCGACAGTGCGCGGCATTATGTCACAGCGTCTGGTACGTATCTTGTGTCCGCACTGCAAAGACTATGGCGAACTGGACATCGATGCGTGGCAGCAGCTTACCCAGCCATGGAACATGGAGCCACCGCCGCGGATAGCGCGCCCGGTGGGCTGTATCCACTGCCGTGAAACCGGTTACGCCGGGCGTCAGGGCATCTACGAGGTACTGGTCAATAGTCGGGCGGTGCAAGAGCAAATCCGCGCACAATTGGACACCAACAAAATTCGAGTAATCGCGATGGGCGAGGGAATGCGCACTTTGCGGCTCAGTGGCGCGGCGCGGGTGGCACGCGGCGAGACGACCATCGAAGAAGTGATGCGCGTGGCTCCCATGATCGATGCTTAAGCTTCTACCATCGCAGCGTTTATGACCATGAATCCAGATACCTCAGGCTTACCCCGTTTGCTGGCTGCAGAGGCCGGGCGCGCATGGGAAAATATTCTGGAGCGTGCCGGTGACACGCTCGCGGCGCAGCTCAACGAGGTGCTCGCGCACGGCCCCGAAGCGGCACAACTGCCCCGTATACTGGCCTGTAGTCCTTTTGTTGCGGATCTGCTGCGGCGTCGGCCGCAGTTACTGCTCGACCTGGTGTCTTGCGGCCAGTTACAGCAATCCCAGCCGGAAGATGCCTATCGCACCGAATTGCAGCAACTGCTGTCTGTAGAGGGCGTTGAGCTTGCCCCGGTGCTGCGGTATTTTCGCATGCGTCACATGCTGCGTATCGTCTGGCGCGATTTCTGTCGTCTGGCAGATACGTTGGAAACGGTGCGCGACACCTCCCTGCTGGCGGAGGCAGCTGTCGGCGAAGCGCTCGCACACTGTCAGGGTCAGCTGCAGCGCCGCTTTGGTGTGCCTCGCGGTCGCGACAGTGGTGCTGCGCAGCAGTTAATTGTGCTGGCGATGGGTAAGCTCGGCGCGCGTGAGTTGAATGTGTCCTCCGATATCGATCTCATTTTTACCTATCCCGAGGCAGGGCAGACAGACTCCGAAGAGCAGTCACTCAGCAATGAAGAGTTTTTCACGCGGGTTGGACGCGACCTCATCAACGCGCTGGATCAGGTCACGGTAGACGGCTTTGTCTTTCGAGTGGATATGCGCCTGCGGCCTTACGGTGAGAGCGGCGCGCTGGCGCACAACTTTACCGCTCTGGAGGACTACTACCAGGAGCAGGGCCGCGATTGGGAGCGCTACGCGCTGATCAAGGCGCGGCCTATCACTGGGGATCCACAGCGTGCGCAGGAAGTAATGACATTGCTACGGCCTTTTATCTACCGGCGCTATATCGATTTTGGCGTGATAGACGCCCTGCGTAGCATGAAGCAGATGATCAACACGGAGGTGCGTCGTCGCGGTTTGCAGGACAATATAAAACTGGGTCACGGTGGTATTCGTGAGGTGGAGTTTATCGCACAGTGTTTTCAGTTGATTCGTGGTGGCCGCGATCTGGGGTTGCAGCAGCGTGAGTTGCTGTCGGTGCTGGTCGAATGTCTAGAACTGGGTTGCTTGCCGGCGAAGGTAGTCACCGAGTTGCGCAGCGCGTACCTGTTTCTGCGCGACAGTGAGCACGCTATTCAGGGCTACCAGGACAAACAGAGTCAGGAACTGCCGGTGGCGGAGTTGCCACGCGCCGCGATGGCCACAGTGATGGGTTATGACGATTGGACTATCTACCTGTCGGCGCTGGAGGTGCATCGCGAGCTGGTCGCCGGTCACTTCAGGGATTTAATCGCCGACCCGGAGGACGCCGATCCGGTGAGCGCGGAGGAAGATGAGGCGCTGTGGGGAGAGGGATTGTGCGAGGATTCGCTGAGTGCACTGGGCTATAAACGCCCTGGCGAGACGCTTGCGGCGCTGCAGGCACTGCGACAGAATCCCCGTGTGGTAACCCTGCAGGCGGAGGGCCGTGAGCGCTTGCAGCAGTTTATGCCGCAGTTACTTCGCGCCTGTGCCGAATTGGCCGATGATGATCCCGGCGAATCGAGTCCGCGCAGTGCGGTGCCCGGCGATCCCGACCTGGCGGTACAGCGAGTTCTGCCGCTCGTCATAGCGGTTATTCGACGCAGCGTGTATCTGGTCTTGTTGCTGGAGAACAGGCCAGCTCTGGGCGAGCTGGTGACCCTTTGTGCGGCCAGCCCCTGGATCTCCGGTCAGCTTACCCGCTACCCGGTACTACTGGATGAGTTGCTGGATCGGGCCAGCCTGTACACAGCGCCAGATAAAGCGTTACTGCGCGATGAGTTGCGCCAGCAGGTGGCGCGGTTGGCGGTTGATGACCTGGAAGCGCAAATGGATGCGTTGCGCTATTTCAAGGCGTCCCATGTGCTGCGAGTAGCCGCCAGTGAGCTGGTGGGTCGCTTACCGTTGATGCAGGTAAGTGACAAACTCACCTGGATCGCCGAGGTGATTCTGGAACAGGTACTCGCCGTCGCCTGGGCCGAGATGATCGCTAAATACGGACAACCGGCACGTGAGGGCGATGGCCTTGGGTTCGCTGTTTTTGGCTATGGCAAGCTGGGTGGTATCGAGCTCGGTTATGGTTCGGATCTGGATCTGGTCTTCATTTACGATGCGACCCAAGGCGGGGTCTCCGACGGTGAACGCAATATCGACAATGCCGTGTTCTACACCCGGTTGGGCCAGCGCATGATCCATATTATGGAAACACGCATGGCCATGGGCCAATTGTATGAGGTGGATATGCGCCTGCGCCCCTCGGGGAAATCTGGCATGTTGGTGAGCACAGCAGCGGCATTTCGCAGCTATCAGCTCGACTCTGCCTGGACCTGGGAGCATCAGGCGCTGTCGCGAGCTCGTTTTGTCGCCGGCGATTCACGCGTGGCGGCGGCCGTGAGCGAACTGCGCGAAGAGATTTTGCGGCAACCGCGCGACGAGGCCACTCTGGCGCGTGAAGTGCTGGCCATGCGCGAAAAAATGCGTGAGCATTTACTGCCCGAAGTAGGTGAATTTCACCTAAAACAGGGCATGGGAGGTATCGTCGATATAGAATTTATGGTGCAATATGCGGTCTTGGCGTGGTCCCATCGCGTGCCCGAGTTGACGCGCTGGTCCGATAATGTCCGCATTCTCGAGGTGCTGGGCCGGGAGAGCTTGTTTGAGCGATGGGCGTGTGACGCGCTCACACAAGCTTATCTTGCTTATCGCTCCGCTGCCCATCAATTGTCCCTACAGCAGCAACCGTGCACCGTGCCTCAGGCTAGCTTTGAGGAAGCGCGTGCGGCGGTTAGCAGCAAGTGGCAGCAATTATTTGCGCATTATACAACTGACACTAAAACAGAAGAATGAATTTAATAGGAGTGACGCGATGAACATGGCCGATCGTGATGGTCTAATCTGGATGGATGGAGAAATGGTGCCCTGGCGTGAGGCCAAAGTGCATGTGTTGACTCACACGCTCCACTACGGCCTGGGGGTGTTCGAGGGTGTGCGCGCTTATAAAACCGCAGATAAGGGCACCTGTATATTCCGGCTGCAAGAGCACACCGACCGTCTGTTCCGCTCCGCCCATATCCTGGGTATGTCCATGCCCTTTGACAAGGACACCCTCAATCAGGCACAGAAAGATGTCGTCCGTTTGAATGGCCTGGAGGAAGGTTACCTTCGCCCCATGTGTTTCTATGGTTCGGAAGGGATGGGTCTGCGAGCAGATAATCTGAGCACTCACGTTATGATTGCAGCCTGGGAGTGGCCCTCCTACATGGATCCCGCCGCCCACGATCGGGGTATCAAGGTTCGAACTTCCTCCTACACTCGCCACCATGTGAACATCTCCATGTGCAAGGCGAAAGCGAACGGCAATTACATTAATTCCTTGTTGGCACTGCGTGAAGCCATCGAGAGCGGCGCCGAAGAAGCGTTGATGCTCGACAACGAGGGGTACGTCGCAGAAGGCAGTGGAGAGAATGTTTTCATTGTTCGTGGCGACAAAATATATACGCCCGAACTGACCTCGTGCCTAGAGGGTATTACCCGCGATGCGATATTTGTGCTGGCGGCGGAACTGGGCTACCAAATCCATGAGAAACGTATAACCCGGGATGAAGTGTACGTCGCCGATGAGGCTTTCTTCACCGGTACTGCCGCTGAGGTTGTACCTATTCGCATGCTGGATGGCCGCAATATTGGCACCGGCGGTCGCGGCCCGTTGACAGAAAAATTGCAGGCAATGTACTTTGATTCTGTACGCGGCAATCGCCCGCAAAATAGCCAGTGGTTGGAGCCTTTAGTCTGACAGGTTTTGCATTCAGTCCGCACAAGGTATATTAAACAGCATGGAGCAACTCCCCCGAATGCGCGACACTGGAAAATATAGTCATGGCGGGTAAAGTAAGGATCAAGTGCGGCGATATTTGGGCCGCGCGTCTGATGGATCAGTTAGCGGCGTCCCCGGAGGGTGCTGCCGAATGGATGGAAGAACACACGCACATTCTGAGCAGCACCATTGATAGCTTGTCCGGCTTGTTTCGCGTTGATGATGAGTTGGCGTACCTCAAACTTTACCGCTTCAAATCATTCCGTCACAAAGCGCTGCTCCGTTTAGGTAGAGCACAGTCCATGCGTAACTTTCGCAGGGCTGGCAAGCTCTATGAAAAATGCCTTGCCGTGCCGCAGCCGCTAGCCTGCCTGGCGGTGCAGCAGGGCACCTTGTTAGCCATTGAGGGTTTGTCTGGCGGTGGGAATCTCGCCGAGCTGTGGCACAACCGCACTACGCTGGATGGTTTCGAAGGTATGATGCGATCTGCCGGAGAAACACTGGCGACCTTGCACGTTGCCGGATACACCTATGGTGATTGCGGTTGGGCCAAGCTCTACTGGAATGGACAACGTGTTTATCTGACCGATCTGGACAGCACCCGAAAATGTGCCGTCGGCGGTGTACCACAGTCGCGAGATTTGGCGCGATTCACGGCTAATGCGGAAGAATTTGGGATTGGCTTATCGTTATTCGAACAATTTCTGGAAGTATATTTAGAGGGCGTGCCGGGCACTCGACGCGAGGTGATCGAGAATATGATACGGCCTCTTTACCGAATTCGTGGCCAGCATTTGTCGGGTGGATACGGGCAGCGCCTGGTGTGATCACTCGTCAATCGATGCGTGTTAGCACACAGCATCAGAGTTAACGGGCAGACGCCGTACAGCACGGCGATAGGCCTCCACTGCGAGTATTTTGGCTTCCACTGAGGACAGGTCGCGCATCTGGCGCCGCCAGGCGCGGAAGAAGCGCATGCGGTCCGTTCGGCCGAGATCGGCCAGTGACAGCATGTTCAGCTGGATCAGGTTTCGCAGTAACAGCCGTCCTGGTGTCGGGATTCTTCGCGTGTTGCGCCCATTGTTCATCAAGGTAAACCGAAACCCATCCTGCACCTCTGCGGCCAGTATATTTTCCGGTCTCAGGTCACCGTGAATAAAACCGGTTGCATGTACCCGACCGATAAACGTGCCCAGCGCATGCAGTAGCTGGCGTCTCAGTTGCAACTGTTCGGTGTCATGGCCTGCGACAGTCTCGCGCAGCCAGCGATCCATGCGCTCGCCGGGGGCGGCAACGGTAAACAGATACTCCCCTGACCCTGGAATTTTTCCCCACAGAACACTGTGAGGTGCGTCGATTCCCATCAGTAACAGTGTGTCGGCATTGAGGCGGGCACGCGTCGCGCGACTCCCCCTGACCCGGCCTCTCAGTTTTGCGGCGGGACTACGCCTGAGGAATTCCTTGTAATAAATCTGACGCTTTGGGTTGAAAGCGACCCGCGTGAACGGCGAGCTTTTCACCCGCTCCCAGCCGTCAGGCAAATAGTCGTCTGACAGTTGCAGGGCCCATTGGCGCAACTTATCGGCGTCGGAATCAGTACTAATCGCGGTGCACCTCGTGAAAACCCTGCTGACACTATACTACTCGGCTCCCCCGGCCGGTCTCTACCTTTTTGTTTGAGCTCGCGCTGCAGTGGCCACGGGCAGAGTGTGCGGTTATCATTACGACCAAACTGATGGCAGTAGTTTGGAAACAGAGGGACTGATTTGACGCAAAAAGTATTAGTGCTAGGCGCCAGCGGACAGCTCGGTCGTGAATTACAGCGTACTCAGCCATCCAGTGTGGAATGTGTGCCCATGACGCGCGCGCAACTCGATATTGGCGACCCCCGTGCCGTAGCTGAATGTCTTCAGCGCTTGGCGCCACAGCGGGTTATTAATGCCGCGGCCTATACCGCAGTTGATAAAGCCGAATCCGAATCTGCCGCCGCGCATCGCGGCAATGCCGAAGGCCCGGGTGTGCTGGCAAGCGCCTGTGCCCGGCAGGGTTCAAGGCTTATTCACATTTCTACCGACTTCGTATTTGATGGCGCAGCGTCCCAGCCCTATCTGCCAGAGGCTGACACCGCACCGTTGGGAGAGTACGGACGCAGCAAGCGCGAGGGTGAGCGGGCAGTATTGAGCGCGCTGCCGGAGGCGTTGATCCTGCGCACTGGCTGGGTGTATTCGAGTTTTGGCGGGAATTTCGTCAAGACGATGCTGCGCCTGATGGGTGAGCGCGATGAACTGGGAGTGGTCGCCGATCAGGTCGGAACGCCAACCTGGGCGCACGGCTTGGCCGAAGCGATATGGGCCGCTGCAGTGCGACCACAGCTGCAGGGTTTTTATCACTGGAGTGATGCCGGGGTCTGTAGCTGGTATGACTTTGCGGTGGCCATCTATGAGGAGGCGCTAGCCCTCGGGTTGCTGGCCAAACCGGTGAAGATTCGCCCGATTGCTTCGGCCGAGTACCCCACGCCAGCGCAGCGCCCGGCCTACAGTGTATTGGACAAGACCAGCAGCTGGCGTGATTTTGCCGTGGAGGGCGTGCATTGGCGCGGGCAATTGCGGGCGATGCTCATCGACTATAAGGAGCTGGCGGATGCCTAAAGCGCTTTTGGTAACCGGGGCAGCCGGTTTTATCGGTGCTAATTTTGTGCACTACTGGATGCAGCAGCATCCCGAGGACAAGGTGGTGGCCTATGATGCACTCACCTACGCGGGCAACCGCGCCAACCTTGACGCGCTGCAGGACAACAAGAACTTTAGTTTTGTTCACGCTGACATCTGCGACTATGATCGGGCGTTACAGGCACTGCGTGAACACCGTATTGATACGGTGGTGCATTTTGCCGCCGAGAGTCACGTGGATCGTTCGATTACCGGCCCGGATGCCTTTATCGAAACCAACATTGTTGGCACCTATACCTTGTTAAAAGCGGCGCGAGAAGTCTGGTTGTCCAGTGACAAGCCTCTGCCTCACCGTTTTCACCATGTGTCCACCGATGAGGTGTATGGTTCACTGAGTATCGACGCGTCAGGGTTTCATGAGCAGCAAAAATACGAACCCAACTCGCCCTATTCCGCCAGCAAGGCGGCATCTGATCATCTGGTGCGAGCCTATCATCACACTTACGGCTTGCAGGTAAGTACCAGCAATTGTTCTAATAACTATGGCCCGTATCACTTCCCGGAAAAACTGGTCCCCCTGTGTCTCACCAATATCCTGCGCGGACGAGCGTTGCCGGTCTACGGTGACGGCAGTAATATTCGTGACTGGCTGTACGTAGACGACCACTGCCGTGGGATCGAGCTGGTCTTGCAGCGCGGCGAGGTGGGGGAAACCTACAATATTGGCGGTAACAATGAGTGGAATAACCTGGATATTGTGGGCCTGCTGTGCGACCAGATGGATGCGCGCTTTGCTGCAGATCCCTCGCTGTCAGCTCGCTTTCCTGATGCACCGGGCAGCGCGGGTAGCAGCGCTCGTGATCTGATTGTCTTCGTAGAGGATCGCGCTGGACACGACTGGCGTTATGCGATCGATGCCTCCAGAATCATGGATGAGCTGGGCTATGTGCCGCATGAGAGTTTCGAAACGGGTCTGCAACGCACTCTGGATTGGTATCTGTCCAACGAGGAATGGTGGCGGCCTCTGTTGCCTGCGTGACAGGCAATAGGCACCTGCCAAACAGCACTGGCGCTGTTTAATCAAAGCGCGGACACTTATTCCAGCTGAGTCCCTCTGCATCCTTGGCAGATAATTGCGGGGTCTCTCCCGCAGGCACCGGCCACTTGATACCCACGGTAGGGTCGTTCCAGGCCAATGTGTGTTCACTGGCTGGATGGTAGATGTCTGTGCACTTATAGATAAAATCCGCGTAATCGGATGTGACGTAGAAGCCGTGGGCAAATCCTGGCGGAACCCACAGCATGCGCTGATTCTCGTCACTGACGCTTACGCCAAACCACTGTCCAAGGGTTGGGGAACTCTGGCGTAGATCCACGGCGACATCGAATACTTCGCCAGAAGTCACTCGCACCAGTTTGCCCTGGGTACGCTCTGTCTGGAAATGCAGGCCGCGCAAGATGCCATGTGCGGAACGGCTGTGGTTGTCCTGAACAAAATCGAGGTCGAACCCCGCCGCGCGGAACGCCTCGCGGTTCCACGTTTCCATAAAGAACCCGCGCTGGTCACCGAAGACGGTGGGTTCCAGCAGGTAGACGTCTTTTAGAGGGGTTTCTACAAATTTCATGCGAAAACGGCTCCTTCTTCTCTGAGCAGGCTCTTCAGATATAGTCCGTAGCCGCTTTTCTCCAGTGGTTTGGCCAGCGCTAACAACTGTTCTGCGTCGATGTAGCCCTTGCGGTAGGCTACTTCTTCCGGGCAGGCGATTTTCAGGCCCTGGCGCTCCTCCACCACACGGATGAAATTGGCTGCGTCGAGCAGCGAATTATGGGTGCCGGTATCCAGCCACGCGGTACCGCGGCTCATGACCTCTACTCGCAGATCGCCCCGTTCCATATAAGCTTTGTTGATGTCTGTTATCTCCAGTTCGCCACGGAGTGAAGGGCGTACCGCCTTGGCTATATCAATCACGTCATTGTCGTAGAAATACAAACCGGTGACAGCGTAGTGGGAGCGCGGATTGGCGGGTTTTTCCTCAATATTCTCGGCTACGCCGTTTTTGTCAAAGCTGACCACCCCGTAGCGCTCGGGATCCTGCACATAATAGGCGAAAACGGAGGCGCCCGTGTCGCGGCTGGCTGCACTGGTCAGTTTCTGCGAAAAGCCTCCGCCGTAGAAGATATTGTCTCCCAGCACCAGGCTGGCTGGCGAATTGCCGATGAACTCTTCCCCTAAAATGAACGCCTGGGCAAGCCCGTCCGGGCTGGGTTGGACGGCGTAGCTGATGTTAATACCCCAGTTGGAGCCGTCACCGAGCAATTCGCTGAAGGCAAGCTGGTCACGCGGTGTGGTAATGATCAGGACATCCCGGATGCCGGCCAGCATCAAAGTGGCGAGCGGGTAGTAGATCATGGGCTTGTCATACACCGGCATCAATTGCTTGCTGACGGTGCTGGTCAGGGGGTGCAGGCGGGTACCTGACCCACCCGCGAGGATGAGACCTTTATAGGGCTTGGATGTCATTAGAAACAGTCCTGGCTGGAAAATGAACGATTATAGCGGCATCTGCGCGAAATTGGCGACTGAGAGTCCAAGCCTGATCCGCAACACCCATTTTGCACGAATCGATCATCATAGTTCAGGTGTATATCCCACTTGAAAAGGCCGGGGCTGGATTTTTAACCGGCAGGTGAGTAGAATCTACACCCTTTTGATAGTGGCTTTCGGGAAGATCGGTGCAATTCAGTGCACATCGAGGCCCCAGTGCCCGCTTCACAACTCCACGTAACTAACTCTATTAAGACAGTTGAGAGGAAGCTGATATTTCGCATCTTGGTACCGTGCAGAAAAAACTACGGCCAATGACAGGCGCGTCGGATAAAACCGTGCACACAGAAGCGGTAGAGCATCCGCTGCGTATTGCGCTGTTGGGCTACCGCAGCCAGCCACATGGCGGCGGTCAGGGTGTGTATATACGTTACCTGAGCAAGGCCTTGGTGGAGGCGGGCCATACCGTTGATGTGATCTCCGGTCCGCCTTATCCGCACCTGGACCCCAGGGTGCGCCTGATCCAACTGCCCAGCATGGATCTGTTTGTGAATGGCTTGGGGTCCCTGCGACCGCACCACCTTAGGTCGCTTAGCAATATTATCGAGTGGCTGAGTCAGCTGACCGGTGGATTTGCCGAGCCCCGGACGTTTGGGCGGCGAGCGGTAAAGTACTTGCGCCAGCACGGCCACAACTACGACCTGATCCATGACAACCAGAGCCTCAGCTACGGCATGCTGGAAATCCAGAAAATGGGATTACCGCTGGTGACCACAGTACACCACCCTATCACCAGTGATTTACGTATTGCCCTTGGCGCCGCGCGCACTTGGCGGGAGCGAATGTTCATCAGGCGCTGGCATTCGTTCTTGAACATGCAGAAAAAAGTCATTAAGCAGCTGCGCAATATCGTCACGGTTTCAGATTGTTCCAGGCAGGACATCGCCAGAGATTTCGGATTACAACCGGCGGGTATCGCCCTCGCACATAATGGCATCGACATCGAAGTGTTCAAGCCGCTGCCTGGTGTCGAACGCAATCCTATGCGGTTGATGGCCACATGCTCCGCCGATGCGCCGCTTAAAGGCCTGCGCTATCTTCTGTACGCATATGCTCGCCTGCTTGAGAGCTACCCTGATCTGGAGTTGTTATTGGTCAGCAAGCCCAATCCCGGTGGCAAGACCGAGCGCTTGGTGAGTCGCTTGGGGCTGGTCGATAAAGTACGTTTCGTCAACGGTATCAGCACCGAGCAGATGGTGCAGTATTACGCCGAAGCGGCAATTACAGTGGTGCCCTCGGTCTATGAGGGGTTCGGGCTGCCAGCGGGTGAGGCGATGGCCTGTGGTGTGCCTGTAGTTTCGACTGACGGCGGCGCGTTACCTGAGGTGGTGGGCGATGCCGGTGTGATTGTGCCGGCTAAAAATGTCGATGCACTGGCAGCGGCGATCGACGCGCTGCTGCAGGACCCGCAGAAGCGCGCTGATCTGGGTGCTCGTGGGAAACAGCGTATCGAAGAGAATTTTTGTTGGCAGGTATGTGCCGGACAGATGACGAAGTATTACCGACAGGTGTTGGCAAATGAAAACAGTTGATTTCAAGCGCCTGCCACTGGCCGCGGGCGATATTGTACTGGACCTGGGTTGCGGCGAAGGCCGTCATGTCATCAGTGCCTATGTCGAGGCGAACATACATTCTGTCGGGGTGGACCTGTCGCTGGAAGACCTGAAAATCGCCCGCGAACGCTTTGCCAGTTTTGCCGAACCGGACAACGATGACAAATCGTTTGGCTTGTCATCCGCCAGCGCTCTGGACCTGCCATTCGCCGACAATACGTTCGACAAGGTTATTTGTAGCGAGGTGTTGGAACATATTCCGGATTATCATAGTGCACTGCGTGAGATAGAGCGTGTGCTTAAGCCTGGTGGGTTCTTTTGTGCCAGTGTGCCACGTCGCTGGCCGGAAAAAATTTGTTGGGCCCTGAGTGAAGGCTACTACAATGTTCCGGGCGGCCACCTGCGCATCTTTCGCAGTGATGAGTTGCGTAGTGAAATCGAGTGTTTGGGGTTTACTCATTATGACCGCCATTGGGCACACGCACTGCATGTGCCGTTCTGGTGGCTAAAATGCCTGTTTTGGCAGACTCAGGACAGCAACTGGCTGGTGAAACAATATCACCGCCTGCTGGTGTGGGACCTGATGAAGAATCCGGCGTTGACCCGGATCCTGGAGAAGAGCATGAATCCTTTCATGGGCAAGAGTGTGGTGATGTATTTCCGTAAGGAGGCCGCTTCATGAGTGGGCTATATCTCAGCAGGGGGCTTTTTCCAGAAGAGTTTCTGCGCCCTACGGTGAATTTTATTCTCGATTGTCAGCTTGGCAGCGGCGAGATACCCTGGTTTGAAGGCGGCTACACCGATCCCTGGGATCATGTGGAATCGGCGATGGGCCTATCGATAGGTGGTGAGTTGGATGCCGCGCGCAGAGCTTATGAGTGGCTGGCCCAGAAACAGCTTGATGATGGTAGCTGGTGGGCCTCGTATCGCGGAGATGAAATCGACAATGCCAATCGACGCGAATCGAATTTTGTCGCCTACTTGGCAACCGGTGTTTGGCACCACTATTTGATCAGCGCAGATACCGACTTCCTGCGGGCAATGTGGCCTGTCGTCGACAAGGCGGTGAGCTTCGTGTTGTCGCTACAGTCTGAGTACGGCGAAATTGATTGGGCGGTTGATGGAAGCGGGCAAGCCAAGGGCGATGCTCTGGTCACTGGTTGCAGCTCCATTTATAAGAGCCTGGAGTGTGCACATAACATCGCGGTTACTCTGGGAGAGGACCGCGCGAAGTGGTTAACGGCCCGTGAGCGCCTGGGCAAAGCCCTGCGGCATAAGCCGGAGCGGTTTGATCGTACCTGGGAAACTAAATCCCGCTATTCCATGGACTGGTTTTATCCGGTACTTACAGGCGTCTACACCGGCGCGGATGCGCGTGCGCGGCTGGCAGCCCGTTGGGATGAATTCGTGGAAGAAGGGCTGGGCTGTCGTTGCGAAAAGCAGCAGCCGTGGGTGACCATTGCTGAAAGTTGTGAGCTGGTCATGGCACTGTTGGCGGCTGGAGATCATGCGCGAGCGGTAGAAGTCTACAGTTGGCTCCAGCAGTGGCGTGTCAGTGACGGCTCTTACTGGACAGGTTACCAGTTGGTGGAAGATCTACTGTGGCCAGATGAGAAGCCTACCTGGACTGCGGGCGCCATTATGTTGGCGGCGGATGCCCTCACCAAGCACACTGCAGCATCAGACCTGTTTTGCAGCGTCAAATTGCTGGGCGAGCAGGAAGCTGTGCCTGCACGTCGTATTTTGGTGGATTAAAGGATTCAATTACTTGGGGTAGGCACTATAAGCGCCGCAATAACCCCAGACTGTTGACCTGACCCAGGTCCTCGAACAAGCCAGACGCCTTTGCCATGCGATAGATCGCGTATGGCGCCTGCCCTCCCGCATGGGCATCCTCAAACAAATCATGAATCGCCAGCACCCCACCGCGCATCAAATGTGTGGCCCAGCAGCGATAGTCGGTGAGTGCGGCGTCCATACTGTGGCCGCCATCGATAAACACCATCGCCAGCGGTGTCTGCCAGTGCCTTGCCGCCGCCTCCGATCCCGCGACCACCGGCACTACCACGTCATCGAGACCGGCCTGGCGAATATTGCGGCGAAACTCACGGAAGGTATCCATGATGGCCTCGTCTGCATCGTACAGCGCGGGGTCGTGGAAAAACTCACCCCGTTGGTGTTCCTCCGAGCCGCGATGATGGTCCAGCGCAAACACCGTGCTGTCGTTGTTGCGGCACGCCAGTCCCAGGTAAATGGTGGATTTTCCGCAGTAGCTGCCAATTTCCAGCACTGGTCCCCGCGCGCTGAGCTGCAGTGCGTGGTCATACAGTGCCTGCGCTTCGTCCTCGGCCAGAAAGCCCTTGATATCATTGATGTCGGCGGGCAGGTTGGGGATCATTTTGGAAGAATCTCGGGCTGGGTGATGGCATAGCAGCACAGGGAGTTGGCCTGATGGCGAAACACCTTGCTGCTTGGACTGCCGTTATTTGGGTGCTGTCACGGAGGTGGCAGAACGTGCGGATGGCGGCACCAGGAAGGAATCCAGCCGGATCACGTCCTCGGGACTGAGGAGCCCGGCCTGTTCTTTGAGACGCATCAGATTGAGTACATAATCGTAGCGACTGTTAGCGTAATCGCGCTCGGCCTGAAATAGCGTATTCTGGGCGTTCAGGACATCGACCACGTTGCGGGTTCCTACTTCGTAGCCGGCCTGCGTTGCATCCAGAGAGCTTCTGGAAGATATGATGCTTTGTTTGCGTGCGGCAATCCGTGAGACATCGCTCAAAACGGTCATATGCAGTGAGCGTGTATTGGTCACTATATTGCGTGACAGGTTGATAAGCTGCTCGCGCTGGGAATTGTACTCCTGAGCGGATTTGCGCCGATTTGCGCTAATCGCACCGCCGCTAAATAAAGGAACACTGACTTGGACCTGCCACATACTCTCTTCGGAGTTGCTGTCTGGTGGGGTGGTAAACACGGAGTCGGGCCTTGACGTATTGCTGCCGCTGACATCGAAGTTTGAGTATTCATAGCCACCGGTGACAACGGGCGCATGTTCCATTTTAAAGGCTTTGGCGTTCTGGCGCGCCGCTTCTTGCCGATACCGCGCTGACTGCAGCTCGAAGTTATTGGCTAGCGAGAAATCTACCCAGGCGGCACGCTCAGCCGGGTTCGGCGGCACAATTTTGAAATCATCGACGAGCACATTGAGGTTTGCCTGTGGCTGACCCGTGAGGACGGAGAGTCGCTCCAGGGCGACCGATACATTGTTTTCGTCCACTATGCGGTTGACTTGGGAGAGATCCCGGGCTGCCTGTGCTTCGTAAACATCTGTGATGGCAATCAAACCCACTTCGAAACGCTGTTGTGTCTGCTCCAACTGGCGCTCAAATGCGCGCTCCTGGGCTTGTGATGCAGAAAGATTGTCCTGTGCGCGCAGTACCAGCAGATAGGCTTCCACTACTCGCACAATCAGGTTTTGTTGGTTGGACGCAAATGTCGCCTCTGCCTCTTTGGTGACTTCCTTACCGGATTGAAAGCTAAACCAGGCGGACAAATCGAATAAAGGCTGACTGAGGGATATTACATAGCCGTCGGTGTCAGTGTTGCGGTTGCTGGCTATTTCACGAATGACGAGGGCCTCGCTGATGTCCTGGGAGGGCTGAAGAGCATCTGTGTCTGCGTCCGAATTCTGGTAAGAATAGGCCGCAGACACTTGTGGCAACAGTGCTGAACGGGCTAGATTCTCCGTTTCCCGCCTGGCCAGATACGTCGCCTCTTCGGCTTTCAACTGGGCGTCGTTCTCCAGGGCCAGTTCGTAAATATCGCGCAGTGAATCAGCCTGCAAACTGACGCAACTGAGCGAGAGTGTCAGCGTCGAGAGCGCGACAATCAGATTTCTCATGCAATAATTCCCCGGAGGAGTCGTAACCGTCTTGGTGAGCAGCAGTTTAACAGTCTACGGACTGTGATGCATACATCGAAACGGCAATGAAAAGGTGCAGTTAATCGTGGTTTGTGCGATCTTAGATCACGGTGTTACGTTAGTGTGCTGGTGCTTTTTACCCGCGTCATCGTAATTTTTTGGAGCTATTTTAAGGGGCGAGGCCTCGGAATCGGTTGTGCAGAAGCTAAAGCAAAAGCCATTCAGACTCGATTTAACCCAGCTGCATGCCATCTGTGATGCTAACTACGCTCGGCTGCTTCGCCTTTTCCCGGATTATGAAAACAGCAACTCGCGGGATCTTCTGGTTGGCACTGCAAAAGTGCGCCTGTCCGTGACAGAGCGCTGTCGCTATACAACGATATTCCAATTGCACCAACAGCGTGCTGAATCGCGCTGGCTGGGCATGTTGCGCGTGGAGGTACGCGCCTATCACGATGTGCGTATGCTGGAAGTTACGGTGTTTCAGTCCTCTCGCCAAGTAGCAGCGCGCTACCATTACCCAAACGAACGCATGTTTGCACAAGATGAAAAGTACCAGCAGAATCGCTTTCTGGCAGATTGGTTGGAACATTGCCTGCAAAATGGGCGGGCCTCGTTTCACGTCGAGGCGCCTCTGACGGACTCTCGGCCCGGTTAGTCTCGCCAGTCCCCTCATGCCTCAGCCTCAGCACACTGTTCAATTTATCGACGTACCAGACGAAGTGGTGCGTGTCGTGCAGCTGACCGATACACATTTGTGCCAGACTCGCGGCGGCACGTTGCTGGGAATGGATACCGACCACTCCCTGCAGGCAGTTATCGATCTGGTCAAACAAGAGCGACCAGACGTGCATTTGTTGCTAGGCACGGGGGATCTCTCAGACGGCGGTGCCCGACCGGCCTACGACCGCTTACAGCGCTATTTTGACCAGTTGAGCCCAGACAACTACTGGCTGCCGGGCAATCATGACAGGCGCGAGGCCATGGTGGCAGCCGCCAGCCGCCCCGATCGTCTCTGTAAGGAAATTCGTGTCGCCCGGTGGCAGGTGCTTCTATTAGATTCCCAGGTGCCAGGGCAAGTCGGCGGCGCATTAGGCGAGCTTGAACTGGCACTGTTGGAGAGCGCGTTACAGGTTGCGGAGCAAGATGCACTGCACACCCTGGTGTGTTTACACCATCAGCCCGTGACGATTGGCTGTGGTTGGCTGGACGAGCAAATGGTCGCCGATGCCGATGCCTTTTTTGCTGTGCTGGATCGCTATCCCGGCGTTCGCGCAGTTCTTTGGGGGCACGTGCATCAGGAGATAGATCGCCAGCGCAACGGCGTTCGTTTGCTGGCGTCACCTTCAACTTGTGTACAGTTTGCCGCCGGTTGTGAGAATTTCAAAGCCGACGATCAGCCGCCCGGTTATCGCTGGCTGGAATTACACAGTGATGGACGTATTGAAACCGCTGTATCCCGGGTGAGGGATATACACTTCGAGGTAGAACTCGACTCTGGAGGCTACTTATAACTGCGTCCTGCGCAGCGTACGTTATACAATGGTTCCGCCCCAATTTCCCAGTAAACCATGAAAAGTTAAAGTAATGAGCCAATATACCGCCGAAGACATTGAAGTCCTTACGGGACTAGAGCCGGTGCGAAAGCGCCCCGGTATGTACACTGACACCACCCGCCCCAACCACCTCGCCCAGGAAATCATCGACAACAGCGTCGATGAGGCACTGGCCGGGCATGCCGACGAAATCAGTGTCAGTATGAATAAGGACGGCTCGGTGAGCGTGTCCGACAATGGCCGGGGCATGCCGGTCGATATCCACCCGGGGCAGGGCAAGCCTGGTGTAGAAGTGATACTGAGTACTCTGCACGCCGGGGGTAAATTTTCGGATAAAAATTACCAGTTCAGCGGTGGTTTGCACGGTGTGGGTGTTTCAGTGGTTAACGCCCTGTCCAGTGCGCTGGAGGTGCTGATCCGCCGTGATGGCAATATTTACCGTATGACCTTCGCCGGCGGGGAAAAGAAAACCGATCTGGAAGTCGTCGATAGCTGTGGCAAGCGCAATACCGGCACCACAGTAACCTTTACGCCTGACCCAAAGTATTTCGATTCCATCGTCTTCTCCCTGTCCCGCTTGAGGCATGTGCTGCGCGCCAAGGCCGTGTTGTGTCCGGGGCTGCGAGTCAAATTCAAGGATGAAAAAAAGGGCGAGTCAGACGAGTGGTATTACGAGGCGGGTCTCACGGATTATCTCGCTGACGCTACCATCGATTTACCAGTGATTCCTGAAGTCCCCTTTGTGGGCAGTTTCAGTGGTAGCAACTCGGGCGTCGACTGGGCTGTGCAGTGGTTGCCGGAAGGTGGCGACGTGGTGGCGGAGTCCTACGTGAACCTGATTCCGACTATTCAAGGTGGCACGCACGTCAACGGTATGCGCACTGGATTGCTGGATGCAATGCGCGAATTTTGTGAGTTGCGCAATCTGCTGCCGCGTGGCATCAAGCTCGCCCCGGATGATATCTGGGATCGTTGCTGCTATGTGCTGTCGTCCAAGATGGGCGATCCGCAATTTTCTGGTCAGACCAAGGAGCGATTGTCGTCGCGTGAAGCCGCAGCATTTGTGTCCGGTGTGGTTAAGGATGCGTTTAGTTTGTGGCTGAACCAGCACACGGAAGAAGCTGAGCAACTGGCGGATTTGTGCATCAGTAACGCGCAGGGTCGTTTGCGCCTGGCCAAACAGGTGACGCGTAAGAAGGTGACCGCTGGCCCCGCATTGCCCGGTAAGCTGGCAGATTGCTCGGGCGGTGATGCCTCTCGCGGCGAACTGTTTTTGGTCGAGGGCGATTCTGCTGGAGGCTCCGCCAAACAGGCACGCAACCGTGAGTTCCAGGCCATCCTGCCGCTGCGCGGCAAGATTCTCAATACCTGGGAGGTAGATTCACAGCAGATTCTCGCGTCGCAGGAGGTGCACAATATTTCGATCGCCATGGGCATCGATCCTCTCAGCGATGATCTTTCCGGATTGCGCTACCACAAAATCTGTATTCTGGCGGACGCGGACTCTGACGGCCTGCATATTGCGACCCTGATTTGCGCGCTGTTTGTGCGCCACTTCCGGCCGCTGGTCGCGGCGGGCCACGTTTACGTCGCGATGCCGCCCCTGTATCGTATCGATGTCGGCAAGGAAGTGTTCTACGCCCTGGATGAGGCGGAAAAACAGGGCGTGCTCGATCGCATCGAGGCGGAGAAGAAAAAAGGTAAGGTCAACGTGCAGCGCTTCAAGGGCCTCGGCGAAATGAACCCGCTGCAGCTGCGTGAAACCACCATGGACCCGGATACACGGCGTCTCGTGCGCCTGGTACTGGACGCAGGTGACGACACCAACGCGATGCTGGATATGTTGCTGGCGAAGAAACGTGCACCGGATCGCAAAGCGTGGCTGGAAGAGAAAGGAGATCTTGCGGAAGTGGCACTCTGAGCCGGAGTGCGACGAGGGCCAAGCGCTAGTATGCCGATCAAAAGTAGAATACGAACGGTCAGGGATTTTCCCAAAAAGGACATTATGTTCAGGGATGTGACGTCCTTGATAGCCGATCCGGTGGGCTTGCGTTTGAGCGTAGATGATTTTGCGAAACACTACAGGGATATTGCCATTGATCTGGTGGTGGGCATTGATTCGCGTGGCTTCATCTTCGGTGGAGCGCTGGCGTATTTGCTGGGCAAGGGCTTCGTTGTGATACGCAAAAAAGGCAAGTTGCCGGCAGAGACCGTTTCTGAGCCGTACGAACTGGAATACGGTACCGATACTCTCGAGATTCACAGGGACGCCATTGCCGAGGGCCAGCGAGTACTTATCATCGATGATCTGATAGCCACCGGCGGAACGGCCGTGGCGGCAATCAACCTCGTTCGAAAGCTGGGTGGTGTCGTAGCGGGGTTTGCCGTGGTGGTAAATTTGCCCGATATAGGCGGTAGCCGGAAAATTCAGAAGCTCGGTGTGACGAGTTACTGGCAGGCCGAGTTTGAGGGCGACTGACGGCAATGTGCGTGCGCAAAGCCTGTGATCAGGGGGGGGTACCTTGAACTACTGGGTATTTAAATCCGAGCCCGATGAATTCGGCATTGATCATCTGGTGGCGTTGAATCGGCAAACCATCCGCTGGGACGGTATTCGCAATTACCAGGCGCGTAACAACTTGCGCGATCTGGTCCAAGAAGGCGACCTCGTGCTGTTCTACCATTCGAGCTGCAAGTACATCGGCATCGCCGGCACCATGGAAGTGGTGACGGCAGCTTACCCGGACCCCGCCCAGTTCAACCCCGACAGTAAATACTATGATGCTAAGTCCAGTATGGATACTCCGCGCTGGTATAGCGTGGATGTTCGTCTACTCGAGAAATACCCTGAGGTGATCCCGACAAAAGTGTTGAAAGCTCATCCGGTGACGGCTGAATTGAGTATTTTCAAGCAGGGTCGACTCTCCATTGCGCCCGTTAGTGCGAAACAGTGGAGCGCTGTGCAAACACTAATTTAGGCTTGATCGGTTCGCGAGGATTGTGCGGCTGGTAATATACGATAGGGCATCGCCAACTTAACTGTCTCAAGTTGGTAGAATCGGCCAATGAATGCCTATAAGCGCCCCCGATTCCCGCCAGATTTTATTTCATATGCTATCTGGCTCTGCTACCGTTTCATCACTGAATGTCCGCTGCGTTGAAAAACTCGCGCCCTGTAGTTGGCTCCTCCACAAGCTTCCATCACCATGGTGCAAGCTGGCAACGGGCCACATGAGCGGCGAGTTCACGCCGATCCAAGCGCTTTTTGTGTACGGCCTTGCCAGAATTGTCGGCGCCGTGGAGTTGAAAGATGTTCTTGGCAATATCAACGCCCAGCCTGCTAACAGTCACGTCGATCTCCCATCCGACGTTAAGGTCCATCAGACTAAATCCAGTCTGGAAGACCCCGCCGGTCTAGCAGCGTAGGTGGGGGTGGTTCATTACATTAGTACATTTGATTGAGACCTGCGTGCAGTATAATTGAGATCAGCTTGACATTACGTACGTTTTTACGTATTTTCGATCAAAGAGGATTTTATTATGACAACACTAAATGTTACCGAGGCGAGAGCCAACCTGTATAAATTGATCGACGAAACGTTAGTCAACCATGAGCCAGTGGTTATCACTGGTAAGCGTGGCAATGCGGTTCTTTTGGCTGAAGATGATTGGACTGCGATCAACGAAACCTTGCATGTATTATCGGTTCCAGGGATGCGCGAATCAATTTTAGAGGGCATGCAGGAAAAAATTGACAACTGTGCAGTCGAATTAGATTGGTAATGTGGTCACTTTACTACACCAAGCAGGCCCAAAAGGATGCACTAAAGTTAGCATCTTCTGGATTGAAAGCTAAGGCTCAACAACTATTGACCATTCTTCAATCTGATCCATGGCAAAATCCACCACCTTACGAAAAGCTGGTGGGTGACTTAAGTGGTGCTTATTCAAGAAGAATTAATATTCAGCATCGGCTGGCCTATCAGGTTTCAGAGGTGCAAAAAGCGGTCAAGATAGTACGGCTATGGACACATTACGAGTAGTCAGTTTTTTAAATTGACAAGCTTTTTAATCTTTAGGTGACTGCTTTCACCTCGACTCTATCTTTAAATTTCACTCCAGTTATTGCCAGCGTCAAGAAGTTGAAGCCGCGCAGGCGCCGCCAGCTATCCCGCGCACACATGCTCAACTCCCACCGGCAGTATGGAGACTGATTACCGGAACGCCTCGTTCGCTGGACGCGTCAATAGGCCAGTGGTACCGCTGAAGTTGTAACCCGCCTCCTGCAAGCCCGCCTCCACCCTGAACAGGCCTACCGTTCTTGCCTCGGCGTACTGCTTGTGGAGAAAACCTACGCCCCAGACAGGCTGGAGGCGGCCTGCCAGCGGGCACTGCTGTTGGGCACACTGCGGCACAAAAGTGTTGAGTCGATCCTCAAGCACGGCCTGGATCAGCAATCCAGTACATCCGAAGTCGAATCTCCTGTGCCCGATGACCACGACAATATCCGTGGCCCCTCTTACTACCACCAACCTACAAGGAACTGACGATGTTACATCACCCTACACTGGATAAGCTCAACGTCGAACAGCGCTGGGATCTTCTGGAGATACTGGAGGATCGACATGGCTCGCGCTCTGCGATTGTGACCAGCCAATTCCCTATCGACCAATGGCATGAACTTATCGGCGATCCGACGCTTGCCGACACCATTATGGATCGGCTGGCACACAACGCCTACAAAATAAAACTCAACGGAGAATCTATGGGGAAAAAGCAACGTCAATTGGCGGCTATGGCCAAAAGCGAGTAAAACAGAACCCTTGCGTCGCTGTGCTCCGACGGGTGGCAACATTGCCCTGGTTCAGGTGGCAACCTGCCCGTGGTTTTGATGGCAACATCCACTGGTATACGCATAACATCGCCGGCATTGTGTACTGCTCTATGTGCAGCTAAAGGTAGCTACTAGGAGTAGGCGTCTGCTGAACGTGTTTGTTCTGATACAGCGCTGCCTGCTTCTATCGGCTGGTTCTGCCGGCTGCGCTTCGACGGCGCAGAGCAAGCAGGCCCAAGGCGGCAATCAGCAGCGGTAAGGTTGCGGGCGAAAGTACTTCTGCCTGACCCAAGGGTTGCGCAGGTTGCTCAGGGAATACAAAGTCGAGCCCTTCAGGTTCGCCGAGCGCCCCACCGATACGAGCAATGTGCTGACTATTCTGTACGCCTGCTAATGAAAATGTCAGTGCAACCTGCTCCCACCTCCAGGGTGTGGCAGCTGAGATCTCCTGATTCAAGCTGTCACTGCTGAAAATTGAAGACGGGTTGGGACCGAAGTCGGCCAAGATGATGTTTGCAAAATTCAACACCCAGCTATTACCGTTGATCAGAAAGCTGTCGTTAATACCCATTGCGCTGAGTTTGAAGTAGTCTAGCAGTTGGGCGCCAAAAATAGCGTCATTATCAATTTGTACACCGCCCGTAGTGGTACTGCTATTGATATCGCCACCGGAAATCGAAAAGCTTTGCAGCGACTTGTTGTAGCGGCCCAGATTTGAGCTTGGATTAGAGTCTAGCGCTAGGCTGTCGAGCACGAAGCTTCCGCTAAACAGGGTGCCGAGATTAAAAGGCGCCTTGGCGTCAGCGGCAATGTCAGCGGCCAAGTTACCATTGATGGCGTTGCTGGATGCAGTAATCGCGCCGACTGAGCCACTAAAGTTGCCAATAAGGCTAGCATTTGCCTGCCCTGCGAATGCCAGAGCAAGGCACAAGCCCGTGATCTTTACTGCTAATGATATTGTCATGTCCTGCGATCCTTCTTGTACTGTACCGAGTGTGCATCGTCACAATAAATAAAGCAATTCTCACGCCAACTTAAAAGCAGTCGTACCAATATGTGATGTGCGACGCAATCAGGAGCGATTATGTGAACAAAGTCACACTATGTTGGTGATAGCTGGAAGGCAAAAAGTTACTTGAATGGCCGCCAATACGCTGCGTGTAAAAAATCCTGACGCTCAAATCAGGGTAAAGTGAGATCTGGATCGCATTTGCTATATCCTGTATCTTCACATCGAAAGTTAAATGCGAGGCCCTCTCAGTATGGCTATTAAAAGCCCCGAAGCCATTGTCAGCGAATTAATTAGTAACCCGGAGCTATATAAGGAAAAAGCTGCCCAAGAGGGAGAAGTGTGGGGTGGTATGTTTTCCGATGAGAGGCTTATCAAAGTCAGGCAGGCGGATGCGCTAGCGAGTCTGGAGTTGAGGGTGGCGAGAGACAAGTTAGGGTTACCCCCGGCGCTCAGGAGCCTGGGTTTGAAACCCAAGCGAGGCTTGTCTTTGGCCTGTGGGAGTGGACGGGCTGAGCGAGCCATGCTCAACCAAGGCATATGCACAAGCTTTCATGGAATTGATGTGGCAGAGGATGCACTTCAGGAGGCACGCAGAATAGCTGCCCAAGAAAACCTCGATATTACCTACGAGCATGCTGATCTCAATACGCTCAAACTGGAACCGCAAAGTTACGACCTTGTGGTTACTCAAAATTGCCTGCACCACGTTTTGCAACTAGAGCACTTGGCCGCGGAAATCCATCAAGCACTGTCTCCCAACGGTGTACTTTGGATTTCGGACTATGTGGGTGAGACGCAGTTTCAATATAGTGAAAAACGTCTTGAAATCGCCAATGCTGTGCTAAAAATACTACCTTCAAAACTGCGGACTAATCGAGTAAACGAGAAGATTTTGGACCATGTAAACGTCCCGACACCAGGGTTCTTGGTCTCACCCTTTGAGGCGATCCGTTCTGCGGAAATCATGCCATTATTTCTTGAGCGTTTCAAAGTTCTCGCAAAGCATGACAACGATGCTGTTATGCGCCTCGTGATTCCGCAAGGTGCACGGAACGACTACTTGGAAAATGAAGATACCAAATCGATATTTGACCTCCTTTACTACTTCGATCAGATACTTGTTCAAGAGGGTATCCTCGAACCTGCTGGCACTCAGTGCCTGCTTGGGCCTAAATAGGGGTATTTTCTTTGGGCCTGTGTTGGTGGGCGATCTGGTTTAGATGAGCGCCAGTCGCAATCAAGGTCATACTATTGATCTATCAACGTCGATTGCCTCTAACCGATGTCAAATATAGAATGACTATCGGATTATTCGGCTCTGAGTTTTCCTGTAAGCAATACGATGCTCAGGCGATTTACCTTTGAGTCAGTTTACGGTTGGCTGCTGATTTAAAGCCCCGTGAATGACAATGTAGCGTTTCTCGGGTGTGTGGTCGTACCTTCTGCTCCTGAGAGTCGTGGCCAAACTGCAAGAAAGTGTTATGGAGAGCACCCGTATCGAAAAACCTATTTTGGTTACCGGCATTATTCGCTCGGGTACGACTTGGGTGGGAAAGGTGTTATGCCATGCGCCTGGCACCATCTACCTGCATGAGCCTACCAACCCCGCGTCGCCATGGAATGCGGCTATCCGCACACCAATTCAGCATTTTTATCTACACGAGCAATTTGGCGGAGTTTACCAGAAGCTATTCGCCCAGCTGCTCAGTCTCGAGCCGAGAGTGCAGGGCAAGTGGCTTATTGATCATGCCCAGTGGCTGGCGGACTACATCCAAAGGCGGCGGTCAGAGCAGGGCAGAGAGAGCCTTCGCGGCCTTATCAAGGATCCCACGGCAATCTTCTCGACACCTTGGATGGTAAGAAATCTGCGTGTCGAGCCGATTGTCGTGCTGCGTCATCCGCTTGCCATCGTCAAGAGCCTTCTCAGGCTAGGATGGGCTGACCAATTTAATCCCATGGTTATTACCAAGCAACCTCTGCTTATGGCAGATATCTATGCAAATATCTCAGAGCAGGATCGCCAATTACTGGTCTCGAAATGGCAAGACTATGCGCCTCTTGATCGTGCGCTGCGTTGGGTCCGCATAATGTACTTGGCACTGGCGCACTTTAAACGAGAGTATCCAAGCTGGGATTATGTCTGCTACGAAAAATTGACCCAAAACCCGGTTACCGGCTTTTCGTCGATTGCTTCGAGGCATAACCTTGTTCTTGACGAAGGGACATTGGCCCGTGTTTTTGATTCTAAAAAAGAAAATTTTGATCCATCCGCAGCGCATCAAACTGCTCTTTCTCCGCAGGGCGCAGAACTGCCTAGACTATTTGCTGGAGACCAATTCTCTTCAGAGTGGCGCCAACTTTATGAGCATTGGTTTGCTGATCTCGCCCCGGTATTTGCCGATAATTGTGAGTGGACTTGAGCGATGGGACAGGGATATCAGGATAGAGACTATGAGCTTATAGATTATGAGCTCTATGAATTGAGTGGAATTCCCAGGCCCTTTCGGGGCCCACGGCCCAAGAGTCTCGATAGAGGGGCTTTTGGGGTTTGCGTTGGTGCCGCGCAGACCTTTGGTTGTTATGCACCGCAGCCATTTCCCAAGTTGCTCTCAGACGAGTTGGGTGTGCCCATACTGAATATGGGTGTAGCAGGCGCAGGCCCGTCTTTCTTTCTGCGGCGCAATAACTTTATCGAATTGATTAACCAGTCCAGTTTTTCCGTGGTGCAGATAATGTCCGGGCGCAGTGAGAGTAACTCGCTGTTGGAAAGTGCAGGTGGTGAAATGCTGATACGGCGCAGCGATTCCAAGCAAATAGGCGCTGCGCCGGCCTGGCAGCAATTACTCGATACGCTCTCGCGTGCTGATCTCGATTCTTTGGTGGCAGAAACCAGGTTTAACTGGCTGAGCAATATGAAAACGCTGTTGGAAAGAATTACTGTGCCAACCTTGCTGTTCTGGTTTTCCGAGAGAACCCCGGATTATCGCCCGTCTTGCGACAGTATTTATTCACTTTTTGGTGCATTCCCTCAATTTATCGATCTGGAGATGATGAACTCGCTCGCTAAGGTTGCACCTTGCGTAGAGTTAGTCAGTTCAGAGGGCTTGCCCCAGACTTTGATCAACCGTTTTACGGGGGCGCCATCTAGTATCATTATGCGTAAGGATTTAGGTGGTCGTGAGAAGCAAGTAAACAACTACTATCCCTCGCCTGAGATGCATAAACTGGCGTTTTTGAGCCTACTTCCCCATGTGCGTAAGATGATAGCCGAGCGGTAGTATTTTTTAGTTTCAGAACACAGCTTCTCGGCGGGAAAAATTGGCCAATTGATTCGATATGTGTTTCAGAACTTAAGGTCGGGTGTGAGTAAACACTAATGTATTCAGACAGCCAACTAGAGAGCAGCCATAGCATTATGCCGAATACTGATTCAAATTAAATAGGCCATACAGAGTTGAGGCGCTGTTCATCGACATCAATGCGCTGACTCCCGCAAAACACAACTTAACGAGATGTGAAAATGGATCAAGAATTAACAGCAGAAGAAATTAGAGTCCTAATTGGTTTAGCGAAAAGAGCTTTGGCGTCATCGCCAGAAGTGAGAAGGAAGATACAAGACCAGGAAATTAATGTTACCAGAGCCAATTTTTACTCAGATACACCGCTAATAGACGATATTGAAAATTCTTTCGAATATCGCACATCGAATTCGGAAGTATACAACTCAAGAGTATTTAACAAAGACATAATATCTGAATTCATGGATGATATCGGCGTTTATGCCAACGAGTTTTCTCCTCTGGTAGATGGGGATAGACAGAAACCCGAAAGGTATTTTTGGAATAATCCGGCATTCTCCTACTCCGACGCAATGTCGTACTACTGTATTGTGAGACATTTCAAGCCGGAACATATACTGGAAATTGGCTCAGGGTTCTCTACGCTTGTTGCAGACGAGGCTATTAAGAAAAACCAGAGGGGAAGGCTAACGCTCATCGAGCCGTATCCGAAAGAGTTTCTACGCCGTCTTGAAACGGTCGACAACATCATAGAATCATTTGTGCAAGATATTGAAGTGTCCGACTTGATCAAGCTCGTTGAAAGTTCAGACATCTGGTTTATCGACTCTACCCATACAGTGAAAATAGGAAGTGATTGCCTGTATATATACTTGAAGGTGATGCCCGAAATATCCAAAGATATCATAGTACATACGCACGACATTTTTCTTCCCTTTGCTATGCCCAAGAGAAAAGCTCTTGAAGAAAATATCTTTTGGACGGAGCAATATTTATTGTACGGATACATGCTGGATAATCCAAAAATCGAGGTCCTTTTTGGTAGCGCGTATGCTTCGCGAATTCTGCCCGAGATTCTGGAAAAGTTTATGTCAGGTAAGTATGCCGGAGGTGGAGGCTCAATTTGGTACAAACTAAAAGGCGAGTCGGCCAACGGTGTTTTTCAGAGCACGAAGTATTAAGCGCAGATTTTTTGTACAGGCCATAAATGTAATTGCGCCCCTCTGCCAAGTCTTTCAGAAACTAGGCGACAACATTTTTTTGTAAATTCGCTCCCAAGAGGATAGGAATCCGATCATTCGTCAGCCGTTGCTATGTATATCAACTATGATATCCGAATAACCGTTCCCTCAAGGTTGCTAATTGGTGAGCGTAAAAATAAAATACCCGGGACGATCAATTCACAGTTTTAAAATATACAAATTTTGACCAGCAAGGAAGTAATTAGTTA
>CAWWAG010000020.1:0-58291 GCA_963934845.1 uncultured Halioglobus sp. | reverse complement strand
TGGGAGAGCCGCCAAACCCCTATTTTAGCGTTCTATGCTACTACTGGGGCTCTGAAGAGGATGCGATTTCCGAATTGACCAAAGCAGGACTGCTATTCGACGAAAGCGGAGGTGAGAAACTCGTGCGCCAGGGGCAGTGGCCCAGTCATCAAGACTGGTACTTCGCCTTTCAGTCAGCCAAGTGGATGGGGGGTGGCGGGACTCCTGGCACCCCAAAGGCAGTCATAGAAGGTGTGTATTCAAATACTTTTTCAAATCCCTATATGGTACTGGCGATGCAAAACCCAGATATCATGAAAGCCATCTATGCAGGTGCCGATGTGTCCGGGTTGCCCTCGAGTCCATTCCTCGGTACACAGGTTGTTGGTGGTAAGTTCTATAACGTCGATCAATATGTTGTGAATAGGTTTATTGATCCTGTACCAGTCAAGACTCTGGAAAAAGTAGCGGATTTCCTCCTCACATTGTCAAAGAACGCGCTTGCAGGCAACACTGCTGCGGGGTTCATCTATGCTGGTGGACATATGCTTGGCGGTGCTTATGCCGATAAGAGCCCGACGGAAACAGCGTTCTACTGGAGAAACAAACTGATGGTTCTCTACTTCACATTTGCGCTGCCGTCCAGGTACCGGGAAATTTTGGGTGACAGAGAATACAGGAGAGGAAAGAGGCTTGCGGAAAGGTTTATGCGGATATTCGTGCCAGAAAATACTCCAAAGCAGGCCGCTTACGTTAACTATCAGCAGGAGTCCTTTCGAAATTGGGAATATGGATATTTCGGTAAGAACTATAAACGTTTGCAGACTGTTAAAGCCCAATATGACCCACAGGGAATGTTTGATAAACAGTTCACCGTCAATGCGGGGCGCCGCTGACAAAAAGTTGATAGCAGATGGGCTTCGCCATCAGGGTGATACCTCACAGTCTGATTTCATCGAATTACGATCCCATGTTTTTCTGTTTTTTTGGAGCCAAAAGGAAACCAAAAGTGAATCTTATACCGGCCAAAATAGATCCATTTTTAGGTCTATTGCTTCTGCTCCAGCTGCTCATATCTGCATGTTCAGGGTCCAATGACAACGCCCCCTTGATGATGCAACCACCTGTTTCGTATACAGATTTTACGGTGAAAGCCTCAGCAGGGCCCGGCGCCCCACTCTACGGCGCCTATGTGACGGTCACGGATCGCGAAGCAAAGATAGTAGGCCGCGGGTTCACTAACCGGGCAGGAAGTATTCAACTGCGGCTGCCGGACCTCGATAAGGAGCGACTGCCACTGTTTTTGCAAACATCGGGCGGAACCGGGCGCGGAGAATCGTTTGATGGGCATCTCCAGGCCTATTTTTGGACGCTCAGCGCCTCAGAAAGCTCAAAAAGTCAGATGGCTGCCGCTATCAGCAGCACCGTAATCCTCGACCTAGTGTCGAGTGCCTCAGTGCAACTTGGCAGTGATGGTGGCATGACATTTGGCAGCGAAGAACAGTGGAAGTTGGCAATCAAGAAAGTGCGCGCGACACTGGGCATCGGCGAAAATGCGCGTCCGAGTTTGCTCCTCAGTATTAACAACTACGTTGACTATGGCCGGCTTCAAGACGCGTACCAGAATTCCGACGAGCCGGGTATCGCCACCACTTATGACGAGCTCGTCGCAGCGATCGCAGCGAAGGCCTCTGCTGGTGAAGGATTCGACGGGCTGCAGCCTCTGTCGGCATATACGACAACGAGCTCATCGAGCACGTCCGGCACAACACCGGCGGCATGCAACTACGCCTTGCCGACATCACTAAACGCAAACCCAGTTTCTGTAACGCCCATCGAAGGAATAGCTTCGGCGGTCATAGCGGGTTTAACTCTAGCCGTAACGGCCAACCCGGGAACTGCTGCCGAGGCAGGGTATTACGCGGGAAAGTTTTTCGTGCTGACGGGTAAGGGAGCCGTGTCGACCGATTCAGCGCAACTCACGGGGATCTCTGAAGAAATTTCATGCATGGGCGCCCAGCAGACCGTCGCATTTGACGCACTCGGCGAAGCCGTAACACTCAGTAATGCCTCTGCCTGCAGCAGCGCATTACAAACTTATTGGACTTCTTACAACGGGATTATCGATGCTGCACAGCCGGCAACCGTGGAGAGCGCAACGGGTGTTGCTGGGGAAAACACGGTCACTCTGCAGGGCGTCACACAAGGTGTCTACGAGGGTTATGCGATAACCGGGGACGGTATCGGGCTCAATAGCATTAACGTTACTGGGGAGGGGGACGCAGGGGTTGCTAGTGTTATTTTGACAGGGGATCAAACCGCTAATGTATTTCCCGGCTTGACTGTTAGTGGATGGGGTATCGGAGCCAACGCGGTCGTATCCAGTGTATTTCTGGGACAAGGTGTTACGACGCTGACGCTGTCTGTGGAGAACACAGCAAGCTTTCAGGAAGAGACGCTCCAAATCACTTGGCCCTATGCTCTCATCTCGGCGCCGCCCGTCTTCACCAATGACGCGGCACTAGTCACACTGAATACAAATAACATCAGCAATTTTACGGGTCAGGTTGAATATTTCTACCCAATAAGCCTTGCTAACAGCGATTTGCTAGAACTTGTAAGTGCGTGGGGGCCCACAGGCGATAATTCGCCCGCAGTCTGCGCCACAATCGTCAATAACGCGCTGTTTAACCCCGGTGAAGGTGCAGGCCTGGGCGCTTTTCAAGCGTCGGTGCAAACGGCAGGGGGGTTCCTCACCCAGTCTGGTGTGCAAAATCTACAAACGTTGCTCAACTACTGGGGCATTTTCGAGTATCAGGCCTTTGTGCTGGCGAATGAATACAATAATTTGTTCTTTCCTGGAGAGTTCACCAGCAGCCTGTCGGGTGCCCCGTCAACGCAGGAGTTGACCGACGCTAACATGTTGCCGCCCGCCGACCAGTTCCCGTTGTGCGCTGCTGGTCAGGAGTCGCAGTCAACCAGCGCCTGCGCGCTGGCGAGCAACCTGGCTAACGCGTGGCCAGACGGTCTCTACAGCGACGAGATCGGGAACTTGGAAGGATCCCTCGCGGTCAACGGTTACCCGGGCGGGCTGGTTATGGCAGCGAACTCGCGTTATGGCGTGATGACCGGGGAGACCGCCCTCACTCCGGCCAACTGGCTGCACATCTACTGGCAGCTCGGCGGGAATCCGGACTGCGAACCCAGTACGTTTGACTTGAAAAACTTAGATTCTCCGGGCGATGACACATACTATTGGACCAAGCCTAATTCTCATTGCTCGCAGGGGCCAACACTTTCTTCCAAAACATGGCCTGGTACAGCCAATGTGACAATAATTCCCTTCGACGGCACGTCCCAAACACAGCTGGCCCTGCTGAGCGATACCGGGCCCAATGGAGCCATCCCCGTGTCGGATCAGAACTCAACCGGCACCGATGGCTGCTTCCTCGGGCGACCCTACTCCACCAACGCGAAGTGTAAGTTCAACGTACATGGCTTCAATCCCGGCGCGTACCCCGGCGCGGTCGAGACCTTCGCGAATCCCCAGACGGCGCACACCATCATGCCCAAGAGCAGCGAGCTGGCGAATAATTGCACAGGCACGGGGGCCTGCGCCGTCCAAGCACTGCTCGACGGCATGAACTGCCAGGTCAATGGCGGAACAGTCTGTCCGGATCCAGCCCAGTACGAGGACAACGACCTGTATGACCTGATGGCATCAAACGTGGGCTTTTATGCAAGCGACGGGCAAATGCAGACAAACGTCTGGTGGAACGGTAACTCGCTGGCACTAAATCCACAGATATTCGTATATCAGATGACACTCTCTTACGCTTACGCGGGCGACACCAACTCTACCAGCCAAACGACTCCGGCCACGGCACCAACAGTATCGGATTTGAGTGGTTCCTGTTGGGCAGCCGGACTGACCTCTCAAGTAATGCAGCAACCGCCGGGTGGGTCGAGCTATCCGATTCTTACCTGCGAGGATCCATATTACCTAACGCAACCGGTGTTCCTTAAAGAGGGGACGCAGGTGGACTCGTTCCTGCTCGGTCGCACCTGGTGGCCGGCGGGGACAACCGCGGCCGCCTACGTGCCACCCGCCCCCGTGACAACCAACACCAGTCTGGCGCCCCCCGGCGAACCATCTAATTTGGAGCAGACCTCCATTACCACCGACAGCTCCTCGGTAACCGTGGGGTGGTCGCGTCCGAGTTCCGCGGGTAGCGGCTACATCTTAGGCTACACCGCGAGTGTTGAGCCGGCAGGGGTTTGCACCATACCCGTGCTAAGCGCGTCGGGTGCGACCGGCGATATGGGTTCGCCCCAGATACAACTGCTCGGAACATGGCCGGCGATCGCAGAGAACATGACTGTCAGCGGCAGCGGAATCGGGGTCAATGCGACGATTTTGACGGTAGAGATCGATTCCGCCGACAACACTGACACGACCGTCATTACATTGTCCGTGCCGAACACAGAAGTAGTTTTGGCTAGTGCGATTCTGACCTATGGCAGCAATATGGGCGCCGGCACCTTTGCTAATTGTACCGGCCTGACGGGCATCAGTACCGTCTCTGTCACAACGACCAACTCATTCGCACTGGAGTCGTATACTGCTGCGACTGTGGAGGTCACCCCCTGATAACATCGCAACGGGTCACGGCAGGCGACGCCAACGGGCGTGATCAGCGCGTTTAGCAGCCAGTATTTGAATGGCTCTTATGTGTCCTTCAAGCATCAACAATGGTTTTGCAGATGTCGCCAACGTAACTGACTAAAATTCATAGAATCGGCGGATGACTACCAATCGGCGCCACGGGTTTCCACCCGCTATCATTTCTTACGCAGTCGGGTTCTACTTTCGATTCAATCTTAGCCACCGAGATATCGAAGATCTCCTGGCTGAGCGCGGCATCATCAAGTATAAGCGGGATAAACGCTACTTTTGCTACTAGGAGTCTGTCGGACTGACGCCTGACAGGCTTCGTTTAAGTTTGTTGTGCGCGTCCACCGGCGTATCTTGGCCATCGATGACGCTTACAGCAGCCGATTCGGTCTCATAGGCCCCTCTGCGCGGTTCCTGCCGAGCATTTAGGCGGCAAATAACCCTCATGCCGGTACTATTCGCAGCACATTCATCCGTTTCACATTCCACGCCAAGGTTGCTAACGTCCACTCGCCTGCGGCTTTGTTCAAGCCTCGCATCGAGAACTGCCTCAACCCCATCACCTGTTTGATGATGCCAAATATCGGCTCCACCGTTTGTTTCCTCAGAGCGTACAGTGCCCGACCGGATTCGGTCGTCAGCTGGTGTTTCATCAGCATCGCCGGATCTTCTGTGATCGGCGCCGGGTCGTCAGTGGCGAACCGACCAAACACGGATAAATGATGTTGATCTCGTGCAACGGCCAGTGACGGCCGGATGTCGCCATCTATGCACGCTTTCACATTGGCCGCGCTAAAATACCCGGTATCCGCCAGCAGGTTTGTTACGGTGCCCAAAGCCTCGGGCAGCGTAGATAGCTTGGCCAGGACCGGTGTTATCTCCTGTTTGTCATTCGTCGCCTGTGTCATGTGCGCAGTTTGGCCTGCTTTTGTTGGTATTCGACTTGCTCGCGTTCAAAACGCTCTTGCGCCCGCGCTTCAATCTTCCTTTTGGCTTCAGCCAGCGCCTCAAGCCGTGTTTCGCGTCGGGCAATCTCCGCGGGAACGTCCATGCCTTCGACTACCGGCGCTTGATCAGCCGCCTCTGCCTGTGCGGTGAGTGCGGTTACTTCCGCTTTGAGTTGTGACTCGATCTTCTTCGCATGCGCGTAGGACAGCGCCTTGTGTTTGCTGGCGTTCGCCTTGACCTTGGTGCCATCCAGGGCGATTCGCCCCAGTTTCAACACATTCATCTCCCTCGCCAGTAGCAAGACCTGAACAAACAGGGCTTCAAACTGCGGCAAAAAGCGTCGCCTAAACGCGGCAATCGTGTCGTGATCAGGATGTGTGTTGGCCGCCAGATAACGGAAGGTAATCGAGTCGTGGGTGCCCCGTTCAATCTTGCGACTGGAGAATACGCCGGTAGCGTAACCGTAGATCAGCAAGCCCAGCAGTACGGCAGGGTGGTGAGCCTGTGACCCGCGTCCCGCATACTGCCGGGTCAATTCAGACAGGTCGAGTTGATCAACGACTTCGACAACAAAACGTGCCAGGTGGTTTTCAGGAAGCCAATCCATCAAAGCCTGCAACTGCTGCAACTGCTTGTGATTGTTAGGGCGGCTGAAGTATAGTCGTACGGTTTTCCCGTACATATATTGGTGATTGCAATGGAAACAGTTAGTGTAAACAAGTTCAGAGATAACTTGAAAAATCTTGTAGAACAAAGCGTTAGTAGGCATGAGCCGCTTAGAGTCTCCCGGCGGTCCGGGCAGGACTTTGTTGTGATTAGTGCTGAAGACTGGGAACGCGAGCAAGAAACGCTGTACGTCCTGCAAAACAGTAGTCTGATGCGACAACTAGCCGAGTCGATCAAAACTCATACACAGAGTAAAGGATACACGCCTACAAAAGAGCAAATGGATGAGATCTCTGGTATTTGAGGGCAGAACCTGGGAGGCGTATGAAACCATGCGCCAAAAGGACAAAAAGCTGCACGAAGCTGCGCGTAGAATAATCAAAGAGCTCCTTCGCTGCGACGACCCCGCTGTCGGGATGGGTAAGCCTGAACCACTGCAGCATAAACTGTTCAGTTTTTGGTCAAGGCGCATCACCCAGAAAGATCGGATTGTGTATAGGTTCGATGAATCATCAATCTATGTTTTCGCTCTGGGTGGACACTACGACCAGCCCTAGTGCAATCCTCCATATTTAGCAGGTAGATTTCGCAGAATCTTCTGATTGCAGCTGTATCCCTCTCTAGCCAATGCAGACCCGCCTCATGACTGGACTATATCCCAACGAAATCACCGCTGATCCCACCTCAACTTACCCCAATAAACACACCAACAGGTTAACAGTCGGTTGGTGCATCGGTCTTCACTTCGTATTGACGCAACCAAATGATGAAACCGTGCATGCAGCCAAGGTTGGCTCTTTGGAATAACCGATCATAAACCGAGCAGGGTTGTATTGATTGAAGCCCAGATCGGCGGGACTGATCCTGCCCCCCAGCGCGAGGCTCCCTGTAATCGGTCAGGCTTCAATCTGCTCCGACAGTTCTAACGCGTCGTCCACTTCTATACCAAGTTACCTGACAGTGCTCTCTAGCTTTGTGTGTCCGAGCAGTAGCTGGACAGCCCGTAGGTTTTTGGTGCGCTTGTAGATTAACGAAGCTTTCGTTCTGCGCATTGTGTGGGTGCCATACTCGGTGGCATCCAGGCCAATGCTGGAGATCCACCGTTTGACGATTCTGGCGTACTGCGTTTACATCTATCGATACGACTGGGAAACAGATAATCAGAGTAGAGCCCCTCAGCAGCCCCATGACCATAATCCCTAATGCTGCAAAGCAATTTGATCAGAGATTGTATCCTGATAAGACAGCCCCGCCGAATGGCTGCTCAGCCGGGTCATCTATCATCTTGGGGGATAGGGGGAACTTTGCTACGAGGTCTTTGTCACAATATGCACAGGACATCTGTTTTTTGAATTTTTTCTTGGCAAAAGATCGATAGAAAACAAACGTCGCAGGCTGTTTTGCACACTATAGGTTCATTAAAAGGAACTTTTCTCATGAGAACAAGTAAAGCACAACTCGCCATAGTGGCCGGCTTTGCAGCGATGAGCCTGTCGGTTGAGTCTTTGGCACACGGTTATGTTTCACAGCCTAAAAGCCGCTCTTATCTGTGCAAGTTAGGCGACAACACTAACTGCGGCGCGATTCAATATGAACCTCAATCTGTGGAAGGACTGGACGGGATTCCTCGCTTCCCATTGGGCGGCCCCGCTGACGGCAAGATTGCTGCGGCGGGCAGCCCTGCCTGGTCTGAGCTGAATGCACAAACACCAGGCAGATGGGCAAAGAACGATATTGCAGCTGGCATCAACGTCTTTACCTGGACATTTACCGCAAACCATATTGCTCGTGATTGGAGATACTTTATTACCACCCCTTACTGGGACCAGTCTCAGCCACTCTCGCGCTCCGCGTTCGAGCTAACCCCGTTCTGTGAGTATGACGGTGGCATGGTGCGCCCCCCGATGACAATTGAGCACACCTGCGAAGTGCCCTTTCGAGAAGGCTATCATGTAGTTCTCGCGGTATGGGACATAGGTGATACCGCTGCGTCTTTCTACAACGTAATTGATGTAAACTTCGACGACGGCGACGTGCTACCAATCGAAAGAAGTTCATTTGTAGAGGTAGGAACCATTTCGGGCGCTATTGCGCTCAATGAAGGCGACACTATTTATACCCGCGTAATGGACGCAGATGGCGAAAACCTCCTAATGTCTACTGCATATACGGCAATTACTGCTACCTCTGGTGCTGTTGCGAGTCTAGAACTGGCGCGCGCTATCAACTCACAAGGTTACTTTTCCGCAGGTGAAAAGACAGGTACTACGTTCACCCCAGTCGCTGGCCCGAACAAGGTTTACGCCCAGGAAATGGACAATATTCAGTCTATTGAGGTCGCGATTGAATTTGTATATGTAGAGTCAGAATACCAAGCTGTACTATCGGACGTAGACTCTTCTATAGAGATAGGTAGCACTGGTATGGCTGACGTTCACTTTACCCTCGCTACAAACGCTGCAATGGATGTGGTCGCCACACTCTTCGATAGCAGCGGTGCCACAGTCACTAGTGATACCTTCAGCATAGATAACACAGTGCCAATCACGGATGATTCAGATTCCTGCGAGACACCTGAACAGAGCGGGTCTATGCAACCGGTCAGCCTAAAACTGCACGTCCATGAAGCCGTCGCGGGCGACTTTACGTTGGTGGTGATTGCTACGGCGGTCATGGGTAATGCGACTATTCAAAGTACTGCCAACGTGACCCTGGTTGATGCTGTCGTAGAGATGCCTACGGGCGATGATTCTAATTCCTGCGAGATATCAGACCCATTGGCATCGCAGCAGCCTGCCTTTAACGCATCAACTGTTTACACTGGTGGTGAACTGGTTAGTTATAGCGGGCTGGTCTATAAAGCGAAATGGTGGACCGTCGATGTCACTCCTGACACGACGGATGCATTTGAACTAGTCTCTGGAGTCCCTCTTGAGTATTCCGATTCTACGGTTTTTGTCAGTGGAGCAGAAGCCATATTTCAGGGCAACATATATCGAGCCAACTGGTGGACGGTTGGCTCTTCACCACTCGCCGGCTCCAAAATATGGTCTTTGGTGGGTCCCGCTCCTTCCTGCTAGCAAAAGACGGTTGATGAAGCTCACCTGAATGACCTGTATGCCAAGATCGGCGAGTTGGCACTGGAGAATGATTTTTTAGCTAACCGCTCGGTCGTTGAGTATGGCCGACCACAAGGGTTTCCTGTATTTGGTTGCCATTATGGACTGGTATTCCAGCAAGGTATTGCAATTTGGACTCGAACTGGCCAACGATGCACGCGCCTTGATCAGCCAACTCTTCACGTTTGGCACCGCGCCGGTGGCGCTCGTCTCAAACTCGCCCGAGGGGAGAGTTTGTCGAACCCTGAGCTATGCTATTTGCCGCCTCACTAAGCCCTCTAATGCCCTGTAAAACAAAGCGTTAAAAAATGAGTTTGGCATTGGGGGGCATCAGAAGGCGTGAGGATGGTCCCATGGTGGTCCCATAAACATCCACTACTACTCCTTCTGGCCATTATCGCAGCCAAAGCAGGTATCTGTTTAAATTTAGATGCGCCTTGCACCAATGATAATCATTGGCAATCTCTATCATAAATTCTATTTTGAGTACATCGGTGGAAGTGGAGGGAAAACCATGCATGTATCATTAACACCAGAGCTCGAACAACTTGTCAAAACCCAGGTGGAAAGCGGTTTGTACAACTCATCCAGTGAGGTAGTGCGCGAAGCATTGCGTCTATGGAATGAACAGCAAAAATATAAAAAGAAGATAGAAATACTGCGCGCAAAACTAGAACTCGCTGAACAAAGTCCTCTGCTCGATAATTTTTCAATGGATGATTTGATCAAAGAACTGGATAGTGAATAACAGCTTACATGCCAATAAAATATAGACTGCGCCAAGCTGCCAGAGATGACTTGAAAGATATTGCCCGATACACACTGAAACATCGCGGTAAAGTACAGCGTGATAAGTATCTCAACGGTTTTAAAGAGCGGTTTGAGTTACTGGGTGAAAATCCAAACTCGGTCGTTCTCGTGATGACGTTAAGATCGGCTATCACTGTAGCGACTAGAACAAGCATGTGGTGTTCTATGTTATCCAAAATCATTATGTAGAGATTTTAGCTATTCTGCATGAGCGAATGATTCCAGAACGTCATGTCTAGGGTGGTCCCATAGTGTTTCAAAAAAATACCCAATTCCAATACCAGATATTTTTGGGCACAACCTCTTGGCGGGGACCGTTGCGTGCTCTCATTTTGGATTCGAGGAATATGAATTGCCCGCATCGAAAACTATCATGGTGTCGGCGCAGGGATCGCCCCCTGGAAACCTTGCGGTTTAACGCAGCGATTTCCTGATAGCAGCACTAGCTAAAGGCTTGGCCCATTCAGGCATTGACTCAACGGGCAACGAATCAAAGGTATTCCCGACTAGCGAGAACAGGCAAACTGGCTGTGGACCATCACGGTCACAGGGTTCTGAGTTGTCAAATACCCGCACCGCCGCACATCGAGGTATTAGCCCCAGCATGTTATGGACGGCACCTGTCCAGCGCTCTCGAATTTTTGCTTCCGGTATATCGTGACCACCTCTAGCTACTCGCGCGGCCACACGCTCAAGGTGTAATTCAGGCGAAGCTAGTCCGCAAAAAAATATGCGCACTTCCCGTCCCTTATCGATCGCTTCATGAAGTAGCTGACAAATGGAATTTCCACCCAATGTTGTTTCAAAGGTGTAGTCCAGCTCTTCCTCAATCGCCCGGGATAGTTGCTCAAATCCCATTTTCCAGGCCCGTGCATTCGCTACAGTCAGGGATAGTGTGCGATCAGCATCCATCAAGCTGCGGGCCACTTCGTCCGGGTTAAAGTAATCACCGCCTGCACGACGGATACTCGCACCCGCAACGGAGCTTTTACCCGCGCCGTTGATACCGGCGATAACGGAAATCACTACACTTCTGTTTCCCCAGGCTGATATGTTTTACGCAGGCCGTCTGAGGTCGCGGCAAACAGTCCATCTGCAGCGTTGCGAGATTGAGGCGAGGTAATACGACGATATAACGCTTCGTAGTCATCGGTCCCGTCAGCAATTTCCTTTACCTTAACCTGTTCAATCAGTTCGGCATAAAGGACCTTCATACGCACCACTTCCTCATAATGGTCGACACTCATGACGACCGCAGCATCGCGCTTACGCAGCTGCAAGCGCATAACCCCTCGTCCTTGGGTTATTTCTGTCAAGGATGCTTCAATACGACGCCCAAACTCTTTTCCCCCTTTGCTTCCCAAAGAGGCCGTTGGCGACAGCCAACCAAGCTTTTTTATAAGACGTTTAGCATGCCTTACCAACCCTTCGTGATCCGATACATCATCCGACTGGGGAACAAGTGGTTTTGTGATCATAAACGAGCCCTCTGCACAGTTGCCTGAACGCAATCATAGTGTACAAGTGTCACAAAGACCACTAGAGCCCTTTCTTACACTAAGGGGAACGCAAGGCAATGCTGCTGACCATTGATCTGCATGGTCCGGCACACCGGCGAAGACTTCGTCGATGAAGAAGGTATCGCCGTAGCCTCGATGCTTTCGCTTCAAACAGTGGGTATGAATGGCGCCGAATTTGATGCCGAGCCTGCCCCATGAGCGCAGTGAGTGCTTTGGGTGCCACAGGCGAATTGCTTCGTGGCTGACCGTGATACCGCGCTCAGCCAGCAGATCTTCAATATCGCGTAGCTGTTACCACGCGCCAGTAACAAGACCTGAACAAAAAGTGCTTCAAGCTGCGGCAAAAAGCGCCGTCGAAAAGTCGTGATGGTGTCGTGATACGGATGCGTATTGGCCGCCAGGTAGCGAAAAGCAATGGAGTCGTCGGTGGCGCGCTCGACCTTACGTCGGGAAAACAGGCCAGTGGCGTAACCGTAGATTAGCAAACCCAGTAGGACCGCTGGGTGGTGAGCCTTTAATCCACGCCCAGCGTATTGATTGGTGAGCTCAGACAGATCGAGCTGATCAATGACCTCCACGACAAACCTTGCCAGGTGGTTTTCAGGTAACCAGTCCGAGATAGAGGGCGGAAATAGATAGCCTGTCTCTTAATCAACGTTTACAAAATTGGCCATCACTTAGTCCCGCTTACCTTTCAGTGTGGCCGCATTATCTCATGATGACGTCGTTGGGTTAAAACCGACAGACTGCTAGGATTTAGAAGTCGTACCGAACTTCTATACCGGCTGTGCGATTGGCGTATTTTGGCACCAACTGAAGATAGCCATTCGGCAGCAATACCTCGCTGTGACCAAAAATGAGTGAGGCATAGCTTTCATCAAACAGGTTTTTCACAAAAGCGGTTACGCGGTACCCGTCGCTTTTGCCGAGAAGCGTCGCGCGGATATCAACAATGGTAAAGGCGTCCTGAGTGGCATTTTTGTCTTGCGATAGTTCGTAAAGAACAGCGTCCTGCCAGCGTATATTCGTGCCGAGAACAACATCGAACGGGAGGTCTTGCAGTCGGATGGTATAGTCCGTGCTGAGATTCACCTTCCACTCTGGTGTGTAGGGCAATGTGCCGCCAGATAGATCCTGAAATCCATCGGGACATTCACCGCGCGCCTTTTGTCCACCACCGCAATTGCCTTTGGGGAAGTCATCGATAGTTGCATCGGTGTAGGCAAAGCCGCCGGTCATTGTCCAGTCATCCATAGGCGCGGCCATAAATTCAATTTCCACCCCCTGGGTCGACACTTCGCCTGCGTTGACCACAATGAAATTACCCAGCCCAACAACGTTCGGATCTTCAACAAAGGATTGCGCTTGGTAATCGTGGTATTCCGCGTAGTACACCGAAGCATTGATGAATAGGCGATCATCGAACCAGCGAGACTTCAGGCCGGTTTCAAAAGCATCGCTCGTTTCCGGCTTTACCTGGGTGCCAGCGGCGATTAGCGTAGTATCAAAAGCGGGGCCTTTATAGCCGCTGACATAACTGGCATAGGCCATTGCCGTGTCAGTCACATCCCATTGTAGCGCTATCTTGGGTGAAAAATCACTTTCATTCAGGGATTCACTTGCGCTACCGCCTTTGGCGAAAATGCCAAAAACGTTGGCTCCGCTAAGCTCTGCGTTGGTGCGGTAATTGAGATCGTCATAAGTAAAGCGGCCACCCAGTATCAGTACCCAGTCTCGCCGCAGATTAAAATTGACCTCGCCAAAGAGAGCAGAGTTTTCCCCGCTCACTTTCGTTGAGCCCGTCCGGATTGTAGGTTCGGGATGGTCCGGAAATGCGAGATCGGTTTGGAGGACGCTACTGCTGTCGATATGCTGTTCGAAATAGAAAGCGCCAACAACGTACGAGCCCCAATCAGCAGGCGGCGAAGTGAGCCGAAATTCCTGGGAGAACTGGTCTTGTTCTGTGAGGGGGGGCTTTGTGGCGCTGAGCTGCAGCGGATTACCGGGTAGATTGTCCAGATCCACCCAGCTTTCACTCTCCCAGTTTCTATAGGCGGTGATCGAGGTCAAGGTGAAATCGTTGATTTCCCAGTTGGTGGTAAGGGAAACGCCGCTGCTTCTTATGTGGGTAAAGGTACGTTCATCATTGTTCACGTTCTGGTTGTCGTCCGACGGCACAACGGGCAGCAACGCATCCAACGAGGCTTGTTGATTTAATGATTCTCCCACGGAGCGGACACTCAGTGAAGTGCATTTGCAATCGCTCCAGCTGTAATCGCTGGCGAGCAGGAATTCCAGATCTTCATTTGCTTGCCATAACAGTTTGCCGCGAACGTTATAGCTTTTACTGCTGTTGAGTTTATCGCCAGTATAGAAATTTTCCGCATAGCCGTCGTTATCCACGCCGGAAGCTGTCAAGCGGTAGCCAAGTGTGTCGGTAATGGGGCCGGATATACTGCCATCGAGGCGGTATTCGTCATTCTCTATCGCTGTGGCCGCTGCCGTGCCGCTTAGTTCAGGCGTCGGATCCTTGGTAATGATATGCACGACACCCCCCGACGCGTTCTTACCGTAAAGCGTTCCCTGCGGACCACGTAACACTTCAACCCGCTGGACGTCGACCAGATCCAGAAATGCCATACCGGAGCGGCCCATCACCACACCGTCGAGCATGGTTGAGACGCTGGGGTCTACACCAGTACTGAATGCTTGAGTGCCAATGCCACGAATATTAAACGATGATGTTGAAGGTCCGGAACTGGCTTGTACATTCAGCGTCGGCAGCAGGGTAGCCAATTCTTCTGCGTTTTTCAGCTGTGCTTCCATCATGGCTCTACCTGACAATAGGGACACGCCTACCGGTACATCCTGCAGATTTTGTTCACGTTTCTGTGCTGTGACTATGAGTTCTTCGAGTATGGGGCGATCGCCCGTGGAAGGTGTTTGCCCCAGCCCGGGCACTGGTAACAGGCTCATAAATAGGGCGGTATGGATAAGGGTTAAGGTCTTTATATCGATTATCATTTTTGCGCCTTACTATTTTTTATAACAATTGTACGACTAACTTGTGCCTGATTTTGTCCGATACAAAATTGGTACTAAGCTTAGAGTGACCGTACAGATAGCGTCTTCGCCGTTAGAGCGGTCTTGCTAATGTGCAGGCTGCTGTTTTTTTTGCCGTAAGCGCATATTGTACCGTGTCAGTTGTAAGCCCAATTGCAGCTTCTTCCAGACGGAAGCAGTTTCAATTGATTCCAGCAGGTCCGCCGGGAAGATACTCTGGTGAGTCGAAATTTTGTGTGTGGTGCGTATCGAGTCGAGAGAATTGTTCCATTCTTTTTCCCACTCAATGTTCATCATCACTGGTGTTTCTCGTCCATGCTGCCAGGCTTCCCACATTATTTGCATGAGAACGGTAAAACCTCTGGGTTCTTTGAATGTGCTGATCGCCATCACCGCAGCGAGAAACATCGAGGAGTAGTTGTGCCCGAACTGGGCAAGTTGAAATGCTGAAATTGCAATCTCATTGGAAGATGTCGTTTTGTACCCGGCCACAAGATGCCATACGTCGTGCATTTGCAAAATACGGGCGTTGAGGTAATGCAGCGAGTGGGGGAGTTCACCCAAGGCAATGGCTTCGCGGTCGAGCACTTCCGGATCGTAGCCATTCTCCACGATCATTGTGTGCAGCGACCGACCCAGGCTGTCAGGCGGGCATTGGGCGAGCGCGTCAATATCGGTGTGGCCGGGGATAGGTTTTTTTACGGCCTCTGCGGCGCCCCAGTGGTGGCGCGCCTGGTTGTCTGCAAGCTCACCCAGTTGCGGGTGTACTGCGCCGGCCAGCGCTGCGACTGCTATGGTAATCGAAAGCGCATCATAGCCCTCGTCGTTACCATCCACGACACCCCAGAAAGCCGACCAGAAACTGTCTTCCATCGGCGCCTCGGGTAGTCCGACAGGCACTTCTGGCGTTGGACCAGAACCCAGCCAGGCCGAGGCGATATTGTCACACACTGCATCGCAGGCGTCGGGACAGGAGTACGCGATCCAGGCCATCACCGCGGTGAGGTGCAGCCGTCCCTCAGATTCGCCCTGTTTGGCCGCGGCCACTGCAGCAGCAATGGTAATGGCATCCATTCGCTTGGCGGATTGTTGCAGTCTTTTTCTGCGCGTCATAATGAGCCTCGTTGGTCGTTACGGTAGCTTGTTAGTAACCCAGTTTCGCTGGACTGAGTATACGACTTCTGCTACTGATGTGAACCTCTGGCAGGTGGCCAGATTAAACGTCTACATTGCGTGGAACATTTGCACATGATTCGAAAAATGCTTGCTGTACTTGGTCTTGCCATTGTTGCACTTGGCGCCATGCTGTTGTGGTCTTATAGCGCCACAGTGGTGGTCATTCCCGTGCAGGAAAAAGTTGTGGCGCTTACGTTCGATGATGGGCCTAATCCCCCGCATACAGAGGCCTTGCTCGACATGCTCGCGCAACACAATGTCAAAGCCATTTTTTTTCTTAAGGGCCGTAACATCGAAGCATTCCCTGAATCCGTCAAGAATATAGTAGAAGGGGCGCACGAAATCGGCAATCACAGTTACTTTCACAAACCGATGATATCGCTTTGTGAGTCTGACATGCTCGAAGAGCTGGTACGCACAAATAACCTTATAAAGCATTATACCGACGAGGATACTACGATTTTTCGTCCGCCTTTTGGTGTGCAGGGATCAGGCTTGAAAATGGCGCTGGATACACTGGGAATGACCTCGGTTTTGATGAGTACCCACGGTGTAGATTGGGAAGTCAGTGACCCACAGTTGATCGCCGACGCAGTGCTTGAGAATATTGAGCCTGGCAGCGTTATTTTGCTCCACGATGGCCATGGTGATGTCGATGATCCAAATGCGCAGCAGAGTCGGGCGCCCAGCGTCGAGGCGACGGGTATAATCATCGAAACGCTGCAGGCCCAGGGTTACCAATTTGGAACGGTAGGTGAAATGCTTACGATGTCGCGCCTATCAATTTAGAGGCACCTTTGTGTCAATTTATAGGCTTACCGATTTGTCTTACGTTACGGTTTTTTAACATTTTTGCCCAAGCTAAAAATGGGCCGGTCTGTGCTTCCCAAACAGTTTCAATTTTCTCGCCAGACGATAATCCCGTTGCCGGATACTCGTCAACGTGGGGGTGGTAATAACTGCCAAAGGCAATGTCAAACAGTGGCAGCCAGATGGCGAAGTTCTTATCCCGATGCTTGGGTATTTTGGAGTGGTGAATCCAGTGGTACTGCGGGGTAGAGAAAAACGGCATCAGGCGGTGCAGAGCGTCTATCCTGACATTGGCATGGATAAAGTAATCCCATAGAACAGGTAGAAAGCCAGCTGCCATAATCGCCAGTATCGTTTGTGGCGCTTCGCCTACGTCGAAGATCAGGCCGATTGTTAGTCCCTTGACCAGGGCTTGGCCAGAGGGTTCCAGGAAGTGCGAACGATAGATTGTCGTGCTGTTCAGGTTCTCGTCACTATGGTGCAACTTGTGCGTCTCCCACAGGAAAGGGATTTTGTGTTGTGCCCGGTGCCACCAGTAGTAGGAAAAATCCCCGAGAAAACACGCCGTGAAAAATATCACCGTACCCTGCAAAACGATATCCACAAAGGGTATGCCAACCGATAGCTCGGAGGTGGAAACGCGCAGGCTTGGAAATCCGGTCATGCTCGCGATAAATACAGTCACCAGTACTGTCAGTGCGACAAAGGCAGGTGCGAGTAGCAGGTTGCTGCAGGTGATCTTCCAGTTCAATAGGTAATTGGAGTGAGGCGTATCTTTTTGAACGGGTGTAATTTTTTCCAGCAATAAGAATGCAGGCCATATAACGAGAAGAGACAGGTAGGCTAAAAATAGAAGGACAAAAGTGCCCGTCGCCAGTTCGATATAATCGGTCAGAAACTCCTGCATAGCGATATTCCTGCTGTCGATATCAGCGCGATGTAGTTGGAAGGTTTCGCGACGCAGCAAATGTCATTCAAGAATCTGCGGATCGATACCAATAAGCACGGGTCTAGCATAATCCAAATAAATGCGCGCTGACAACTCAATTTCCCAACACACACTATTGCTGCGTTATCGCGCGCTCAATGACGTGAACAGGTCCGATTAATCCTGCAGAGACTCTTGCGCTGGTACCGATGATATCCGGTGCGTCCCAGCCGGGTTCGCCGTTCTCAATGGCGGTGACAAGTCGGTTCTTCCTCGGCGGCGTGAGCGTAATCTCCAGGTGGTTCTCTCCCGATCTCACGGCGCTGTTTACAGGAACGGTATAGGGCGGCACCAGCGCTGCTCCGACAGGGATATTATTGAGTCGAACCGTTGCTGCGCCGAATAGTTTGCCCAACGTGACTTCGAAGCGATGCCCTTGTTGCCGTCGCGCTTCTGTTCCGGGTGGCAGTGTGAAAGTGGTCGTGTAAACGCCAGGCTTGCCGCTGCTGAGCAGCTCGGGAATCTGCAGCCAGTCACCCGGTAGTTCTCCTGCGTGGGAAAAACCAGAATCTACTACAGACACAGACCAGGTATTCAGAGCGGTTGATGCCACAATCTTGAGCCTATCTATAGCCAATTCGTTAATAGCCAATTCGTTAAACGCATGCTGAGGTAACCACAGGGTGATCGAGCCGTAGGCGGGCAGGTCTAATGAGATTCGTCCGCTGTCATCCGGCACGGCGAGGCTAGTCGTGCCTAGCCAGGCGTCGAGCCAAGCCGCGGGGTGTTCTTGAGAAAGTTGGACCATCAGCGTTGTGGCTTGTGGCGCTGGGTTGCTAAAAAACTGTATAAGATCGCCATTGGCCAGTCGGCGACGCAGCGACTTCACCTGCGGATGGGTGAACTGTATTGGTCCGGGAGCGAACGCTGCAACAGTCGGCATAGATAAAAAAGCCTGACTGACGCGGAGGTCGCCATTCTCCCAGTCCCGGAGTCCGTGTTGGCGCAGCGGTGCATTGCCGCTCACCTTTACGGGTAAACCTTCCTCAACCAGCGTTGCAAGGTTTTCCGCGACATCTGGTCCTACCGCAGTGATACCGTGCAACAGAATGCCCCGGGCGCGCAGTTGGCCTACCTGCAGTACGCCATCTTCAAACGAGGCAGAATTCAGGGCCTGTTCATTGATCCACTCCCAGGTTAGTCCCTGTTTCTCCAGTTTGCGTGTTTCACGCCATATATCGCGCATGCGCTGCACGCCGCGGCCGGGCGCAGTATCGCCAGCGTTAGTGGTCAGAGCCTCTTCCCCGTCAAACCTACCCTGGTCGAAGGGTTCGTCGGGATTGTTATATCCCTGGGGAAATCCCTGACCCGGATACAGCACCAGTACATCCGTTTCTGGTTCTCCTTTGCGGAGCAAATACTGGTTGCGGGCAATATATCGGTTTAGCTGCCCGGCGTGTTGCCAGTACGACCAGTTCTCGCTGTAGTCTGTGGAGAGCATACCCAACTGCCATGGGTACCAGCCATCCCGAACGGGATAACCTCGTTCGGCGGGATTCTCCACGCGATAAGCCGTGCCGTGATAGACAAGTTGGTTCACACCGGCAGCGAAAGCCTTATCGGCGAGCGCTTTGATCTTGGCGGGGGTGGTCATAAACGCACGGCCAAGAAAAATGAACGATTCGGCAGAGACCAGGGGCTTGCCTGCTATGTGCGCACCTGAAGACACGGTTTTCATAAACATCTCGGAGCCACCGGCGTAGAGCTGTTCGGTTTCCGGTATGTCGGATTCACCGGCGGCGCGGATGATATCGGTGGGGCCGCCATAGGCCTGCAAGCGATGGGCCAGACCGTGCTCAGACGCCCAGTCCGCAAGCGTCTGAAAGTAGCGTTCGCGAAACAGGTCGGAGGTGACTTCATCCCAGTCTTCAATGAAGCGCGTTCCGCGTTCGCCCAGGTCATACTCGGGTGCTGTCTCTATGTTCGCAGCGTGGAATGGCATTTGATCCTTGCCGGGCTCGATCAGGGCCGCTAGCCAGGGGCGTGGGTCGTAACCTATGCGGGACTCGAATTCCTGCAAATGCCCTCTAGCCCAATGGCGTTCCTGACGAAACTCAAGACTGTCGTTAAAGAAGGCGCGTAGTGGGTCGCCGAAGTATTTGGCCAGACCTGAATCGTCCCGAAACAGATAGTCCTGATTAGCGCGTATGCGCTGGGCATCCAGATGATCGACCACATAGCCGGGTTGTGGATGGGCGTAACCGCCGGCAATCAGTTCGCCACCGGGTAGTTGCCACAGTGCTGCAACAGCCCAATCGCCCGACGGAACACTCCAAACCAGGCGGTTTGCGCTTACTGAGTCAGTTATGACCTGGATGGAGTCGACATCAAGCGCCATTTGGTCTAAAAAGTCCCAAGGCTGCCAGGTTCGTCGATCGTCAGTAATGCGCGCTGCAACCACGGCGACCAGTTTGCGGGCCTGAGGGACAAAGGTCTGCATCGGCGCATCACCAAGCATGCCCAGCGCTCCCGCGCCAAAGGTCGCAGCGGGCATCTGCGGCGCGGGCAAATCTACCTCTATGTCCGCTGGCCCGGTCACGACTATCTCGCTGTGCAATAGCTGCAGCAGGCCGTCTTCCAGCGCGACGTAGGGGTTGCCTGTGGGCCAGCCCGAGCCATTGTTGAGGTCGACGCCCATGCCGAGTTGGCGCGCGGTTTCCATAACCGTGGCCAGGTTTTGGTAATAGAGAGGCGAGTCCCAGCCTGCATCGGTCCAGCTCGAAGACTCTTTGTCACTCTGTGGTACTGAAATGGCAAAGGATTGAATTTCCACTCCTGCTATACCGACATCGGCAAACATACGCATTTCGCGCTGAAGTTCTGCTTCGTTAACCAAATTTCCTGGCCACCACCAACGAGTCCACGGGCCAAAGCGCAGTGGTGGCTCAATAAAGGCCGCTATATCCAGCGGTGATGTCTGATCTTGTCGCGCGATGGTTTCCCAGGGGGCTTCGGTCTTCAGATTGGTGCTGGCAGATCTTAGCCAGGACTGGAGTGTGCGATCAGACGTCTGCACCGGGGGGGTGCTGATGTAATGGTAGGTATAGAGAAACGCGAGGCCGGCGAGGCTGCATGCCAGCGCAAGCAGGATCGCCGCTGCCAGCAGAATGCGTCTGAGCCATTTCACCGCAACTTCCCCAAAACGTCATTTACGAGGCTGATGTTGATTCTGCATGCTGTTGCAATTGCAATTTCCGCGCGGCGGCAGTGTGTTGTTCGCCCTCTGGCGCCCAACCCGGTGGGCGCCAGAGAAAGTTAAGCAACTCCCCCATATTTTTGGCACTTCGCAGGTCGTGCCATAACAGCACAAACTCACCGAAGTGGACGTCCCGGAAACTGGCGGTATTGACCTTGCGCGTGATACCAAACATCACCGGCTCCTTTGTATCGAGCGGCTGTAGTGTACCCATTAACCAGTCTCCGAGAAGAGTGATAGAATTGTAATTGGTATCCATATAGCGAACGTTTTGGGCGTGATGTACACGGTGGTAGGACGGTGTTTGCATAAACCGCTCTAAAAAGCCCCAGCGCCGGACAACCACATTGTCGCTCACGTGAAGAACATTGCCCCATACCACATCGACGAAAGTCAGCACTGCGATAACCGCCGGGTGTACGCCGAGCAGTGCGGGTATGAAACCGAGTGTAAATGGCATATAGAAGAGGGTTTCCAGAAAGGAGTGATTGAAACCCACGAACATATTCATGGATTGGGGTGCGTGATGCGGCGAGTGCAGGCACCACAGTAGCCTGACTTTATGCGCCGCCCAATGTTGTAGCCAGTAACACATCTCGTAGATGAAAAATCCGTAGGCCCAGCCAACGGGAGACAAGCCTGCATCAAATGGGCTGAAGTTCGCGCCCCACAGGGCCAGTAACAGTTTGCTGAACGGGCCAACGACGAAGTCGATTAGTACAACGGCTAGCACGGTAGACCCCATCCCCTTAAGAGACATACCGTACTCTCCCGGCTTTGCTCTGCGCTGCCGAAAATGTATATAGGCGAACTCCGCCACGCCATAGATCAGCAGTGCCAGCAGAAATAGCGGCAGTACTTTGGCAAGAGGCAGTGAGTCTACGGTCAGATTTTCCATTGCGTTCAGTCTAGATCGGTATGCCTAAAAAGCCCAGCTTGACTTACCCACTTTTGAGGAAATGTCCACTGAATAGTTGACCCAGACTTAAGGCAATGTTCGAGAATAATTTCACGCAGTTATCCCATTTGGCATGGCTCTGTCTTTAGTGTAATTGCGGGGTCATATTTAAATATAATTAAACAGGAGAGCATCTTGGCATCACCATTCTCCCTGGCGTACTGCACTGAAGGCTTGCTGGCGCCTCCCCACACCCGCTGCTCTTTGCCGTGAACTAATTGATCGGCCTGGGTAATGTCATGCACGTTTGCCGTTGTCGTTGGCACGCTGTGAATCAGCCCCAATGCGCCATCTGTTCCAGAAATTTCTCGCGGCGGGTCTTGCGCCGTTTTTTGTTGTATTCAGCTTCTAATAAGGATCAATTGACCCATGAGCTTGTCTCTTCAACGGGGTTTCCCTATCCTACCAATTCCGGGGTTTATTCAGAGGTTCTCTAGTTAGTATGGACTTAAGCCCACTGAGCAGATAATCACGGGCGATTATTTTTTGGAAGTCCGGTGTTGAATCTCCGCTTCTATGCTGTGCTTGTGTTCCATAACGCACTCCTCATGGGTTTTGTGGGAATTCGGCAGCCGCCAGATGGTGCGTTCATCCACTTGGGTGGTGGCGGACAGGACTTCCGGTCAGCCGCAGCGAGTCAACCGTATTTTCTGGATTGAAACAAGCGGGGTGTGGTAGAGACCGAGGTTGATCTGTTACTGGTCCCCGATCTTGCGGCGTTTGAGCAGGAGCTGGCACCCTTTGAATAGTCTGTCACCTTAGTGACAGGTGCCTTCATTACATCCCTGTTAGCCTTACGGTATTCATTCATGCAATAGAGGTTTCTATAAAGTGGCAGCTCCCCTGTTAGACCAGCGCGATCTGGAGTTCATGCTGTACGAGTTGTTTGATGTCGAATCCATGACCTCCCGCGAGCGTTATGCCGACCACAACCGCGAGACCTTTGACGCCGCCATTAGCACCGCGCGCATGGTAGCCGAAAAATACTTTCTGCCCATTCGCCATAAGGTAGATGCGAACCAGCCGACCTTTGATGGCGAAAAGGTGCATATGATCCCGGAGATAAAAGTGGCGCTGGACGCGGTGGTGAAGGCGGGTTTGGCATCTCCTGGCGCAGACTATGAGCTAGGTGGAATGCAGCTACCCGCACTGGTTGCTGCAGTATCGGGTGCCTACCTGAACGCTGCGGCGAGCGCGACCATGGGATATATCGGCCTGACTAATGCCAATGCCAACCTGATCAATGCCTACGGCACACCCGAGCAGAAGAAAAAGTGGTTGGAGCCATTACTCAGCGGGCGCTTTGCCGGAACCATGGCTATGAGCGAGCCTGGCGCCGGTTCCAGTCTTTCTGATCTGACCACCTTCGCAGTTCCCGCTGAAGATGGCACCTATCGGATCAGCGGCAACAAAATATGGATTTCTGGCGGCGATCACGAACTGAACGAGAACATTGTGCATTTGGTGCTTGCCCGTGTGAAGGGGGCGCCGAAAGGAGTCAAGGGTATTTCCCTGTTTATCGTGCCCAAATATTTGGTGAATGATGATGACTCTCTGGGCGCGCGTAATGATGTCACACTGGCGGGCTTGTTCCATAAAATGGGCGGTCGTGGACAAACGTCGACCGCACTGAATTTCGGTGAAAAGGGTGGTGCAGTCGGTTATCTGGTGGGTGAGGAAAATTGTGGCCTGCTATATATGTTCCACATGATGAACGAGGCGCGCATTATGGTAGGCAGTGGCGCGGCCATTATGGCGCTTTGCGGCTACCAGTATTCCTTGACCTATGCCAAAGAGCGGCCGCAGGGTCGTCTGCCTTCGAACAAGGATCCTCTGGCCCCGCCGGTGAATATCATCGAGCACGCCGATGTGCGACGTATGTTGCTGGCACAAAAGGCCTATGCCGAGGGCGCGTACGCGCTTTGCCTACTCGGTACCCGGCTGGCAGATGACGCGCAGACCGCTGCCACTGAGGAGGGGCGTTCCCAAGCTTACATCTTGCTGGATTTTCTGACGCCTATCATCAAAACCTGGCCATCGGAATATGGCCCAAAGGCGAACTACCTTGCCATTCAGGTGTTGGGTGGTTCCGGTTACGTCAACGAGCATCCGGTAGAAATGATGTATCGCGACAACCGCCTCAATCCTATTCACGAGGGCACCACCGGTATTCAGTCTCTGGACCTGCTGGCGCGCAAGGTGCCGCAGAATGGCCTTGCGGGATATACCGCCTGCCTGGGAGCCATGGCGGAGACAATTGCTGCAGCGCGCAACCAACCTGCACTGAGTGATTCTGCCGATTTGCTTGAAGCGGCCATTGTAACTTTGAAGGACGTGACCGAGTTTTTACTGGGTGCCATGCTGGAGAAAAATATCGATCTGGTACTGGCCAACTCGGTCAAGTATCTGGATCTGTTCGGGCATGTGGTGATTGCCTGGATATGGTTGAAACAAGGGGTTGTGGCTGCAGCTGCTCTGGATGTGAATCCGCATGGGGCGGATGAAAATTTCTATCGGGGCAAGCTACAGGCTATGCACTACTTCTTCCGCTACGAGCTCCCGGAGATCAAAGCCTGGGGCAAGCTGCTGATGGCACTGGACGATACTACCTACGCGATGCAGGTTGACTGGTTCTAGCAGGCACTTGAATTTGGCTGCCAGATCTGAGCCACACAAGTGGTCCATACCTTACCAAGGTGTTTAGTTATGCAAATCAAGGAGCCAATCCAGTGTTTAAATTTAACCTCAATAGTTGGTATATGATGCCGGCCCATTGTGGTCCGAGACCAATGTCGCCGGAGGCCAGTGGTTGCTGTCGCGACGTGCCCACGATAGTCGTATAGTTCCTTACGGACGTTGGAAACTTGCTGCCTACCTGCGAGCGCCGTTCGAGATTGCAGCGGAAGCCGTGTCTGCCGGGCTGCAACGCGTTTCTCTGGTTGCAGACGTGCGATCCCGGTGGATGGTGACACTTCGATCAGCCACCTGCACGCGGTGATCATGGATGATTGAAATACCGCATAACATTGCGGATCAAACGCACCTGAATTTGCCCACGAAACTGAGCTATGGCGTTGGCCAGCTTTCTGATGGCGTAAAACAGGCATCCTTCAGCACATTCCTGTTCTTCTATTACAACCAGGTATTGGGACTATCTGGCAGCCTCGCTGGTATGGCTGCGTTGTTGGCGTTGATGGTGGATGCCATTACCGATCCGATGGTGGGGCAGCTGTCAGATCGCTTTCACTCCCGCTGGGGTCGGTGGCATCCCTTCATACTGGCGGGTGCCATACCCTTTGGTCTGGCGATCGTAGCGTTATTCAGCCCACCGGACGGACTTAGCGAGATGGCGTTGTTTGCCTGGATGTTGGGTGGTGCTATTGCCTTACGCTTGATGCTGACCCTGTTTTTTGTACCGCACTTGTCTCTGGGCGCAGAACTGGCCAGTGACTATCATGGACGCACCTCCCTCATTGGCTATCGCGTGTTCTTTACCTACGCGGGAATTCTGATTACCTCCGTGATTGGCTTCGCCGTATTTTTTCCGCTAACCGCGGCTTTCAGCAATGGCTTGCTGAACAAGGCGAGTTATGGCCTTGGTAGTTTCTTTGCTGGCATTGGTTTGGACATTATCCACTTTCCCAAGAGCGCTTCCCCCGAAGCCGTGCCGGCCGATGCGGTGGTGAGTCTGGCGATTCTGTCTGGGCCAGTGATGTTTTTGTTGTTTACTGCAACCGTGATTGCTTCCAGCCGTTATCCGCTCACCGCCGTCAAACACCGGGAAATTATGTGTGCAATAAAAGAAAGAGCAGAAGCGCTGTAGCTCGTCGCCCCCAGCTCAGAGCTAACAGCGGGTCAGGCGGCTTTATTTTCAAGCGCCGATAGTGGCTTCATCCCTGACGTTTTTTCTTCGGTTTGGCGCGTGCTGCTCTACCCTTGGTTTGGTATTTGCAGCGGTGAAGATTTTTGCACCCGTGTTGAACAAAGGAATTGGCGCCCCGGCACGTTCTTCACATGGTTCAACTGGCCGCGTGACAACCCGGCCACGGCTTTGGGCTCGCGCTTGTAATCCGGTGGCAGGTCGTGCGTTGCTGCAGTCAATTCCCTACCTGCGGTGCCGTCGATTACTGCGCGGCGCTTCTTTGAAAACATTGCGAAGCTACCCTTAACCAAGCCTCCTACATTGTCCAACCCTTCTATATAAGTAACGGAAAATGCCATGTTATTGCGTGAACGTCGACTGAATCTGATCAGACTTGAGCGTGTATGATTAGCAGCGAGATTGTTCTGCCGTTAGACAGCAACATCGAAAGCAATACCGACCAAGGCCGTCACGGTCATGGCGAGTGCGCCCCAAAAGGCAACTCTTGCCACCCCTATATACATTTTTGTGCCACTTAAATACGAAGACACTGCACCCAATACTGCGAGGAAAACCAATGAAAAAGCTCCGATAAGGAAAACAAAATTGTCTCCGGTGTAGAAATACGCTGCGAACAAGGGTAACGCCGCACCAACCGTAAAACTCACTGCAGAAGAGAAAGCTGCCGTTAAAGGTTGGGCCTGGGTCTGTTCAGAAATACCAATCTCATCGCGAGAATGGGCGCCTAATGCGTCATGATCCATCAATTGTCTGGCAACGGTTATTGACAGTGAAGGATCAACGCCACGCTCTTCATAGATCGTAGCCAACTCAATTACTTCCTCTTCATAATCCTGTTCAAGAGAGCGTTTCTCCAGCAGCAGGTCCGATTTTTCTGTGTCAGCCTGCGAGCAGACGGAGACGTATTCACCTGCCGCCATAGAGATAGCGCCGGCCACCAGGCCCGCTGTGCCGGCGATAATAATGGCCTCATGACCAGAGTTTGCCGCTGCGACACCAATAATCAAGCTTGCAGTGGAGACTATTCCGTCATTGGCACCCAGCACGGCTGGCCTTAGCCAACCTACTCGATGTTGTCGATGATGTTCCTGATGCGCCATATTTGGTGCCCCATTTGCGATGGTAAACCACCGTGCTCCCAATGGGCCACACATTACAGAGTGAGGCTATTGTGCCGGTGGTAGTGTGGATAGAAGTGGCGCGCCCGATCCGACCGTGGTTCAGGCGCGTTGTTTTAGGCCTTAGCCGGTGAACGATACCGAAGGTTTGGCAACACCTGCAGACTTTTCACCTTTGATATGGGCGAGCATAGTATCTGCGTCCGACACCTCGAACGGATCGAGTTCGCAATTGTCACCAATCTCCGGCTCGATGAACATTTGTTCTATATTGCCATCATTCACCAGCATGGAGTAGCGCCAGGAGCGCATGCCGAATCCAAGATTTGCCTTGTCTACCAGCATGCCCATTTTGCGGGTGAATTCGCCGGATCCGTCGGGCAACAGGTGAATATTTTTGTTACCGACATGACGACCCCATTGGAACATCACAAAGGCATCGTTGACAGAGACACACATAATATCGTCTATGCCCTGCGCCTTGAATTCCTCATAGAGTTCATCATAGCGTGGCAGGTGATTGGAAGAGCAGGTTGGCGTAAACGCGCCGGGCAATGAAAATACCACCACCTTTTTGCCAGCAAACAGATCGGCAGTTGTTTTGTCTTCCCAGCGGTAGGGGTTATCACCCTCTACGGACTCGTCCATTACGCGTGTTTTGAATACGACGTTGGGTACTTGATTGCGCATAACGTATCTCCTTTGTGATGGCAGTTATCTATTTGTGTACAGATCAATACTATCGAAAATCCAAAATTAGTTATATTTGATTATGCTTATGATTGTCATTGAATCTTACTATGGTTTTCACTGTGCGGCCGCATTTGGTGCTTACTTGCAGCGACATATGTTGCTATTGCAGGCTTTTCCTGGCGGACCGGGGTGACAACAAGGCGCCCATCCTGCAAAATCATCGGCCGTTTACTGTCATTCAGAACGTGCAGTCGGCAGATGTACCCTGGCAATCGTCGTTAATTCTCAACCACCCTTATAAGTAGGAAACACCGAACATGGGCGCCTTCTATGTAGAGCACGAGTATTGGTTTGCCGCGTTTCAGCTGGTGATGGCAATGCTGGGAATGGGGGCCACGCTCACCGGACGGGATTTTCGCGACGTGGTGCGCGAACCCAGAGCCGTCACCATTGGGATGGTGGTGCAATTAGTGCTGGTACCCATTGCCGCCTTTGTCCTTTTGCGCTTGCTGGGCGTTGGTGGCGGGGTGGCCGTGGGTATTGCCCTCATCGCCGCTATTCCCGGTGGTACCACCTCTAATATCTTTACGTTTTTTGCCCGCGGTAACAGCGCGCTCTCAATCAGTATTACCGGGCTCACCACGCTAGCCTGTTTAGTGACCACTCCGCTGATCCTCACAGTGCTGATTAGCGATAGTCTGCCCGCAGATTTCACTATGCCCACGGGTCAGATCGTCAATGAAATTGCTTTTACCCTGTTACTCCCGCTGGCGCTGGGTATGGCATACCTCTACCTCTATCCGCAGAAGGCTGTGGCAGTGTCGAAGTGGTGTATTCGCGCATCGCTGTTTGGTATCGTGTTGATCGTGATCGGGTCTATGACTGCGGGGCGTTTGGATGTCGAGGCTTTTGGCGTAGACAATATGTTGCTGGTAGTCTCATTCACGCTACTGCTCGTCGCGACGGGTTGGGTTGCTCCGCGCCTTTTTCGCCTTTCCAGGCCAGATGCCACCGCCATAGAGTTTGAAGTCATCGTACGCAACGTTAACCTGGGAGTGCTGCTGAAAGCCTCACTCTTCCCCGCTTCGGTATCGGCAACGAGTCATCTGGGTGACGCTGTATTGTTCACTTTACTGCTTTATGGTGGCCTGCAACTGATTATCGCGGCCATCCTGGTGCCGCGTGGGAGAAATCGTCGAGCGCATGCAGATGATGACTGAACAACACATGATCACCTTGGATATTGTAGAATGCAATGCGCTGATCGAAGAAGTCACTTCACTTGCTATAGCCGATGCGCGCATTCGAGATATTGTAATCGATCTGGAGCTAGCCAACGGGTTGCCGCCGGTGTAAGTCGATCGTGTACAGATTCAACAAGTGATGTTGAATTTATTGCGAAACGGAATGCAGGCTATGCAGTCAGTAAGCTGTGAGCGAGGCGATGTTATCAAACCACGGACGCGTCTCTGCGAGAACAACGATATTGAAATATCGGTCATAGACAGCGGTGGTGGCGTCTCGGACACGGCGGCAGAAAAAAATATTCAAGCCCTTCTCAACGACAAGAGGATGCGCCCTGACTTGCAGGTCATTCTCATGTTATTTTTCTGCTCACCAAAAAGCGTAATATTAGTATATTCTAATATAATAATTATCTAATATAAAGACTCCATTACTTAAGATTGCCACATACGCATGACGTCCATTGATACCACATTGATGCAAGAGAACGTGCAGGAGGCCTCGGCACTGCTCAAGTTGCTGGCCAACCCCAGTCGACTGATCGTACTGTGCGCCCTGGTGGCCCGGGAACACACAGTGGGCGAGCTGGAAGAGTTGACGGGGCTCAGCCAATCAGCGATTTCACAGCATTTGGCGCGACTGCGAGATGAGCAAGTCGTGCATGCCCGCCGCGATGCGCAACGCGTTTTCTATTCACTGGCGGATGCCAGGGTACAGGCGCTACTGGAAACACTGCATGGGATCTTTTGTGCCGAGCACTGACTTGCAGAAGTCTTCATCCCCAGGACCGGGTAAATCGCTCGATGCCTTGGTGCGTTATGCCCTGCGTGGCGGTTTACCCCAGCTTATATTTTTGCTCGGTCTGGCTGCCGGTGTGATCGCGCTGATCTATACACCCCGTGAAGAAGAGCCGCAGATTGTGGTTCCGATGATCGACGTCATGGTGCGGGCACCGGGGCTCAGTGCGCGGCAGGTGGAGCGACAGGTCACCATTCCTCTGGAAAAGCTGCTGTCGCAGATTCCCGGGGTGGAGCACGTGTACTCCAGCACTAAAGCCGGTCAATCTGCTGCCACCCTGGCGTTTTATGTGGGGCAGGACCGCGAGGATTCGCTGCTCAATACCTACAACAAACTCTATTCCAACCAGGATCGTATTCCCGCTGTGGTAAGCCAGTGGGCAGTGCAGCCGGTGGAGGTGGACGATGTACCCATTCTCATGTTGGGGTTGTGGAGTGACGATGCCGATCTTTACAGCGACTACGAACTGCGTCGCATGGCCGATGAAGTATCCACGGTTTTGCAGGGTATCGCACAGACCAGCGAGGTCAACGTGGTGGGCGGCCGCCCCCGTACGATAACAATCCTTATCGATCCCGAGAGTATGGGGGCGCGCAGGACGACCACCGCTGATGTGGTATCGGCATTGGTGGTATCCAATGTTTTGCAGGCTGCAGGAGACTGGGTTGTAAGGAGTGAATCGATCGTGCTGGAATCCGGGGACTTCATCCGCGATGTGTCGGAACTCGAGAATCTCGTAGTCAACGTGATTGATGCGGCGCCGGTGTATCTTCGTGAAGTGGCCCGCATTGAAGATGGACCCGCGGAATCGGAGGCCTATACCTGGATCGATTTTACCGGAGCCCATGCCGCTACTGACACCACCGCAGCCATTCCCGAAGGGGAGAGTAGTCACCCGATGGTGGTTGTTTCTGTCGCCAAACAGCGCGGAGCCAATGCGGTGACCGTGGCAGCAGACGTGCACCGGGAACTCATGCGTCTGCAACAGAGCCTGCTGCCGCCCGAAGTGCATGTGGAGGTCTTGCGCGACTACGGGCAAACTGCCGACGAAAAGGTAGATGACCTCGCCAAAAGCCTGGGTTTTGCCATCGTTACCGTGGTGATTTTTATAAGTGTGTTCCTGGGCTGGCGCGCGGCTGCGGTAGTCGGTCTGGCCGTACCCATTTGTTATGGTATTACGCTGGGGCTGGATATGGCCCTGGGCTATACCATTAACCGGGTGACTCTGTTTGCCCTGATTCTGTCATTGGGATTGCTGGTAGATGATCCCATAACCGGGGTCGATAATATTTCGCGGTTTATGGCCAGGAAGTCCATGCCGCTGCATGAGCGGGTGGTGGCGGCCATCGCGGAAATTCGCGTGCCGCTCATCATGTCCACCTTAACGGTGGTGCTGGCGTTCCTGCCACTGGCCTTTATTACCGGCATGATGGGTCCCTATATGGTGCCCATGGCATTTAATGTCCCGGTCAGCGTGATTAGCAGCACTCTGGTGGCATTCCTGGTGACACCCTGGTTGGCTAGCCGCTTGCTTAAAGAGAGCGCGAGCGCGACGGCGGATCCGGAGCATGCGCCTGTCGCCCCGGCGGGACTTTATCGACGCCTGATGACGCCCCTGCTGAATAATCGCAGGCGCGCCGGGCTTGTGCTTTGGCTGGTGCTCGGTTTATTTGTCGCCACGGCAGCTTTGCCGCTGTTTCGCGCGGTACCTCTGAAGCTTTTGCCGTTCGATAACAAGAATGAGATACAGGTGTTGATCGACATGCCCGAGAGCGCCAGTCTGGAGCACACTGCGGCCATGGCCACGGCAGTGGCCAACCAGGTCGCACGGGTGCCGGAAGTGTTGGCAATCGCAGGCTTTATCGGTATTCCGTCGCCCATCGACTTCAACGGTGCGGTGCGGCGCTACTACCAGCGCCAGGGCCCTCATATGGGTGAACTGCGGCTGATACTGGCCGATAAGTCACAGCGGACACATCAGTCACACGCGATTGTGCTGCGCCTGCGAGACCTGCTGCGACCGTTGAACCGTGACGGGGTAAAGATCAAGGTGGTGGAAGTGCCTCCCGGCCCTCCTGTCTTCAGCACCCTGGTGGCGGAGATTTACGGCGATACCCTCACTCCCTATAGCACTCAGAAAGACGCGGCCCAGATACTGATGGATCGGTTGTCGCGGGAAGCGCATGTGGTGGAAATTGACTCTACGGTAGAAGATAACAAGGCGCGCCTGCGCTTTGTCACCGACAAGCAGAAAGCCGCGCTGTCCGGGGTTTCCACCAGCGATATTGCCAGTACGCTCGCTATGGCCAACGAAGGCCTTGTGGCGGGGTACCTGCAACTGGAAAGGGAAGCCAGTCCACTGCCGCTGGAACTGCGGTTGGATCCCCGACATCGGGTGTCGGTGAGCGACTTCGAGCGGTTGCTGGTGAAGGGGCGCCAGGGGGTGACCAAGAACAGCACCGATCAGGGTCTGGAGATAGCGGCGTAACCACTGGTGCCGTTGGGTGAACTGGGTCGTTTCGAGCGCGGCCTGGCAGATCAGGCTATTCATCACAAAGACCTGCGCTCGGTCGTGTACGTCACTGCTGAACTGAATGGTCGCACCCCTGCGGAGGTCATCGCTGATGTTGCTGCAGATCTGAACGCCGACACCAGTATTTCTGCGCCATGGAATGAGCGCACCTACTTTGCCAGCGGGGGCGGTGACAGTTGGCAGCTGCCAACAGGCACGGATGTGGTTTGGAGTGGCGAGGGCGAGTGGCGCATCACCGTGGACGTCTTTCGAGATATGGGTCTGGGGTATCTATTGGCGCTACTGGCAATCTTTGTGGTGTTGCGTCTCCAAACCAGTTCTATCGCCCTGACGTTGATTATCATGTCAGCGATTCCTCTGACCATCATCGGCATCATGCCGGGCTTCTGGTTGGTGAACCAGTTTGGTGAGCGATCTATCGCCGGAGCACCGGATCCGGTGTTGTTCACGGCTACCGCCATGATAGGCATGATCGCACTTGCGGGCATTGTGGTGCGCAATTCCCTGATCCTGGTTGAATTCATCAGCCAGGCGAGAGCGCGCGGTGAAGATGTACGCGAAGCTGTTTTGCAGGCGGGGACTGTGCGCATGCGGCCGGTGTTACTTACCGCTGGTACTACCATGCTGGGGAACTTGATCATCACCCTCGATCCGGTATTCAGCGGCCTGGCCCTGGCCATTATCTTTGGTATTGTTGCGTCTACCCTGCTTACGTTGGTGGTGGTGCCCGCTGTTTATTTGCTGGTATTTGGTGATAAAGACACGGCGGTGTCAGCCTCGCCGCGGGAAAAGGTTCTCTCATGAGTGTGTTCAAGCGAAGGGCGATCCTGCCTATTGTCGCAGTCCTTGTGCTGCTTCTGCTGGTGGCGGTCATGGCCGGTTACTTTACGTCCAAAATTTCACCGGAGCTGGCACCACTCGAGCAGGTGGATATCAGTGAGGCGGTAGCGGTGGTTTTGCTTGAGGCGCCTTTTACCGAATCCGTACCTGCCTCCATCGAGGCCAAGGAGACGACGATTATCTCCTCCCGCCTGCTGGCGCGCATTACGGGTATTGAAGTACGTGCCGGTGATCTCGTGGAGCCAGGGCAGTTGTTGCTGGCACTGGAAAAAACCGACTTGCTGGCGCGGGCGCAGCAGGCGCGTGAACAGATCCAATCGGTCGAGGCGCGCCTGGTAGAGGCCCAGAAAAATCTGCAGCGAGCCGAGGAACTGCACAAACGTGGCCTGATCGCTATTGCCGCGCGGGATGCGGCGGCGGCCAATACCGCAGTGCTGGAAGCTGACGTAGCTTCTGCCGGCCAGGCGCTGGAGGAGGCAGAAATTGCGGTGGGTTATACCGAGATACGCTCGCCTATCGCCGGGCGCGTCGTCGACCGTTTCGCAGAGCCGGGTGACACCGCTGCCCCCGGACAGAAACTGTTATCGCTTTACAATCCATTTTCATTGCGAGTTGAATCCTGGGTACGCGAAGAGCTTGCGTTATCTCTACAACCGGGCGATCAGTTAGTCGTGGAAATACCCTCAGCACAGCACAGCCTGGCGGCCCGGATTGAGGAGATCGTGCCCGCTGCAGACCCGGGATCACGCAGTTTTCTGGTCAGGGCCAGATTACCCCCGACAGCGGGTCTGCTGCCGGGCATATACGCCCGCCTGAAGGTGGTTGCGGGTAATCGCTCCCGCTTGTTGATCCCCGCCGATCGGGTTGTTCAAGTGGGTCAACTGGACGTGGTGTGGGTGGCCGGTGAGAGTGGCGCGGAACGGCGTTTTGTACGTCTCGGACAGATGACTGCCGATGGGATGGTTGAAGTCATCAGCGGGCTCCAGGCGGGGGAACTTGTGCTGGGCCGGCCTGATGAGCTGCGCCGATAGTCGAGCGCGGTTTTATCCAGATAGCTACCGCCCGGGGTGATTGGGCGGCCCCAAAAAGGGGCGCCTCATCTAGTTTTGCCTAGCGGCCTATGGCTTCCTGGTGTTGGCGAACGATATCATCGTGCCGCCGTTTCCCCGTTGTTCTTTACCGGCCGTTTCGGCATCGAGACAGCGCAATTCTGCGCGCGCACTGGTGATCAATTCCGCTAAGGTGGTTAGCATTGCTTGGGTGTCCTCTGGCTTGTTTGTGCAATATAGTTGATTACTCTGGTATAAGAAAAAACTAATAATGTAAAGTTCGGCGTGCACAGGTTGGGTTCTAGCGGCGCGGGTAGACAAACTAAAACACATCCAAAAACAGATGAAGTCTTGCGTGGTTCTACCCCTGTATGGAACTCATCAGGAAGCCTGACAGGCCCGCGTAATTGGTGGAGATGGATGGATGCACTACCGCCTTAACCTGATCCAATAACTTCACGTACGCATGGTAGAACCTCCAGCTGGGCCCCGGTTTGTACTGCATATCCTCCGCCTCAAGATACGCGATAATGCACTTCACCGTGTTTGGTTTTACAAAGGCTTCCTTGTTGGGAGCGAAATAGAACGGTACGGCAGAAACAATTGGCCATTTGGCGACTTTGTACTGCGTTAGCATGGAGAGGGTTTCCTCAAAGCCGGTGCGTTTGTTGCGACCGTGCAGGCGTTTCTCAAATGCAAATGCCAAGTATTCTTTTTCATGACTATTGAGTGATTGGATGAAATCGCGAAACTTTGGCTTTTCGAACATGGAGACCATAGAGGAGCGACTGATAATACGGACGAGTGTATCGGCGATGTGTTCTGGCCGGTTGAAATGTGCTCTGGTCAGGTTGGCCTGTGCAAACTCGCACAGTTTAGCAACATTGTGCTTTTTCATGATGGGTGCCATTGCGGGATCGGCGAAGCCATCCGGATAGTGTGCCAGAAACGCCGCTTCAGCCTGTTTTAACTTCTCGATATTCATGTGGACACCCTCCAGAGTGCTCTCGTCCGCCGCACACCCGGGAGGCTAAACGTCGCAGAAAACCATAGGCAGCATAATCGGCGTTCAATGGTGTAAAGTTGAATATATATGATTAAACGTCGACTATCGACAATGAGGGATACACCGGCATGGGCGACAATGCGAATCTTTACGCACACTACCAACAGCATTTTCCAACCAATCTCGATACGCAGCTGCTCGTTACTGCAGACGGGCGCAGCATCACTTACGGTGAGGCTGACGCGGCGTCTGCCCGCATCGCCAACAGCCTTGTAAAACTTGGCGCCTTGCCCGGTGACAGAATCACCGTGCAGGTCGAGAAATCCGTTGAGAATTTATGTCTCTACCTGGCCTGCCTGCGCGCCGGGCTGGTGTATCACCCGCTCAATACAGCCTACACGGCCGCAGAGCTCGCGTACTTCCTGAGTAACGCAGAGCCGACCGTCGTCATTTGCGCTGGCGACGCGATCAGTACGATCGAATCTGTGCTGCCAGAACAGGGGGTAAAAGCGGTGCTCTCTCTGGATGCCGATGGCGGTGGGCGTTTGATGGAGCTGGCCGCGCAGGCAGTGGCAGTCGCTGATGTGGCTCACTGTGACGGTTCGCAGATGGCGGCATTGCTGTACTCCTCTGGCACCACCGGCAGGCCAAAAGGTATTATGTTGAGCCACGATAACTTGCGTGCGAATGCCGAAACCCTGGTCGACATATGGGGTTTCTCCGCGTCTGATCGTCTGCTGCATATGTTGCCCATCTATCACGTACACGGTTTGTTTGTCGCTGTTAGCTGCGTGTTGTTGAGCGGGGCGAGCATGTCCTGGCACAGCGCTTACAGTGACAAAGCCGCCGTCGCTGCAATGCCGGATTGCACCGTGATGATGGGTGTTCCAACCTACTACACCCGGCTATTGAGTAATCCGGATTTCAGGCCGGTGTGTTGTGCGAATATGCGCCTGTTCATTTCGGGGTCCGCGCCACTGTTGCCAGAAACATTTGTTGAGTTTGAAGCGCGCACGGGTCATACCATCCTCGAGCGCTACGGTATGTCCGAGACCGGCATGAACACTTCCAACCCGTTACACGGTGAACGTCGTGCAGGTACCGTCGGGCCGGCACTGCCGGGCGTAACTGTTCGTATTGTCGACGATGCGGGTGATCAGTTAGACGATGGAAAGATTGGCAACTTGCAGGTGAAAGGCCCAAACGTGTTCACTGGCTACTGGCACATGCCGGAGAAAACGGCCGAGGATTTTACCGACGATGGATTCTTTAACACCGGAGACAAGGCGACGACCGACGCAGACGGTTATGTATCCATCGTCGGTCGCGCCAAGGATTTGGTCATTTGTGGCGGGCTCAATGTCTACCCAAAAGAGATTGAAATAGTGATTGATGACATGGCGGGCGTCAAAGAATCTGCCGTCATCGGCGTTCCCCATGCTGACTTTGGCGAGGCCGTGGTCGCGGTGATTGTTGGAGAGGCAGCCTCTTCGGCTGTCAGTGTGCCGACTGCTGAAGAAGTAATCGCTCACTGTAGAGCACTGTTAGCTAACTTTAAGGTGCCCAAGCGCGTAGAGAGAGTTGATGCGTTGCCACGTAACGCGATGGGCAAGGTACAGAAAAACGTGCTGCGCGAGCGGTTCTCAGTCGCTGGCGAACTGATGTAGGTATGCCATGTGCATTTCTGTCACTCAAGTCATCAGTCTAAAAATCAAGATGTCGGACTTTATCGTAGGTTCGTCTCGCACGGCATCTATTTTCAGCACAACTTTTTTCCACATCTGCAGTATTCGAGAAAGCAAACTGAATTGAGTTCATTAAGGGTTGGGCGAGTGAATCCCGTCCAGATATATCTCAATCATTTTTGACGTGGCCACTCCCGACAGGCCTGTTTGGCAACTCGTTAGCTACCCTTTTACCTTGGACAAATCTCACGTGGGATGGACACGTTGCTGCGCGATCTTTTTTCAATCGCCAAATGATCGTGATTCACGCCGCCAGCGTAAAAATGAAGCACGCCTGATCGCCTTCTCCATCACTGTTGAGTATCTCGGCTTTTCGCTCAAAATTAGATAACGCCTGCTCAGAAAACAGTTCGCTATCCTCCTTTTCTATAAGCGGTATATCCTTCACATACTGTTCGCTACCGGTAAACTGAAATTTCGTAGAGTCAAAGTTTACGCTTTTCAGCGTGAATCCGTGTTTGCTTGCAAGCTGTTCCAGACTTTTCAAGGTGTGGAGATACAGGTGTCGAGGCGCGTCCAGCTGTACCCAGTTTTCGCGGTAGTGCTCCCATGCCCATGAGGACGACAGTGGTACCCGGATTAACAACGTACCCTGCGCCTTCAGCAAATCAGCGGCGGCGGCAAACGTTCGATGCTGATCTGGTATATGCTCCAGGCTATGGTGCATCATCACAAGATCGAAGCCTTTGCACTTGTCACTGTCTTTGGCGACATCCCAGATCTGCGCTTTGGTGATACGCACGCCGCAGGGGTAGGAAATTGATTTATCAACAAAGGGATCAACGCCTTCAAGGCGTCTGAAACCCTTTTTGCTCAGTTTGAGTAGTAGCTTTCCTGCGCCACAACCCACATCCAGTATTCGGTGATTACTGCTCAAATTTACGTCGTTGACCCACTGTGGTAGCCTTGGCCTACGCAGAAAAAACAGGATGGTGATTTTGAATGATTGCTCGCCCAATACAGCATCCAGTTTTATCTGCCGTAATGCAGCCAGCACCCTGTTCTGGCTGGGCTGTTTTTTGATGTGTTTCGAGTAATAGTCTTCGGGATAATATTTCCCCATGTCAGAGGGGATGTCGACAAGCTGTAAGCAGCCACAGTCAGCACATTGCTGATAGTCGAACTCCTCTCTGGTACCAAAATACATCTCTTTGACGCTATAGATTTTATCATCCAGCGCTGCGCCACAAACCCTGCAATCGATCACCCAAACCCCCAGCTGTGTAGGCAAAATTGTCGGTGGCAGTATACGGCATCGGAGGTGCTTTGTTGGTACATCGCTGTTGCGTGTTTGACAAAGGTAACAGCGCCATATTCCAGAGGTGGGTTTATTTGACATAATATGTGCCGATAGATAAAGTCTTCCCAGTTTTTGCATACCAAACTAATTTAAGGAGCTAAATCCTATGAAAACCAGATTCACGGAATTGTTGGGCGTCGAGACGCCGATTGTGTGTGGCGGTATGATGCGTGTGGGCACCGCTGAGCTGGCGGCTGCGGCTTCCAATGCCGGCGCGCTTGGCGTGATGACAGCGCTGACCCAGCCTACGCTTGACGGCTTGCGTGCAGAGATCGAAAAATGTCGCTCACTCACCAATAAGCCCTTTGCGGTAAACTTGACGGTTGGCGTGGTAGCGACGGCAATTGATTATGACGATATTGTGGATATCATCATTGCCAGTGGCGTCAAAATCGTTGAGACCGCAGGCCGCAGTCCAGAGCCTTTTATGGAGCGATTCAAAGCCCACGGTATCAAGGTTATTCACAAATGTGTCGCGGTTCGACACGCCCTGAAAGCCGAGCGTATCGGTGTGGATGTTGTCAGTATTGACGGCTTTGAATGTGCCGGTCACCCGGGAGAGCAGGATGTGGGCGGTTTGGTGCTTTTTCCAGCGGCAACCCAGGCGCTGAAAATTCCTGTACTGGCATCTGGCGGCATAGCCGATGGGCGTGGTCTTGTGGCTGCTCTCGCGCTCGGTTGTGATGGCATTAATATGGGGTCTCGATTCATGGTCACTAAAGAGGCGCCAATACACGAAGGGATCAAACAGAAAATTGTAGAGATGGACGAGAACCAGACTCGGCTCATTTTCCGCACCTATAAAAATACGGCGCGTGTTTATCGTAATAGCGTGGCTGATAAAGTGGCAGAATTTGAGGCACAGGGTGCAGATTTCGGCCAGGTGCACGAGCTGGTGTCTGGTGCCAATCAGGAAAAAGCCTGGTCTACCGGTGATATCGAAGCGGGTATGGTAACCGTGGGTATGTGCGGTGGTTTGATCAACGATATTCCCAGCTGTGACGATCTGGTGAAAAACATTATGTCCGACGCCCGGTCTATTATTAACAAACGATTGGCGGGCATGGTAAGCGCAGACTGACAGTGCTTTTTCGGATATTTATGTCGCGTTCAGTAGGTTCTGTTAGTGTTGTCAGAGGTGCTCCATGAAGAAAATAGTAGCTTACCCACTACTGGTGATAGTCGCTTTAGGCGCTGTCACCTGGTTTAACCGTATTGACCTGATGTTGGCGTTGATCAAGTTCAAGTCAGAGCGGGAATTTGTGGTCGCACCCAATCACGCCATTCTCTGGGAGGAGGGTCCCGCCGTCGAGCAGGCAGAGGGTGTTGATCGGCCGCCAAATATTATTCTGATACTGGCGGATGATCTGGGCTATAACGATCTTTCTACCTTTGGTGGTGGTGTCGCAGAAGGCCGGGTGAAAACCCCCAATATCGATCTACTCGCTGCTCAGGGCGCGGTGTTCTCGCAGTCTTATGCCGGCAACGCCACCTGCGCACCCTCGCGCGCTATGATTATGACCGGCCGCTACCCGACACGGACGGGCTTTGAATTCACGCCCACCCCCTCGGGTATGGGGCCGATGGTGGCCGCTGTTGCCGATAGCCTGAACTCCGGGTTGCCGCCAGCCTCATTTAACGAAACGGGCGCCGCTGACGCAGCACCCTACGAAGAGCAGGGCCTGCCAAGTTCAGAGGTCACTGTCGCCGAGGTACTGCGTGACAAGGGTTATCACACCGCGCATATCGGCAAATGGCATCTGGGCCGCAGCGAGGGTTTCGCGCCTATCGACCAGGGCTTTGATGAAAGCCTGCTGATGGCCAGCGGGCTCTACCTGCCGGAGGACGACCCCGATGTAGTAAACGCCAAGCTGGATTTTGATCCAATCGACGGCTTTCTCTGGGCCCGCATGGATTACGCGGCGTCCTTCAATAACCGTGGTGACGAACGTTTCAGACCGGGTGGCTATCTCACCGACTACTGGACGGATGAAGCTATCGCGATGATCAAGGCCAACCGTAATCGCCCCTTCTTCCTCTATCTGGCGCATTGGGGCGTGCATACGCCGATGCAGGCCACCCGCGATGACTATGAGGCGGTGGGTGATATCCAGCCGCATCGGCTGCGGGTATACGCGGCGATGGTGCGCGCTCTGGATCGCAGTGTCGGTCGTATTAATCAGGCATTGGAACAAGAGGACATTGCCGACAACACCATAGTGATATTTTCCAGCGACAATGGCGGCCCTGGCTATATCGGTCTGCCCGATATCAATGCCCCTTACCGCGGTTGGAAGCTCAGCAACTTCGAGGGTGGGCTGCGGGTGCCGCTGTTCGTGAAGTGGCCGGCACATATAGCGCCAGGCACCCGGGTTGATACACCGGTTGCCCATATCGACCTGATGCCAACAATGGCTGCGGCCGCCGGGGCCGAGCTGCCCAGCGGTGTTGTCATCGATGGTCGGGACATGCTGCCACTGGCAACAGGGGAGGGCACAGCGCTTTGGGATCGAGAAACCCTGTTCTGGCAGAGCGGGTACTACCGTGCGGTACGCCATGGAGATTGGAAGTTACAGGTGTCAGATACCCCGAACAAAGCCTGGTTGTACAATCTGGCGCAAGATCCCACAGAGCAGAACAATCTGGCTGAATCGCGCACTGACAAACGGGATAAATTGATGGCGCTGCTGGATGCCCATCAAGCAACAGCTCGCCAACCGCTTTACCCCTACGTTGTGGAAATGCCAGTGGCGATCGATAAAACGTTGGCCGAGCCCTTCGAGCCGGATGACGAATATATTTACTGGCCCAACTAAACGTATTGTCAAACAGTCAGAACGTATAGCGCACCGTCACACCCTAGGGGCGCGGTGCCTCCAGTTACTCTGATGCAGTACCTGCAGACAATTCTTCAGTTGCATTTCTCATCCAGACCGCTGCTTCCCAATTATCGTTGCGCCATCCCAAGCGAACATTGATCAGGGTTTTGTCCTGTTCCGTGCTGGAGGGTTGGTAAGCCGCGTTGGTGCAATGGGTGTTGTCTTGCGCATACTGCCTTCTCCCTTTCACTTGTTGATATTATTTTGTTGGCCTAACGATAATGGCATAAAATATGACATAATGAAATGACATAGCCTATGTATATATAATTACGTAAGCAGTACCATGAAGCATCCGCACAGAACAAACGGTAGAGAGAAATATTGCTATGGAATATAAACGCACTCCCGATGAGCGCTTCGATAATCTCGCGGACTATCCGTTCAATCCGCACTACCTCAATATAGCCGACGGTGAAGGTGGGGAACTGCGCTTGCACTATCTGGATGAAGGCCCGTCCGATGGCCCTGTCGTATTGCTGATGCATGGACAGCCTGCCTGGTCCTATCTGTACCGCTTTATGATCCCGCCCCTGGTAGCGGCAGGCTTTCGTGTGGTCGCTCCAGATCTGATCGGTTTCGGTCGCTCTGATAAGCCGACTCGTGCGCAGGACTACACCTACGCCCGCCATATCGTATGGATGATCCAATGGTTGAGGGTGTTGGACCTTACTGGTATTACTGTGTTTTTTCAGGACTGGGGCAGCCTGATCGGATTGCGTCTGGTAACAGCCTTTCCCGAACGGTTTAGCAATGTGGTACTGGCTAATGGCGGTCTGCCCACCGGTATCGTGCCGCTTGAGTACACCGATTTTCTCAAAGAAGCCTACAAAACATTACCGGTCATAAACGTGGAAGAGCTGGACGCGCGCTTTCGCGATACCTCTGGCATTCCAGGCTTTTTGTACTGGCGTAAATTTTGCGCTGAGAGTCCGGATCTGGATATCGGCCGCCTGATGACCGAGGTCTCGGCCACGGGATTTACCGCAGAGATGGAGGCCGCTTACCGAGCACCTTTCCCGGATCAGAGCTATATGGCCGGCGCGCGCCAATTCCCCAGCTTGGTGCCCGTGTTTCATGATGAGCTTGAGGTGGAAGAGAACAATGCCGCGTGGGAAATACTTCGCAAGTTCGAGAAACCTTTCATGCTGGCCTTTTCGGACAGTGATCCGGTGACTGCGGGTAGCGACAAGAAATTTCTTGAGGAAGTGCCGGGCTGTCAGGGGATAGCTCACCGCACCATCGAAAAAGCCGGCCACTTCCTGCAGCAGGAGCAGCCCCAGAAGTGCGTGCAGGCTATTCTGGACGTATCCCGTCGCGATTGACCAGGGCCGTGGTTTGTGGCGGTGTGGGGTTGGCTGCGATGCAAAGATCAAAAGGAATGCGTTGAGAATGCCGATATGAAAAAGTGGTTGATAAGAATCGTCGTTGTCCTTTCGATGCTGTTTCTAGTGGCTTTTTGGCAGCTGTATTTTTCTCCACGACCTCCGCTGACAACTGATCCAGAAACACTGGCAGGTGATGGCGCCGCAGTGAATTACTGTGCGCTCCCAAGGTTGGATGGCACTGGAAAAATGGCGAGAGACATTCCCAAAGGCAATACCCCCGGTTGTGCTTATGATCACTTCCCGCTGCCAATTCTCGCGCAGTGCACTGAAGCTTTGCCTGAGGGTGTTGTGGATATTCGCGGCCTGTGGCTTGCGGTGAGCGGTAAAATTGGTCACGTGGAGCGGGTGGAGCAATGTGGCCGACGCACGGTGATTACCACTGCGGGTATCATTCACGATTCCGGACCCAATAGCACCGCTGGTGAAAACTCCAACGATACCGAAGGGTCCGCATTATTTATCCTTGGTGAAAAAGAATATTGCAGTCGAACCTCGGCTAGTATGACATGGAATAACAGCGTGCTGGATTTTCACGCTTTCGGCTGGGGGCCACGTGTGGTCAGACGTTATATGGACGGCGAGCAGCTGGTGTGGGAATACATTGATGGCAGCACCACACGCATGGATAAAATTTGCACCCTGCCAGACGATCACAAAACCCCGAGCTCGCGCGGTTCGAGGTACAGGTTTTTCCAGGGTGCGTGACGCTCAGTTGATCCTGACGCTGGAGTTCCAACTTAAAGCAGAGTGGCGAGATGCGCGAGTGCCGCCGCGAGCGCGATCACTAGCGGCACGACAATTTTGGGCCCGCCCAATATAAACCAGGGGGAGGCGGGGAAGGCAAAGGTCTTCTCCAGCGATTCGAGCTTCAGGTTGTGATGTTCGCTGCCAATGGTTGCCGGTAATATTTCCATCAGGTCGCGTCGGCTGCGGTAGCGAATCATGCCAGCGGCGCCCCAGTCATCGGTGTGATCACTGGCTACGTTTTCAACGTTGCCGCTGGCAGCGGTGGCGATCATTACCGGATGCCCTGCCTTACGTAGTAGCGATCCAAGAAAAATTTTCTGGTACTTCGCCAGCTTTTCGCGCGATTCCTTTCGCGGCGATTTGAGACGCAGTAGATTAACCATCACAAAGTCCTTGCCGTCATCCGCGAGCAGGAATTTCCGCAGGTGCTTCTGTTGGTTTTCGGTCCAGCCGGCATCGCCGTCAAACAGGCGCATGGTGGCCTCGACTTCCGCCGGAGTAGTCTTCTTTTGGAGCCCCACATACCAGAACCAGAATAGTGCGTAGGCCAGCGCGGCCAGTGTCCAGATTACCCATGCGCTCATGCGAACTCCATTTTATATTTTCTATTTTTCCGAGGGCCAAATTTGGTGTTTTCGCGGGCTGTAAACACCTTGGTCGTGCTGAATTTAATCGTCTGAATTGACCGCATGCTAACAATATGGCACCATATATGTCAATATAATTTCAGGTTGGGGTGTCACCCGTTCTGCGCGCCGGCGCAGCTGGCGAATGCAAACGCGGTGCAGGCGAGCGAGAGAACCTGGGAGAGTCAGATTGATGGTGCCCTGTGGACGCAGCAAGCCTTACCCTACCAGGCCCAGCCTGTGGTGGACCAATGAGTGTTATCAGGCGCTGGATTCCGCGGGTCGCGCTCGCGTAGATACACTGATTACTGGCACCGGCGTCGAAACCGTGTTATTGCAGTCCTGAATTCGAATAGCACATAGCACCAGGAGAATCGTTATTGTGAGTACTAAACCGATTACCAACCGCGTCACCGAGATGACTGGTACCGACTACCCCATTATTCAGGCCCCAATGGGCTGGATCGCACGTGCGCAGTTGGCCTCTGCGGTCAGCAATGCCGGCGGCTTGGGTATTATCGAGACCTCCTCTGGGGAGTTCGACAATATCAAGGCTGAGGTCGCGAAAATGCGCGAGCTGACCGACAAACCCTTTGGCATGAACGTGGCACTGTCCTACGTGAAGGGTACCAATGTGATCGATTTTGTGATTGAGCAGGGCATCAAGCTTGTCACCACGTCCTCGGGTAGCCCAAAAGTCTGTACCAAGGCCTTCCAGGAAGCGGGTATCAAGGTGTTCCATGTGGTGCCAACGCTGGATATGGCGCTGAAGGCAATTGACTGTGGTGTGGATGGTCTGGTGGTGGAAGGGGGTGAGGGGGGTGGTTTCAAGAATCCCAGCCCGGTATCCAGCATGGTGTTGTTACCGCTGATTCGTTCGCGCGTGGATGTACCCATTGTCGCCGCAGGTGGTATGTGCGATGGCCTCTCCATGGCGGGCGCGTTCGCTATGGGCGCGGAAGGTATACAGATGGGGACTCGCATGTTGTGCTGTTCTGACTCGCCGGTTCACACTAATTGGAAAGACGCCGTGGTTATGGCGAAAGAAACCGACACGGTATTTCTGAATCAGCAGTCGCGTCCTGCGCTGCGCGCTTTGCGTACCGCGCGTACCACCGAGCTCGAGTTACTCGGTAAGTTTGAAATGATGGAGCATATGATTAACTTACAGAAGTTGTATTTCGGCGGTGATATGGAAGCGGCGATTCCGCTGTCGGGGCAGGTGGCCGGGCGTATCGATTCGATCAAGAGTGCCCGGGAAGTGATTGAGGAAACCATGGCTGCGTTCGATGACATTATGCGGGGACTGGCCCGGCAATACGCTTCATAATTCAGGCGGGAGGACAACAGGTGAACAGTATGCATGACATGGTTATCAGAGGCGTCACCTGGGATCCGCTGTTGGCACCCTCGTCGTACCATGGCGTTACCCACCATCGTCACCGGTAATCGCGGTGTGGGCTATGTCACGGGAATCTGGCCGACCTATTTCGCTGACGGTGGAACAGCGGGACGCGCGCCCCCAGTGGCGGACGCAATTACTCGACGGTGTGCTACGAGGTGACGGCTATCGCCGGCAGGGTGGCCTTTCGCAATGGCGAGTCGACCGGGCAGTTGAATGGTAAATTGTTGCGAGGGGGCCAGCCAGCGCCCGTGTACTCACGACTGTGAATACGACAGGCTGTTGGCCGCCGAGGGCGGCCAGACGGGCGCACTCGGGTTTTTTGTAGACGTTGCCTATGGCAGCTCTGTAGTGCCCATCAGGTCGCGGTCGATTTCACGGGCCGCTTCACGACCTTCGTTAATCGCACGCACCACCAAATCCTGGCCACGACGACAGTCCGCTGCAGCATACACTTTTGGTACGCTGGTGCGGTAGTCCTGCTTGGTCGCACTGAAATTACCACGTGCGTCGACGTCCATGCCCAGCGATTCATTGATGTAGTGCTCGGGTTGCAGAAAACCCATGGACAGCATAATCAAATCAGCTTCCCAGGTCTTTTCCGTACCGGGAATTTCCTTGATATTTTCGTCGACATTGACGGTGATAACACCGATCAGGTTGCCTTCCACATCCTTCAGGAATTCCTTGCTCATGATGGAGTAGGTACGAGGATCATCACCATACATTTCTGTCGCTTCCGCGTGGGCGTAATCGACGCGATGAATGCGGGGCCATAGTGGCCACGGATTGTTGTCAGCACGCTCAGCCGGGGGCCTGGGCAGCAGCTCAAAGTTCACCAGCGATTTACAGCCGTGACGCAAGGATGTACCGATACAATCGGTGCCGGTATCACCACCACCAATCACAATGACGTTCTTGTCTTTTGCCGAGATGTAACAGCCGTCTTCCAGGCCAGAATCCAGCAGGCTCCTGGTATTGGCTGTCAGGAATTCCATTGCCATGTGAATGCCTTTGGCATCGCGTCCGGGAATGGGCAAGTCACGCGCTAAAGTGGCACCCGTTGCCAGCAAGAGGGCATCGCTCTCGGCGATCAGTGTTGCCATATCGATGTCTTTGCCGACATCGGCATTGACGATGAACTCGACGCCCGCATCGCGCATCAACTGGACGCGGCGCTCAACGATACCCTTGTCGAGTTTCATATTGGGGATACCGTACATCAGCAGTCCACCCAATCGGTCGGCGCGCTCATAGACGGTGACCTTGTGCCCGGCGGTGTTTAATTGCTCTGCAGCAGCCAAGCCGCAGGGACCGGAGCCGATAACCGCGACTTTTTTACCAGTGCTGTCTGCTGTCGGCTTGGGTGTGACCCAACCCTCCTCAAAGCCGCGGTCAATAATCGCCGCTTCGATGTTTTTGATGGTCACTGCCGGGCTGGTAATGCCCAGAACACAGGCACCTTCGCAGGGAGCCGGGCACACGCGGCCGGTAAATTCGGGAAAGTTGTTTGTGCTATGCAAACGGTCCAACGCATCACGCCAGCGCCCGTTGTACACCAGATCATTCCACTCGGGTATGAGGTTGTATACGGGGCAGCCGTTGTTCGATTGGCAAAAGGGCACACCGCAATCCATACAACGGGCACCCTGTGTTTCCAGTTTCGCTTCGTCGTGTTCGGTGTAGATCTCGTCGAAATCGATAAGGCGCACCGCAGCATCGCGATAAGGCTCGGTCTTCCGGTCGTACTCTTTAAATCCAGTAATTTTTCCCATAATCAATAATCTTCCTACTAACCGACGGCTGCGGTTATAACGTCTGCTACTGACATTTCTTCAAGAACCCGTTTGTAATCAGTCGGCATGACTTTTACAAATCGGGAAAGTTCCGCTTCCCAGTTGTTCAGAATGTGCTCTGCAACGTTGGAGCTCGTGTACTTCTGGTGATTCTCAATCAAGGTGCGTAGTTCGTCAATATCACCTGCAGCATCGACACGTTCGAGCTCGAAAGTCTCGCTGTTGCACATGCGTTTGAAGTCGCCGTCCCTGTCCCAGACATACGCGATACCACCACTCATGCCGGCGCCAAAGTTACGGCCGGTTTTACCCAGAATCACAACGCGTCCCCCCGTCATATACTCGCAGCCGTGGTCGCCCACGCCCTCGACGACGGCATTGGCACCACTGTTGCGCACGCAAAAGCGTTCCGCCGCGATACCGCTGAAATAGGATTCACCTGAGGTGGCGCCGTACATGACGACGTTGCCAATTAGCACGTTATCCTCAGCCTTGAAGGTGCTGGATTTTGGTGGATAGACCACGATCCGGCCGCCAGAAAGGCCTTTGCCCACGTAGTCGTTGCAATCACCTTCCACTTCCAAGGTGATACCTTTGGCCAGCCAGGCGCCAAGGCTTTGTCCGGCCGAGCCTGTGAGCTTGATATTAATGGTGTCATCTGGCAGCAATTTACCTTGCGTCGCTTTGGCCACTTCGTGCGACAGCATAGTGCCGACCACGCGATTGATATTGATAATGTCGTGTTCGATATGCACTTTCTCGCCGCGCAGGATGGCCGGTTGCGCGAGCTCAATCAGGAGATTATCCAGCGCTTTTTCCAGTCCATGATCCTGCTTGATGGTCTGGTAGACCTCGGTGTTTTCGTAGACGATCTCTGCCGGCGTGAGCATGCTGCTGAAATCTAGACCACGCGCTTTCCAGTGCTCGATAGCATCGCGTGTTTTTAGCAGATCGACACGGCCAACCATTTCGTTGATAGTGCGAAGACCGAGTTTTGCCATGATCTGGCGTAACTCTTCGGCCACCATAAAGAAGTAGTTCACCACGTGCTCTGGCTTACCGGCGAATTTCTTGCGCAGCTCGGGATCTTGCGTCGCGATACCCACAGGGCAGGTATTGAGGTGACACTTGCGCATCATGATGCAGCCCAGCGTCACCAGCGGCGCGGTTGCAAAGCCGACTTCTTCAGCGCCTAACAGCAGCGCCATGGCAACATCTCGCCCGGTTTTGATCTGCCCGTCTGTCTGCAATACTACGCGTGAACGTAGGTTGTTTTTCACCAGAGTCTGATGCGTTTCAGCGATGCCGAGTTCCCACGGCAGGCCAGCGTGCTTGATCGAGGTTAACGGCGATGCACCGGTGCCGCCATCGTGTCCGGCGATCACCAGGTGATCGGCTTTCGCCTTGGTCACGCCTGCAGCGATGGTGCCCACACCAATCTCGGAACCAAGTTTGACGCTGATCCTGGCAGCGGGGTTGGCGTTCTTCAAATCGTGGATAAGCTGGGCAATATCCTCGATGGAGTAAATGTCGTGGTGTGGCGGTGGACTGATCAGGCCAACACCCGGTGTGGAATGGCGGATGGATGCAATGATGTTGTCGACCTTGCCGCCGGGCAGTTCGCCGCCCTCACCAGGCTTCGCGCCCTGCACAATCTTGATTTGCAGTTCATCGGCGTTGGCCAGATACCAGATGGTGACACCGAAACGACCCGAGGCAACCTGCTTGATGGCAGAGCGCTTGGAGTCGCCGTTTGCCATCGGCTCAAAGCGCAGGGGATCTTCACCACCCTCACCAGTGTTGGATTTTCCGCCGATGCGATTCATCGCGACCGCCAGTGTTTCATGGCTTTCAGTTGAAATAGAGCCATAGCTCATCGCGCCGGTACAGAAGCGTTTGACGATTTCAGCGGCTGCTTCCACTTCAGCGATATCGCAGGGCTCGTTCACTTCGTTGAAATCCATCAGCCCGCGGAATGTGGCGCGCCGGGTAGATTCGGAATTCACATGGTTGGCGAATTTCCAGTAATCGTCTTCGTTGTTGGTGCGAGTGGCAATTTGCAAGTTGGAAATCGTTTCAGGATCCCACATGTGGCCATCGCCACCACGACGCCAGTGGTAGTCGCCGGGGTTTGGCAATACCGTAACCTGGTGCTGATCACGCACGGGATACCCAATTTCGTGGCGCTGTTTGGTCTCTTCAAACAGCGTGGCGAAATTTACACCCTGCACACGACTCGCGGTACCGATAAAGCAGCGATCGATGATTTCATCGGCCAGGCCGACGGCTTCGAATATCTGCGCACCTTTATAGGATTGCAGCGTTGAGATGCCCATCTTGGCCATCACTTTCAGCATGCCCTTACCAACGCCCTTTTTGTAAGCGGAGACAATAGAGGTGCTGTTGGGAAAAGCCTTCTCATCCAGTAAGCCGTCCTGCAGCGCTTGCCAAATTGATTCGAACGCCACGTAGGGGTTGATGGCATCTGCGCCGTAACCCACTAGCAGGCAGTGATGATGCACTTCGCGCGCTTCGCCGGTCTCCAGGATGATACCGATACGGGTGCGCTCATGCCGGGCCACCAGGTGATGATGTACTGCGCCACAGGCAATCAGGGCGCTGAGCGCCATACGCGACGCGCTGATATTTCTGTCGGACAGGATGACAAAGGAATAGCCACCCTTGATCGCCTCGGAGGCTTCGCTGCACACGCGGTCCAGTGCGGCCAGCATGCCGTCTGCGCCACTGGCTTTCTCAAATGTCATGTCGATGGTTTTGGATTTCCAGCCATCGCGGTTGAGGTTTTTGATGTTGGCAAGTTCATCGTTTGAGATCACAGGGTGCTGTAACTCAAGTCGATGTACATGCTGCGGTGTTGTTTCCAGCAGATTGGCCTCAGGCCCAATGAAGCAAGTCAGCGACATCACCACTTCTTCGCGAATTGAGTCGATAGGCGGATTGGTGATCTGGGCGAACAACTGCTTGAAGTAGTCGTAGATCATGCGCGATTTGTCGGACAGGCAAGCCAGAGCACTGTCATTACCCATTGATCCTAGTGGGTCGCGCGCTTCAGTTACCATGGGCAGCAACATGAACTGCATGGTCTCAATGGTGTAGCCAAACGACTGCATGCGGTGCAGAAGGGTATCGGGCTCGTAATCCAGTTCTGCGTGATCGGGCGGCAGATCAGACAGTTCCAGTTTTTGCTCATCGAGCCACTTGCCGTAGGGGTGCTTTCTGGCGAATTCCATTTTTAGTTCTTCGTCTGGCACCAGACGCCCGGCGAAGAAATCCACCAGGAACATTTTACCCGGTTGCAGGCGACCTTTTTCTTTCACATTCTCGGGTGCGACCGGCAGCACGCCAACCTCGGAGGCCATGATCACTTTGTCATCATGTGTGAGGTAGTAGCGTGAGGGGCGCAGGCCGTTGCGATCGAGTACGGCACCGATGTAGTGGCCGTCGGTGAAAACGATAGAGGCCGGGCCGTCCCAAGGCTCCATCAGCGCGGAGTTATACTCGTAAAAATCGCGCTTTTCCTTGGGCATGTTGGCATCGGACTGCCAGGCCTCGGGTACCATCATCATCATGGATTCCTGCAGTGTGCGGCCTGTCATCAGCAGGAACTCCAGCACATTGTCGAAGCTGCCGGAATCCGAATGGTTGGGTTCTACGATGGGGAACAAATCCTTGAGCTTGTTGCCGAAGCGCTCGCTTGACGCAGCACCCTCGCGGGCTGTCATCCAGTTCTTGTTACCGCGCAGGGTATTGATCTCACCGTTGTGGCTCATGAAACGATTGGGTTGCGCCCTGTCCCAAGAGGGGAACGTATTGGTGGAGAAGCGCGAGTGCACCATGGCTAGGTGGCTTTCATAGTCCTGATCCTCAAGATCTGGATAGAACGGAAAGAGCTGCGCAGGGGTCAGCATACCTTTATAGACGATAACCCGTGTGTTAAGGCTGCAGGTATAGATCAGTTCGTCGGGGTGCTCCACTTTTGCCGCGGCGGCGAATCTTTTTCGAGCCATATACAGCGAATGATTGAAACTGTGGTTACCAAGCTTGCCGCCGCCAACAATAATTTGTTCGATAAAGGGCATTGCAGCGCGGGCCGCAGGACCGATATTGGATTCATCAGGGCGGACTGGCACGGCACGGAAACCCAGAAGGGTGAGCCCTTCCAACTGCAGGTTGGCCGCATAGCTGGCCTTCAGTGCAGTGCGTTTGTTGGCATCGTGAGGGAAAAATATATTGCCGACTGCATAAGCGCCCACTTCCGGCAGTGTAAAACCCAGCTCAGCCGCGACCTTTTGCATGAATTTGTGCGGGATGGCCGTCATGATGCCGGCACCGTCACCGGTGTTTTCCTCGAATCCGCAACCGCCACGATGATCCATCCTGGAATTGATGTGGTAAGCATCCGTCAGGATTTCATGGCTAGGTATACCTTTTACATGGGCCACGAAGCCCACGCCACAGGAATCCTTTTCGAGGGCGGGGTCATACAGACCATGCTTGGCGGGAAATCCGATTTTGCCATCGATTCTTTTGTTCATCATGCTTTCAACTCATTTGGTGGAGCGATATCAAACAGCCCGTTTAAACGCCCAAAAAAAACGATCGCTCAGGACAATGGTGCACCGGAGGCCTGAGCTTCTCGGTCGGCTACCAACTATAGCGGTATTAATGCACATTTTGAGCGGGGCGGAGACAATACCATTCGGTGACTAAATGTCAAGAGGATAGGGGGGGTGTGGGAGACCTTTTATCTCTATCTAAGGTATTGTATTTAAACGTTATTTGAATTTACCTAAAGAGAGAGATTTTCCTTGTTGGCGGTAACTTTTCTGTGGAATCCCGTGCCGTGATCGTTTAGCCGTGCTGTGCTGCGCGGGTGGCAGCGACAGCGACGGCGTGAATCACTTTAGAAGTTGAGACAGATTTTGCCGAAGTGTTGCTGCGACTCCTGCAATCGGAAGGCGTCCGCCAGCTCTTCCAGGCCAAAACTACGGTCTATCACTGGCTTGATGCCATTGATATTGATGGCCTTTATCATATCTTGCTGGCTGGCGCGTGAGCCTACCGTAATGCCGCTGATCATGGCGTTTTTCTGGAACAGTTCCGCCGTGGGGACCTCCCCCTGCACGCCAGTGAGTACACCAATCATGGAGATATGACCGCCCATCGCAATCGCTCGGACAGACTGTGGCAGTGTGCCGGAGCCGCCGACTTCGACGATCACATCCACGCCGCGTCCCGCGGTGGTTTCCAGCACTTTGTCGCCCCACTTTTCGAACTGGCGATAGTTGATGAGTTCGTCGGCGCCAAGGGCCTGGAGCTTTTCCAGCTTAGCATCTGACGAGGAGGTAGCGATGACATGGCAGCCGGCCGCTTTGGCGAACTGCAGCGCAAAGACGGACACTCCACCACTACCCTGCACGAGCACGGTATCACCGGACTTGACCCTTGCCTCTACCATCAGCGCGCGCCATGCGGTAGCCGCGGCGCAGGGTAGGGTGGCCGCCTGCTCAAAGGTGTAGTCGGCAGGCATGAGGGTGAACGCCGAGGAGGCCATGGTTACCGTCTCTGCGGCAAAACCATCGACATTATCGCCGGGAACACCACCGAGCTTCGCCAGGCTGTCGGCGCGGCCATCGGCCCAATGCGGAAAGAAGCAAGACATCACCTTGTCGCCGGGTTGAAATTCGGTCACGCCCGCACCTACAGCTTCTACTATCCCCGCGCCATCTGACATTGGGATACGGCCGTCATCGACGGCCAGCAGGCCAAGGGCTACCACATAGTCGTGGAAATTGAGTGAACTGGCATAATTACGAATACGGATCTCACCGCACTGCGGCTCCACCACCTCAATCTCGGCCAATTTCAGATTGTCGAGCCCACCGGGCTTGGTTAATTTAATCGCGCGCACTGCCACCTCCAGTATGTGTTGTTGTGTTACTCAAAAATATTGAACCCACTGTGACCAGTTGGCTATGTAATGGTTGCCAAAGCTGGTCTCACAGGCGTTAGAGCCTAAGGGATTTTTGCCACGAACGCATCGAATAGTTTGCCAGCCTGTCGTTGTTGGTGTTGATGCTATAAATTTAGTTTTGCTTATGGCGGCAGGATAGGACTCGGTTGTTCCTCAATATCGGGCCTCTTTTGGGGCGGGAAGTCGACAATGGGATGCGGCATTAATTGATAGGCGCTGGGGGAACTCAGCAGTATCTCCGGATCAATGGTATTGGTGCCAAAATCTGCACCGGTCAGTATCTGCTGTAGAGCGCTGGTGGAACCAAGGCTGGCGCACGGCCACAGGGAGCCGCAGAGGCCGAATGCGAGTAACAGCGATATTGCTCGTAGGCAAATCACGGGAGTGAGTCATCCCCCGAAATTCAGGCGGCAGTATAGCAGAGCCTACTGGCCACGTTTTCGTCCCCGGGGGATGGCCGGAACGCAGCAATGGCGGATAACATCTGCCTGAAAATACGACCTGTGTAGGTGTACAGACTAAACATGTCGCGAAAAATCACTATTATCCGCATGATGTGATAACAGCCGACGCGCAGCGAGAGAAGGTGAAGCGCCGTGGGTTAGACTTGGATTGTTATCGATACTTCACAGGGAGCTCCATGAGACTACTACACACGTCGGATTGGCATATTGGCCGCCAGCTGCACGGCGTTTCACTGATAGACGAGCAGGCGCACGTGCTGGAACAGATCGTTGCTATCGCCGAGCGTGAGGCTGTGGATGCGGTCATCATTGCCGGCGACGTCTTCGATCGGGCGATACCGTCCACCGAGGCCGTCTCGTTGCTGAGCCGAACCCTGAGACGGCTGTGCCTCGATCTGGGCAAGCCGGTGATTGTGATCGCGGGGAATCACGACAGTGGCGATCGTCTGGGTTTTGGCGCTGATCTTCTGGGCAGTGCAGGCCTGCATATTGTGGGGCCACTGCGGCCCGAGCCGGTTTGTATCACGTTGGAGGCGGATGGTATGGCGGTGGATATTTTTGGTCTGCCCTATGCTGGCCCCCTCACGGTGCGACAGGTGCTCGGGGTGGACGTGTCCTCGCATCAGGAGGCTATGGTTGCGTTGCTGGAGCGCGTGCAGGCAGCGCGCGTAGCGGGGCGTCCCACTGTTGTTGTAGGGCACTGTTTTGTGGCGGGCGCTACCGATTGCGATTCAGAGCGCCCGCTTTCGGTGGGTGGCGCCGACAGGGTGAGTGCCGACCTGTTTGAATCCTTCAATTATGCCGCGCTCGGGCATCTCCACGGGCGCCAGCATCAGGGCAGTGAACATGTCCGCTACAGTGGCTCGATACTCAAATACTCCTTCTCTGAGGTTGCCCACCACAAATCTGTGACGCTGGTGGAGATCGCGCCTGAGGGTGATGCCCGGGTGCGACATATCGACCTCAGCCCCCGGCGCGATTTGCGCATCATAGAGGGCAGCCTGGAGGTGCTTTTGCACAACGGCAAAACCGATGTGCGTGCGGATGATTTTATTCTCGCCCGGGTCAGCAATACCGAATCGATTCTCGATGTGATGGGCAAGCTCAGGGATGTGTACCCCAATGTGCTGCAAATGCAATACACAGGGGTGCGTGAGGCGGGGCCACTGCCGGGCGCTGGCCGTGAAATGCTGAAGAAAACCCATATGGCGCTGTTCGAGGATTTCTTTAACGATGTCCATGTGGAACCGCTGTCGGAGGCGCAGCGAACCTACATGGTAAATCTCCTGGAACACCTGGCGCAGGAGGAGACGGCATGAAGCCGACTTTACTGACCATGCAGGCGTTCGGGCCTTTCGCCGGGACTGAAAGTATCAAGTTCTCCGATCTGGGTGAGTCCCCGCTGTTTTTGATTAACGGGCCTACCGGGTCGGGCAAGACGACCATTCTCGACGCTATCTGCTATGCACTGTATGGCAGTACGACGGGCGATGAGCGTGAAGCAAAAGAGATGCGTTGCCAGCAGTGCGACCCAACGCTGCTGACCGAGGTGACGTTTGAGTTTAGCCTCGCCGGTAACAGCTATCGCATCACCCGCTCGCCTGATCAACCGCGTCCAAAACTCCGTGGCGAGGGCATGACGCAACATTTGAGCCGCGCGGACCTCTACAAGTTGGGGCCCGATGGGACGATAGAAACGGGCGATCTGCTGGTTGAGAAGAAAGTTAGCGATGCCACCGATTACATTCGAAGCATCACGGGCATGAATGCCGATCAGTTCCGGCAGGTGATGGTGCTGCCCCAGGGGCAATTCCGTAAACTGCTAATGGCCAATTCCAGTGAAAAGCAGAAAATATTCGAATCGCTTTTTGAAACCACGGTTTATACCCAAATAGAGGACCGACTTAAGGAGGATTCGAAGGGCATACGGGATGCGGTGACACAGGGCGAATCGGTGATCCGCAACATCATGCAGACAGGTGGTGTTGCCTCCCCGGACGATCTGGTGGAACAGATGACGCAGGCATCGTCGGAACTAAAGATATTGGCTGCGGCAAAAGAGGCTACTGTCCGGACGTGGCAGATCGCCGTGCGGGCGCTTGAAGACGTGAACAAGCTGCAGCAGGACTTTGCGCAACTCGATACGGTTAAGCAACGGGAGGTGGACCTCACCAGCAACGCACCGCAGATTGATGCCGACAGGCACAGGGCGACACTGGCGCGCGCTGCAGAAAAACTGAAACCATTACACGATCGCGTAGGTGAAGCGCAAAGATTGCTAACGCAATCTGCAAAAGATGTAGCTCAGGCCGAACAGGTACTGGCGGCAGCTGAACTGGCGCGCGAACAAGCCAGTACGGTATTTCAGGCAGAGAGCGCGCGCGGCGCAGAGCGAACGGCGGCCACGGCTACCGTGCATCAGCTGCAGTCCTACGCTGGCAAGGCGGAGGCATTGGTTATGGCGAGGGCGTCACTGGATGCGACGCAAAAAAGCGAACGCTCAGGCCGGACCTCCCTTGAAAAATGTGAAGCGACGTTCGGTACACATTTGCAGAGCGAGTCCGCAATACAGCAGAAAATAGACACGCTGGAGAAGGCCGTCGCCACGGCAGGCGGCATAGATCTGCAAGTGCACAAGCTCAAGGAAGCGCTGGTGGCACGCAAGGCACTGGCCGCCGTTGCAGTAAAGCTGGCCAACGCGGAACAGGATCTGACGCAGGCACGGGAGTCGCTCACCACGGCTGAAGTCGCGCGCGATGAGGCTGATAGAACGCTCAAGCAACTGCGGCAGGTATGGCATCAGGGGCAGGCCGCGCTGCTGGCACAGGAATTGGGTGAGGGTAGCCCCTGTCCGGTTTGTGGTAGTTCGCAGCACCCCTCACCGGCGCAGCGGGCGGAGCAGACTGTCACAGAGGAACAGCTGGAGGAGGCCAGTGCGACGCTAGAGGCAAAGACCACGGCTGTTATCACCAGTAACAGCGCAGTAACGACGCAGGAAGAGCGCGTGAAATCACTGCGCGCGCAAAGAGAAGAGCACGTTCAAGAGCTGGCGGATAAGGCTGAGCAAAGTGAAAGCGCTATGCAGGCCGAGCTTGATGACGCTGTCCTGCGCAGCAAAAAGCTGGCCGAAGACCAGCAGTCGCTGCTGTCTGATAAGCAGAACCTCAAGGACCACGCTGAGACGCTGGCTGAATACAGACAAGCCACCGAGCGGGCGAAGTCAGCGCTGGCCAAATTAACCAATGAGGTGGGTCAGGCGCAAGCCCGATTCGAGTTGTCGGAACAGGCGCTGCCTGAGCCCTACCGGGCCGTGGGTCAACTCGAGCAGACACTGGCGGCGGCCATCGAGTCACAGGCGAAACTGGAAACGCTGTTGGAGCAGGCCCGCGCGGCCTTTGAGCGCGCTGATAAAGCCAGAGGCGAAGCTGACGTGTCGCTAGGTGGTTTCAATCGCGACCACAGGGAGAAAAGCGAGAGACTTGTTCGTGCGCAAAGCGACTGGACTGAAGCGCTCTCAGCCAGCGTGTTTACGACAGAGCAGGAGATGAATCTGGCCGCGTTACCGGACCACACTCTGGCACAATTGGATAAGGCGATTGCCGCGCACGAGCAGGCGCTGCTGGAAGCCCGGGCCACACGCAAAACCCTGGAAAAACAACTGGAAGGCAAAGCACTCGGTGATCTATCCGCTCTGGCAGCGGCGGAAGCCGCTGCCGAAAGTCAGCGCGATGTGGCGATGGCCGCGTGGCGCACCGCAGATCAACACATGACGCGGTTGCAGGACACGCAAAAAAACCTGGAAGCCAAGCAGCTCGAAATGGCAGGCCTCGATGCACAATATCGGATAGTGGGCACCTTGGCCGAAGTGGCCTGTGGACTCAAGGGCTCGAAAATCAGTTTACAGCGCTACATCCTCGGCGTATTGCTGGACGATGTACTGGTGCAATCCACCCAGCGGCTTATGAAGATGAGTGATGGCCGCTACGAATTGCGGCGTAAGTTAGACCCCAGCAAGGGCAACAGACCGTCCGGGCTGGACCTGGAAGTGTATGACGATTACTCCGGCGAATCCCGCTCGGTGGCCACCCTCTCGGGCGGCGAGAGCTTCCTGGCGGCGTTGTCATTGGCCCTGGGCCTGTCCGACGTGGTGCAAGCCCAGACAGGGGGTATCCAACTCGATACCCTGTTCGTTGATGAAGGCTTCGGCACACTGGATTCCGAAGCGCTGGAACTCGCCGTGAGTACGCTGATGGATCTGCAGAAGTCGGGCCGCATGGTGGGGATCATTTCCCATGTGTCGGAGCTTAGGGAGCAGATGGATGTGCGGATTGATCTAATAAAAGAGCAGTCAGGTTCAAGGCTTAGGGTTCATTCATCGATGGTATAGGTGCGGTACCGGTAGTCTAGGTTTTTGCACAATGAACTGTGTCGTAAACTGGATCGAATTCCAGCATGCTAATTTCAATTAGTCTGATATGCTCAGCCACAATAACAAAAAGCGAATATGGATATGACGCCGGGTTACAGTTCTACCGAAATGTCTCTACGTTGAGTCTGATTACGCAGCAATACCAGGTTTTTTCAAAAAAAATTACAGTGACATTATTGAGAACTTATAGCGATGAAATGGCATTTTTCACCACAGCTGCCTGGTCAGGTGGAAACCGAAGTTACCCAGCGAGATCAGTTCAGCAATGATGAAGAAGGTGATTTTGAAAGCAGATCACCAAGATTATCTGGCTTACCATAGAGATGAAAAATTTGGACAGCTACAGAAAATTATCGCCGTCGATAGCTAATAGGGAAGAGCGTCAAACGAGTTCCACCAACCCCCCAGTCACCCCAAAATGAATCCACCGCCCAACCACCGGCTTAC
>CAWWAG010000019.1:0-61641 GCA_963934845.1 uncultured Halioglobus sp. | reverse complement strand
TCCTGATCCTGCTGCTGGTCCTGATCCTGCTGTTGATCCTGGTTCTCTTGTTGCTCTTGATTCTGCTGTTCCTGCTCCTGCTTGAGTTTTTTAAGTAGCGCCAGGTTTTCACTGGCGTCTGGCTGATCGGGTTGCTGCTTGAGGGAATCCTCATAGGCGGTAATCGCCTCGTCCAGTTGTCCGGCCTTGGCGAGGGCGTTACCTCGGTTATACAGACTATTGGCATTCTTCTGGTGAGCAAATTTCTCTACCGCTACCTCGTAGTCACCGCTTGCATATGCGGCAGTGCCCGCCCAATCGGTGTTCTCGAAAAGTGATGCCGCCGCTTCGGTGTCGCCGCGCTGCAGGGCCTGTTGACCCTGTTGATCCGGGGTGAGCCAGAGGTCTTCCCACGTCTGGGCATGGACCGGTTGGGGTTGCACCAGTAATAACGTGGGCAGCAGCAGGGGTGCCAACGACAGGAGCCAGCCGCGCCGAAACAGCCCCAGTACTAGCGGTAACAGCGCGAGAATCAGAAAGTAGCCCTGGTCCTCCCAGGTATCTGCGGTTCTGTCCAGCGAGAGCGTTTCCTTTGTTTCTTCCACCGGGCTGGCGGCCAGCAGTGACTCAAGGTCGCTGTCGCTTATCTGCATGCGCCTGTAGGTGCCGCCGGTGGCTGCAGCCAATTCACGCAGGCTCTGTTCATCGAGACCCGGCATCACGATGGCGCCATTATTGTCTTTGATAAACCCGCCGCCAGGCAACGGGATGGGCGCACCTGTGGCCGTACCTACGCCCATAATAGCCAGCTGTGCGTCGCTGCCTGCCAGCACTTTTTCGATACCGGCACGATCCTGCTCAGAGACACCGTCGGTGACCAGGAGCATTTTACCGCCACGAATACCGGCCGAACGCAGCAATTCCAGGGCCTGGGTGACCGCACTGACCGGTTCGCTACCAGGCAGGGGCATCATCTCGGGGCTGAGCGCTGGCAATAAATTGGCGATGGTTGGCGTGTCGTCCGTAAGGGGAGTAACAATATGGGCATCACCGGCATAGGCGATTAACCCGGTCTGGCCCTCGCGCCGATACTTCAGTAGATCCAGCATTTTCTGTCGTGCCCGATCCAGCCTGGAGGGAGCGAGGTCGGCGGAATTCATCGAAAAGCTAAGGTCCAGGATTACCACCAGCGCATCCTGTTTTTGGTGTACGGGTTGGGGGATTTTTTGCCAGCTGGGGCCTGCCGCCGCCAGAGCTGCAAGCAGCCATCCCAGAAACACAATTGGCAGCAGGTTACTGCCGCGTGACACCGTGCTGTCAGCCACCAGATGGCGCAGTAATTCTGGCGCGATCACCGAGTGCCAGCTGCCTGTGCGGCTTCGCTGTCGCCACAGCAGAATCAGCAGAATCAACGCCGGTCCCAGAGCCCACAACCACTCGGGACGCATCCAGTGAATGGCCATCAGCGTCCTTCCTGTTGATCGGGTTCCGGCGCTGCGCTACGCCAATCGAAAACGGACCCGTAGTGGCGCAGGGCCAGAAAGAAACTCAGTAACAGCGCGCCCAGCAGGGGCAGATAACCCAGCGCCTGTCGGGGGCGGTAAAGCGTGGTTGCCTGTTCCACAGGTTCAAGCTCATCCAGCAGGTGGTAGATATTGACCAGTTCCTGTGGATTGCGGGCGCGGAAATACTCTCCCCCCGTAAGTTGTGCAATTTGTTGTAGGGTGGATTCATCCAGTTCTACCGACGGGTTGACCTGACGGCTGCCAAAGCTGGACCCGAATAGACCTGGCAAGGTGAGCGAGTCCGCCCCTATACCGATGGTGTAGATACGAATACCAAGCTTCGCAGCCAGCTTAGCGGCTTCCAGCGGCTTCACCGAACTGGCGGTGTCCTGTCCGTCGGTTAGCAGGATCAATACGCGGCTTTCGGCGGGGCGTTCCTTGAGGCGTTTTACGGCCAGCCCGATGGCATCGCCAATAGCGGTTTCCTCACCAGCAAAACCGATCTGCGCCTCCGACAGGAAGCGCTCCACGGTGGTGGTATCAAAACTCAGCGGGGATTGCACATAGGCGTTGCTACCGAAGAGAATCAGTCCCAGCCGGTCGCCACTGCGCTGGCGGATAAACTGCGCACCGACTTGCCGCACCGCATCGACACGCGGTACCAGTGACTGGCGCACCTGCATGTCCTCTATCCGCATGGAGCCGGAGATATCCACTGCCATCATCAGGTCGCGCCCACTGTTGGGGAGTTCAATGGCCTCGCCTACCCACATAGGTCGTGCCGCGGCCAACAGCAGCAACAACCACAGTAACCATAGCGCGACGGCTGGTACAGCGTTCCCGCGCGATGTGCGGCTACCCTGTGTTTCAGATATTTGCTGCCACTCTGTGTAGAACGGTGCGCGCACAGCAGGCTGCTGGGACGTCGCGGCGGGCAACAGGCGGCGCACCAGCCAGGGCAGGGGCGCGACTACCAAAAGCCAGGGCCAGATCCACTCAATCATGCTGCTGCCTTATGTTTTTTGATCCACAGTTGCGCCACGCGGTGCACTTGCGCCATGTCCAGGTCCGGGCTGCGACTTTGGTAGACGGCATTGTCAAAATCATCCTGCAGTTGTGCGTCATGCGGCAGAGACTGATTGAGGAATATACGCCAGCCAGCGCCGTGCTGTGCCGCCACAGTGGAGCGGGGATAGGCCACTAGCGCGACACTTTTCAGCAGGGCGTTGATGTGAGCGAGGTAATTGCCTGAATTTTTGTCTACCTGATACTGCGTGTGCAGCGCCTGCAACTGCAACAGGGCATGGCGGCGGTAGGCACTTTTTTTGTAGTGTTTGCGCAGCAGGTAAATCAGCATTGCCACGGTAGCGATCGCCAGGCACAACAGCAGCCACCACCCGGGTGCTGGCGGCCACCACCCGATCAACTCCGGCTGGCGCAGTGGATGCAAATTAGCGAGTGGGTCTTGCGGATTCACCGGCGTGTGTCCCCGAAGTAGGTTTGCAGCAGGCCAAAAGGCGGCAGATGGGTCGATGCATGCAACAGAGGTACGCCCAGACGAATCAGGTCGTCAACCAGCAGCGTATGCTGTTGTTGCTGGCGCAGTCGGTAGTTGTCGCGCAACTGCCGATTACCTGTTTGCAGTTCGCTGCGCTCACTGCCGTTGGTTACCGCATAGGTGCCGGCCCGGGGTAACTCCGATTCCATCGGATCGGAGCAGGCCAGAGCGGTTAGCTCAGTGTGTTTAGCCAGTTCGAACAGGTGCTCTCGCGCGCGCTCCTGAGAGGCGCCGCGGAAATCGCTGATCAGGAACAGGCTACTGCCCGGTCGCGCAATGCGTCGCAGGTTGGAGAGCATCTGGGCGAAACTGTCTTCCTCGCAGGCGACATTCAGAGGCAGAGCGGCGTTGTATCCGGTGATTTGTGATAACAGCGTTAATACGGTTTTACGGCTGCGTCGCGGCCGTATTTCCTGATGTCCCTCTTCGTTGAACACCAGTCCGCCCACCCGGTCGCCGCCGTTGAGAGCACTCCAGGCCAGCAGGCTGGCGAGATGGCTAGCCAGCACCGATTTGAAACAATGGCTGGAACCAAAGAACATGCTGTTGCGCTGATCGACCACCACCAGCACTGGCCGCTCCCGCTCCTCGCGAAACAATTTGGTATGTGCGCTCCCGGTTCTGGCCGTCACGCGCCAGTCGATGGTGCGAATATCGTCACCGGGTTGGTAGCTGCGGACTTCTTCAAAATCGATGCCCCGGCCGCGGAAATTTGATTTGATGGGGCCGGCCAGATTGCTCAGCGCACGATTCCTGCGCCCCAGCTTTAGCTGCTTGGCCGGGAAACGCAAAGCGATGAGATCGTTCAGCGGTGCATAGGCCCCATGTGCGGGCGCGTTGATGTCGGCCAGATGCATATCGGCTTCAGCCTACGGGAACGATAGCCAACAGTTCCTGAATCACCTGGTCCGGCGTGACGCCATTGGCCTCAGCCTCGAAGCTGAGTATGAGCCTGTGGCGCAAAACATCCGCAGTGACCGCCTGAATGTCGTCCGGGCTAACAAAGTCTCGCCCCTTGAGCCATGCGTGTGCCCTGGCGCATCGGTCGATCGCGATGGTTGCGCGGGGGCTGCCGCCGTATTCGATCCAGCCCGCCAGTTTTTTGCTATAGCGCGCGGGATCTCGTGTAGCGATCACCAGTTGCACCATATACTGTTCCACGGTCTCGGACATGTGTAACGCGAGTAATTCCTGACGTGCGCTGAACACTGTTTCCTGCGATAGCGGAGCGGGCGGTTTAGCGAGTCCCTGGCTCGCTTCGTCGCGGGTCAATCGCAATATCCGGGTCTCGGCGGCCGTATCCGGGTAGCCGACAGTCACGTGCATCAGGAAGCGGTCAAGCTGTGCCTCTGGCAGGGGATAAGTGCCCTCTTGCTCAATCGGATTCTGGGTCGCCATCACCAGGAACAGTTCAGGCAGTGGGTAGGTCTCGCTGCCGACACTCACTTGCCGCTCCGCCATAGCCTCCAGCAGGGCTGACTGCACTTTGGCGGGCGCGCGGTTAACCTCATCTGCCAGTACCAGGTTGTGAAACACCGGCCCTTTCTGGAAATGGAAGCTGGCTTCCTGAGGCCGGTAGATTTCCGTGCCAGTGACATCGCCTGGCAAGAGATCGGGCGTGAACTGGATGCGATGAAAGCTACCTTCAATACCATCGGCTAGGGATTTGATGGCCCGCGTCTTGGCGAGACCGGGCGCGCCCTCTACCAGCAGGTGCCCGTCCGCTAAAAGGGCGATGATCAGTCGCTCTACCAAATGCGCCTGGCCGATGATTTGGCCGCTCAGCCAGGTCTCGAGTGCTCGTATGTCTGCGTTCGCCACGATTGCTCCTGTGGATTGATTGAGTGAAATCGCCTCTTAGGCGCCCCGCATTGTAACCAATGAATCCAGCCCGTCCAGTGAGATACCGGTATCACGTGCTGGAATGATCTGTGTGACTGGCCTCGCTGGAAAAAGTTCCGTGCTCGGCCGTATCAGGTGCAGGATGGGTTAAACTGGCCAGCGATGCAAAAAACTGGTCATGTATTCGTCATATATGAACGCCGGGAGATCTGAGGTATGTCGTTGGGGAAGCTTAAAGAGACTTTATTGGGAGAACTGGCAGCACGTATTGATGCCGAAGCTGAGGAGAGGGACCGGCAGTTGCTACACAACCTGTTGTCTGCCTTTTTCTGGCGTTTCCAGCCAGAAGACCTCGAAGGCCGCAGCCTCGACAGTCTCTTCGGGAGCATCAATGGGCTATTGACGTTTATTCGCCAGAGGCCCGAGGGCGGGTCTCTGGTAAGTATTTTTAATGCTGAAAATGACAGCCAGAGTTGGGACAGTCGCTACACCACGTTGGTGGTCTTGTGCGAAGGTATTCCTTTTTGCACGGCCTCGGTGCGCGGTGAGCTAAATCGCCGGGGCCTGGGGATTCAAACCCTGGTCAGTTCCAACCTGCCGACGCGACGCACTCCCACTGGCGAACTAATTGAAGTCTTGCCCATCGAGCATGAGCATGAGCAGAGCAGCGCTGCAGCGATTGAATCACTGCTGTTTTTTGAGGTCAGTCGACAATCCAGGCCCGAGGAACTCGGAGAATTGCACGATAATATCGTAGATATATTGGAAGAAGTGGCCACCGTGGTTCGAGACTTTGACGCGATGAGTCAGCGCTTGAATGACGTTGCAACAGTCATCGCTCAGAGCGAATGTGTTGCGCAGGATAAACGTGACGAGTCGATTGCGTTTCTGCACTGGCTTGGCGACCAGCATATGATCATGCTGGGATACGAGTTTCTGGAAGTAGCCGCGGGCACCCCGTTTGGACGTATCACGGTTAAAACCTCGCGCAGCCTTGGCTTGTTGCGCCATTTGGCCACGCGTGGGGTGCAGGATATGGAGTTGGATCTGGCGCGGCTCTCCCCACAACAACTACGGAATGAACAAACGAGTTTTTCGAAGTCCGGTCAGCGCTCGCGCGTACACCGTGTCGCTTACCCGGACTACGTGGAAATCCGCGAGTTTGATGCAGCCGGTAACGTTGTCGGCCAGCACCGCTTTCTCGGATTGCACACCTCGGGGGTGTACACCATGGATCCTGAGATGATTCCGATCGTGCGGCGCAAGGTGCAGGATGTACTGGCGTTATCCGATCTGCACTGGTCGGAACATGAGAGCAGGGAGTTGGTAAGGGTTCTGCACAGTTTTCCGCGCGACGAATTGTTTCTGGCCGGTACGCAAGAGTTGTGCGCCACCGTGAATGCGGTGAATCGCATACAGGAGCGACGGCAGACACGGCTTTTTGTTCGCAAGGATGTGCACGGAAAATTCGTCAATTGTCTCGTCTACGTGCCGCGTGATCACTACAGCACCGAGCAACGCAACAAGATCGAGAAAATTTTGATAAAGGCTTTCAAGGCACAGGAGCTGGAGTTTACCGTGTTCTTTTCAGAGTCAATTCTGGTGCGGGGCCAGTTCGTACTGCGCGTGGACCCGCTGGTCCCGCTTGAGTTCGACACTGCCGATCTTGAGGCCGAAATTGTGCAGGCCTTACTGGCATGGCCGGACAGGCTCGCTCTGGCGTTAACAAAGGCGTTCGGTGCCGATCAGGGCGCACTATTGGTTCGCGATTTTGCGGCTGGATTTCCGCCGGGCTACCGGGACGATTTTGATCCACAGGTAGCGGTTTCAGATATCAGACATATTCTGGGCCTGATGCAGGGTCAACCATTAGCGCTGGATTTATACCGCTACGGTGAGGGTGAAGATAGCCTGCGACTGCGCTCGTATCATCCCGAAGGCAGTTTGCCGCTGTCTGATGTGCTGCCGATCCTCGAGAACCTCGGGCTGCGCGTTGTCACAGAGAGACCTTACGCCATTCGTACTTGCGACGGACAAATCTACTGGGTTCAGGAATTCAGCCTGATTTACGCGCTGTCTCATGACATTGTGCTGGCAGAGGTGAAAGGCGAGTTTGAAGACGCATTCACGCGTATTTGGAGTGGCGAGGCGGAAAACGATTGCTTTAATAAACTGCTGCTTGGCACACAGCTGAATTGGCGAGAAATAGCCCTGTTGCGGTCCTACGCGCGGTATTTGCGTCAGTTGCAGTTTCCTTACAGTGTGGAATATGTTGCCGAAACTCTGGCCAAAAATCTCCATATCACCGGCACCATCGTCGAGTTGTTTCTCACCCGTTTTTCACCCAACTTTGAAGGCGATGAAAGTTTTCGTCGGGAGCGTGAGCTGGCGATAGAGCAGCGCATTCTGGAAGCACTTGAGCAGGTGCCCAACCTTGGTCAGGATCGCATCATCAGGCAATTTTTGCGCGTGGTGAAGGCGACGCTGCGCACCAATTTCTTTCAGCTCGACGATGCTGGTACTCTCAAGCCGTATTTTTCCTTCAAGCTGCAACCGTCTGAAATTCTCGATGTACCCCAGCCCGTGCCGCTGTATGAAATATTCGTATATTCACCGCGGGTAGAGGGTGTGCATCTGCGCGGCGGCAAGGTGGCGCGCGGCGGATTGCGCTGGTCGGACCGTCTTGAAGATTTTCGCACCGAGGTGCTGGGTCTTGTCAAGGCGCAGCAGGTCAAGAATGCGGTCATCGTGCCGGTCGGCGCCAAGGGTGGATTTGTCGCTCGACAAGTGCATGACGGTATGTCGCGCACTGAAATACAAAATGAGGGTATCGCCTGCTACCGGTTATTTATCCGCGCGCTGTTGGATATCACCGACAACCGTACTGACGAAGGTATCACGAGACCGACGCAGGTTGTGGTCAAAGACGATGAGGACCCGTACCTGGTCGTGGCCGCGGATAAAGGCACTGCGTCCTTTTCCGATATCGCCAACGGCATCGCCGCTGAATATAAATTCTGGCTGGGTGATGCATTTGCCTCTGGTGGTAGCGCTGGCTATGACCACAAGAAGATGGGCATTACCGCACGCGGCGCCTGGGTCTCGGTGCAGCGCCATTTTCGTGAGATGGAAGTCGATATCCAGACGACTGATTTTACCGTGGTGGGCGTTGGCGATATGGCGGGCGATGTGTTTGGCAATGGTATGCTGTTATCGAAGCACATCCGCCTCGTCGCAGCCTTCAACCATCAGCACATTTTTATCGATCCCAATCCTGATGCCCAAAGTAGTTTTGATGAGCGGTTACGTCTGTTCGATCTACCGCGCTCCAGCTGGCTGGATTACAAGCCGGAGTTGATTTCCGCCGGTGGTGGTGTATTCGAACGGTCTGCCAAATCGATCCCGCTTTCGACTGAGGTCCGCGAACGTTTTGATATCGACGAGGCGCAGGTCACGCCGGCTGAATTGATCTCGTACCTGCTGCGCGCGCGTATCGATCTGTTGTGGAATGGTGGTATTGGGACGTATGTTAAAGCCGCCGACGAATCACACACGGAGGTGGGTGACAAAGCCAACGATACGCTGCGTGTCGACGGTGCTGAACTGCGCTGCAGTGTTGTAGGGGAGGGCGGTAATCTGGGCCTGACCCAGCTGGGACGGGTGGAATTCTGTCTGGCAGGCGGTCGCTGCAACACGGACTTTATCGACAATGCGGGCGGCGTCGATTGCTCTGACCACGAGGTGAATATTAAAATTTTGCTGAATACTGTGGTCGCGCGCGGTGGAATGTCACAGCAGGATCGTAATGCGCTGTTGGTGGAAATGACGGCCAGTGTCGCTGAATTGGTACTGCAGAATAACTATCGTCAGGTACAGGCTATTAGCCTGGTGGAGTATCAGGCTGAATCCCGGGCGGCGGAGTACCAGCGCTTTATCAAAGACTTTGCCGACGCCGGTCGATTGGACAGGGCGTTGGAGTTCATTCCCAGCGATGAAGAAATGTTGGAGCGACGAGCGCAGGGTAAGTCGCTGACGCGGCCAGAACTGTCGGTGCTCGTGTCCTATAGCAAGGCAGCGTTGAAAGAACAGCTGATCGACTCGGAACTGCAGCACGATGCCTGCTTGACCGGTGCGCTGCTGCACGCTTTTCCGCCGCGTCTGGTTGAGTTATACCCGGTAGAGGTGCAGGAGCATCGGCTGCGGCGAGAAATCGTCGCGACCCAGATTGCCAACGATATGGTCAATCGTATGGGGCTGAACTTTGTTTTGCGCCAACAAAAGACCACTGGGGCGTCCGTAGACGATGTGGCGTGTGCCTATACCGCTGTGATGACGATATACGGTATTCCAACGTTGTGGGATCGGATTGAGGCGTTGAATCACTTGGTGACTGCGGGTGCGCAGATGGACACGATGCTGGTGCTGGTCGGCCTGGTAAAACGCGCGACTCAGTGGTTTCTGCGCAATCGTCGGCGACAGCTCTCGCCGACTGCGCTCATTGAACAATTTCGCGCGGGAGTGGAACAACTGTCTGCAGCATTTCCCACCCTGTTACGTGGGACTACCGCCGATCACTATGAGAGCCTCCGTGAACACTATGAGGAGCAGGGGGTAGGTGCCGATTTTGCCGAGGTAATCGCCAGCACTCACTACAGCTATCGGGCGCTGGGTATTGTCGAGGCTGCGACACAGGCCAGGGCACCGTTGATGGTAGTCGCTAAACTGTATTTTTCCATCGGCGAGGAACTGCAGCTGGATTGGTTCGCCGCCCAGATTCTATCGGCCAAGATCGACACCGAGTGGCAGGCCATGGCTCGGGATAGCTATCTGGAAGATCTGGAGTGGCAGCAGCGCACATTGGCGATTGGTGCACTGCGGCACATGGAAGAGGGCAGTAACCTGCTGCATTGCATGCAGCGTTGGGAAGAGCAGGAAGCACGTCTGTTGGGACGCTGGCACCAAATGCTCACCGAATTACAGGCTGTGTCAGCACCGGATTTTGCCATGTTGGCCGTGGCCAATCGGGAGCTGCTGGATCTCGCCCAGAGCACGGCGCGTGCGGGAGGTAACTAGTTTTATCTAGTACTAACAATTAACCGGGATGCATCAAATGGAAATGACACAAATGTATGAAAGCACCATCCTGGCGCTGGGTGCGATGGCGCTACTCATGTTCGCTCAGTTGATTTTCGCCGATATGGTGGGCATAAAATCCAAACACCCCCCAGGGGGGCTGGTTGCAACAGACCACAAAAATCTTCTATTTCGAGCAACACGCACCGTGGCAAACACCAATGAGAGCGTAGCCATCTTCGTGCTTGCCGCTTTGTTCTGCATACTCTCAAGTACATCGCCGAATCTTACTGCTTATGCATCGTGGGGCTTTGTCGCGGCCAGGCTGCTTTACGCGGTTTGCTATTACAATAACTTCCAGGTGTTGAGGTCGGTAATCTTCGGCATTTCACTGCTCTTCATTCTCGCTTTGTTGCTGATTGGGCTTGCAGTTTGGTTGTGATGCCAGCAAGGCAGAGATAATGCCAAAATTCAGCCTTTCGAGTGATATTGATGTTCTGGTTCATGATGTCCTCGTCACGTTAGCTATAGAGGGCGTCAACGCTGAGTGGCGTCTACTGGTAAAGATGACTGCACCGGCAGAGTGGGAACATTGTTGAATTGCAAGAGACAACCATACGGGGCTTGAAAGCGGGTAAGGAGGTGTAATGTCAGATACAAAACTGCAGGTATTGGCTGCTAAACAGGAGATCCATGACGTCCTTTGTCGGTACTGCCGGGGCCTTGATCGCATGGATAAAGCGATGGCCTATGCTGTCTGGCACGATGATGGCACGGCACTGTATCACGAGATGTAAGAGGGCTTGGGTCGCGGATTTGTTGACCGGCTATGGGATGCACATGCACCTATGGAGAGGCATTCGTACCAAATCTCAAACTCACTCATCGAGGTTGATGGGAACGGTGCTAAAAGTGAAACCTATGTAACCGTTGTTCTTTGGACAAAGCCGGATGGCGATGGCAAACAATTCACGCTCTCGGAGGCGGGCGAGCGCCTCTGCTGACACACGCTTTTGGACACCCAAAACACAGCGTCATTGTCACATCGGGCAAAACAGCGCCGCTAAAGGTAGTTGAAATCCGCGGCTTATTAATGGCGCAGGTTAAACGGAAGCTGGGTGAGTAGGCCCCTCTGGACTTGAGGCACCACCGATCTGATCGAAATCCCCTTAGTGCTCCTTTTTCGCCCCCCTCACGGCGAGTGACATCAGGTAGTCTGTCCAGGCGATACCGAGTGCTGAGAGAATGAATACGATGTGGATGATGGTCTGCCACATCACACCAGCCTCGGTGTAGCCCGAGTCTTCAGTGCCGAGTGTGCCTATGGCAATAAACGTTTTTAACAGGTGAATCGAGCTGATGCCGATGATGGCCATCGCCAATTTCACCTTCAGCACTGTCGCATTCACGTGGTTCAGCCACTCGGGTAAGTCGGGATGGTTTTGCAATCGCAGTCGCGAGACAAAGGTCTCGTAGCCGCCGACAATGACCATCACCAACAAATTTGAAATCATCACCACGTCGATCAAACCAAGTACGGCCAGCATGATGAGCTGCTCGCTCAGGCTGGTGGCGCCGCTGATCAAATGAATCAGTTCTTTGACAAACAGCACAACGTAAACGCCCTGGGCGACAATGAGGCCGAGGTACAAGGGCAATTGCATCCAGCGCGAACCAAATATCAGTGCGGACAGGGGCGTTAATCGGGTAGGTGTGTTCTCGGCCATGGTTTCTTCCTAAATAGCTGCGGTTGCAGAACTGCCTATTAGCGTGCGTCGTATGTGGTGCTGCCAGTGATGGCGCACGGCGCATAGTAATCGAGTCAATAATGGCGGTCAAAGACAACTGCACGCCGCCTATTTGTCGGCGGTCACAGCAGTGGCTATGTGCGAAAAGAAAGCCGAAACTGGAACCCTAACGGTAGCGCGTAAGTAAATAACAGACCTGCGCTACGCTGATAATGTTCAATGCACCGGATGCGGTGAGCAGAGCCGGTTCTTGATGGTCGAATTGCCCTGGTGTAAGACCAGAGCCGATTCAGTAAGTGGTCAGACAGAGCGCAGCTTGTGTACGCCCGATATGCCTGTGAGGCCATCCCACTGGTCGCAGCGTCCTTCACGCCAACCCGTTATCCAATGTTGTCTATGGCCTTCGTCCTCATGGGGGCAAAAATCCTGGCTGCGCCCCGACACGCCAGCTTGGTAGCCTCGGTCGAATGCTCTGGTGTTCATATCGCGCTTCTGTCTTCTCATAGAGTTTGCCTCCGTGGCAGACTATGCCCCCGAGAGACCGCGTGGACCACACGCTAGCGCTCTCTGGCAGCATGTTAATTAACGATGTGTGTGCATGTATAAGCTGGTATAAGCTAGCGAAGCAATGCAACAAAGAATGCCCTAAGACACGCCCTGATCAAACCAAATATAGAGCCAGAAGTCGACTGTTTTTTCGTTCTGATTTGACTAATTTATATAATGGGTTCGCGAAGTTATTGTTTGCTCCGTGTCGATGGCGGGCACGCTGGCCGTCACAATGGACCGCGCCGGACTTTCAGCCAATTTTTGGCCGCATTGACGCCTATGCCCAGCACGCCTCAGTCATTTGAAATGAGTGGTCTACCCGGGATTCCGTCGGTGCAGCCGAAGAGGCCTTGCAGGTGAACGGTACCAACGGCAATACGCTGCAGGACGGCGATACGGTATCCGTTGTCAAGGATTTGAAGGTAAAGGGTTCCTCCTCGGTCGTAAAGGTGGGTGCCTGGCTGAAGAATATCCGGGTGGTGGAAGAGGATCACACTATCGACTGCAAGGTGTGTGGTATCGGCGCGATGAAGCTGAAGTCGGATTTCGTGAAGAAAGCCTAGCGTCAGGGGCTGTCCAGCAGTTCGATCCAGTGCACCACGGGTACACCGGCGGCGGCCTGTAAATGCATCTGGCAGCCGATGTTGGCGGTGGCGATGAGAGCGGGTTGATCGCTGGTGAGTGTCTGGAGCATTTTCTCTCGCACTCGCTCACTGGTGTCGGGTTGCAGAATCGAGTAGGTGCCCGCTGAGCCGCAACACAGCAGTTTGCCTGTTGTTGTGGCGATATCAAAACCCGCGCGTCGCAGGACGGTGTCGAGTAGCGTCGGCTGCTGCAATGCGTGCTGCATTGAGCAGGGTGGGTGAATCGCCACCTTGCCGATCTGAGTATTGATCGCGAGCTTGTGCAGGTCTTCCTGCTCCAGAATCTCCGCTATGTCGCGGGTTAGCAGGGTTACCCGCCGCGCTTTATCTGCATAGGCCGGATCATCGGCCAGCAATCGCCCATAATCGAGCAGCATGGCACCACAGCCTGTAGCGCTGCTGACAATCGCTTCTGCGCCGCTCTCTATCTGCGGCCACCACGCATCTATGTTGTGGCGCATATCGTCGAGGCCGTCGGCATGCGCTCCGAGGTGGTAGTTTACGGCACCACAGCATCCGGCCTGCGGTACACTGACAAGTGAAATGTCCAGCTGGTCCAGTACGCGCCGCGCGACGGCATTGGTATTGGGTGTTGCCGCACGTTGCACGCAGCCCTCCAGCACCAGCATGTTGCGGGCATGTTCCCGCTTGGGTACCGCTTTAGGGGGCTGGCGTGGTGGAATTTTCTGGCGCCAGCGACCGGGCATCATCGGTCGAGCGGTTTGGCCCAGCGCCAGCGCTGCCCCAATGAGTCGGGGTCGGCTGAGGACGAAACGCAGTAGCCAGCGAAAACGTCTGGATAGCGGTGGCCTTGGAACTTCCCTCTCGATTATCCCCCGACCAATCTCGAGTAACTCGCCGTATTGCATGCCAGATGGGCAGGCGGTTTCACAGTTGCGGCACGTCAGGCAGCGATCGAGATGTAATTGTGTTTTCTCACTGGCCTCACCTGTTTCCAGCAGCTGCTTGATCAGATAGATGCGTCCGCGTGGGCTATCGCGTTCATCGCGCTTGTCGAGGTAAGTGGGACAGGTGGTGAGGCAAAGCCCACAGTGCACGCAGGCGGCAGTGAGCGCCTTGGCGGTCTGTCCCTCTGCGGTCTGTACAAAGCGGGGGTGTAGCTCTACGTGCATGCTGTATTTGCTCCTAAAGCCAGCTGTATAGCCGGCCCGGATTGAGTATGGCGTCCGGGTCGAACGATCGTTTGAGTTGTTGTTGCAGACGGCGCTCCACCGTATTGAGTGGTGGTCGAACCTCACTACCCCGGTCGCCACCGCGAAACAGGGTGACATGTCCTCTGGCATCGGTGGCGGCGTGGTCCAGTCGCTCACGGGACTGCTCGCCGCGTACCCAGCGCTGACTGCCTGCCCAGTCTATCAGCGTTGGTCCGAATTGTGCCGCGCAGCGCGCCGAGGATTGCACAGAAAAACGCCACAGTGGTGCATCACCAGTGAAAAACGGCAGTGCCAGCTCGCGCAGTCCCTGCCAGGGTGCTTCGTCATCGCCCACCTGTTCACCACCCCATTGCACGGCCGTGCTCTCCACCGCGCTGGTAGCGCCTGACAGACGCAGGTATAGCTGGCCATCCAGCCAGGCTGCGCCAGATAAAGGCTTGGGTTCACCGGCGCGGCGGTTCATGGTGGCTATGGCGTCATTGGCAGACATCACGTAGCGCAGGGTGAGGGTCTGCTGCGGGCGTGGCAGGACTTTCAGGCTGACCTCACTCAGTACACCCAGCGTACCCAGTGCGCCCGCCTGCAGGCGTGATACGTCGTAGCCCGCGACATTCTTCATCACCTTGCCACCAAAGTTGAGGCGCTCGCACTTGCCGTTGATCATTTGCACGCCGAGGACCATGTCGCGGATGGAACCCCCCCAGGGGCGGGCGGGACCAGACAGGTTGCAGGCGAGTGTGCCGCCCAGGGTTGCTTTACCACCGAACAGGGGGGGCTCAAAAGCCAGGATCTGGTTTTGTTCGGCAAGGGCCGCGATAATTTCTTTGAGTGGGGTGCCTGCGCGCGCGGTAATCACCAACTCTTGTGGTTGGTAGTCGACAATGCCGCGGTGTGCAGACACATCGAGCTCTTCTGCCTCGCAGCGCCGACCTACCATGTGGCGCTTGCTGCCACCCGCGGTGATATAGACGGACGATTGTCGCTGACATGCGTCGCGCAGCGCAGCGATAATGGCTTCGCTGTGATCACCATTAGTCGTGTTACTCGATTCAATCATGTTGGTGCCGGGCGGGCAGGGCGCGGTATTCCTGGCAGCGTTTCAGAATGGGGATTCCCTTGCCGGGGTTGAGATTCAGAGCCGGATCGAAGGCGTGTTTGATGTCCTCAAACTGCGCCAGTTCCTGCGCGGTGAACTGGCTGGGCATTTTGCTTAATTTCTCCACGCCAACACCGTGTTCGCCGGTGAGGCAGCCGCCGACGCGCACAGACAGGTCAAGTATGTCGCCGCCGAACGCTTCAGCCTTGCGGGTCTGGGCAGGATCGCTGGCATCGTAAAGGATCAGTGGGTGTAGATTACCGTCGCCGGCATGAAAGACATTGGCTACGGGCAATGCGTAATACTCCGAGAGACGATAGATCTCATTGAGCACGTTCGTTACCTGCCCGCGTGGAATGGTGCCGTCCATGCAGTAGTAATCAGGGGCTAACCGCGCAACAGCCGGGAAGGCTGATTTACGTCCCTTCCATAACAGCGCGCGGTGGATCTCATCACTGGAAATGGTGAGGGATGTCGCACCCCTGTGCTCAAACAGTGTCGCTACCTCATCGACATGCTGTGCGACTTCTTCTTGCGTGCCGTCCATTTCGCACAGCAGAATTGCAGCGGCATCCCGCGGATATCCCGCGTGGGAAAAATCTTCAGCGGCCTGTATGGCGAGTCGGTCCATCATCTCCAGGCCCGCGGGGATGATGCCGGCGGCAATCACCGCACTCACCGCATCGCCCGCAGCGTCTATGCTGTCAAAGCCCGCCATAATGACGCGGGCGATCTCCGGCGCGGGCAGCAGGCGCACGGTGACTTCCGTGACGATACCCAGTAGACCCTCCGAGCCGGTAAACAGCGCCATCAGATCGTAACCCGGACTGTCCAGGCCCTGGCTGCCCAGCCTGAGTTCCTCGCCGGCAACCGTTTGCACCGTCATGGCCAAAATGTTGTGCACCGTCAGTCCATATTTCAGACAGTGCACACCACCGGAATTTTCCGATACATTGCCACCGATAGAACAGGCGATTTGTGAGGACGGATCCGGGGCGTAATAGAGCCCGTGGTGGGCCACCGCTTCGCTAATGGAGAGGTTGCTAACGCCCGGTTGTACCCGCGCTGTGCGGGCCACCGGGTCAATCTCCAGGATTCGGTCTAATTTACTCAGGGTCAGCAAGATACCCTCGGAGTGGGGCATGGCACCGGCACACAGTCCAGTTCCTGCTCCTCTGGCGACCACCGGCACATCTAGCGCGTGGCATATCTGCAACACCTGCTGCACCTGTTCCACGGTCTCAGGTAGCACTACCACCAGCGGCAAATCGCGGTAGATCGTCAGGGCGTCGCATTCAAAAGGGCGCTGGGATTCATCGTCCTCGATAATGCAATCGGTGGCCAGGCACGCGCGCAGGTGGCGGATCAGGGTACTGGGAGCATTCATCGGTGCGCACCCAATTGCCGAGTGTATTCATCATGGAAATGTTTCAGGAGGCTCGATGACAATAACATGGCGTGCGCCGGTGCAGGTCTGTGACGCTCGTATGAAACGTGCAAAATACGAATTTCTAAATTTCTCAGCATGTGTGTAAAGTTTCCGAACGCCCCTGCGATGTGATCCTAAATATTGCACGCTCGCCCCGAGTCTCAATGTCCGCGCTGAAAGGGGCCGCTATGCTGCCAATAATAACAGATTTGACGGGCCCCTGACTCCGGGGAGTGCCCCTGTGCCAAATGTTTTTAACAGCAGACCGCGCCGGTAGCCGCGACAATGACGCCTGACCACTCACCCGGTCGCAATACCGTTGTCGCGGGCATGGCTTCGCCTTTGTGACGAATTACGGTCTTTCGGTACTCCCATTTTGTTGCGTTTTCCTGTATGTTCTCGCGCCTTGTATTCTGCCTCATTCAATTTGAATCATTGAGAACCACAATGTCTGACTTATCCCTGTATAGAAATATTGGTATTTTCGCCCATGTCGACGCCGGTAAAACCACCACTACCGAGCGTATTCTCAAGCTGACCGGTAAAATTCACAAGACCGGTGAAGTGCATGATGGCGCGGCCACAACCGACTTCATGGAACAAGAGCAGGAGCGTGGTATTACCATTCAGTCTGCGGCAACCACCTGTTTCTGGAAGGACCATCGCTTAAACGTCATTGACACTCCCGGACACGTTGACTTCACCGTGGAAGTGTATCGTTCACTGAAGGTACTCGATGGTGGTATCGGCGTGTTCTGTGGTTCTGGCGGCGTCGAGCCCCAGTCTGAAACGAACTGGCGTTATGCCAATGAATCTGAAGTTGCCCGTATCATCTTCGTCAACAAGCTCGATCGCATAGGCGCGGACTTTCTGCGCGTTGTCGGCCAGGTGGAGAAAGTGCTGGGTGCTAACCCGCTGGTGATGGTGTTGCCAATTGGTCGGGAAGAGGAATTTGTCGGTATTGTCGATCTGCTGTCACGCAAAGCACACGTGTGGACCGATCCCACTGATCCCGATGTATTCGAGATTCGCGATGTGCCGGAAGATATGGTCGATCTGGTAGAAGAGTGGCGTGAGAAGTTGATCGAGACGGCGGTTGAGCAAGACGACGACGCGATGGAATTGTACCTCGATGGTACAGAACCGGAGCTGGATGTTATCAAGCGCTGTATCCGCAACGGTACCCGCAAGCTGGATTTTTTCCCCACTTACTGCGGTTCGGCGTTCAAGGATAAGGGTGTTCAGCTGATTCTGGATGCCGTGGTTGACTACCTGCCAAGCCCGACAGAGGTGGATGCACAGCACCTGACCGATGAATTCGGTGAGCCCACCGGCAAAGTAGCAACCGTGTCACTTGACGAGCCACTGCGGGCCCTGGCGTTCAAGATCATGGATGACCGTTTTGGCGCTTTGACCTTCGTGCGTATCTATTCGGGTAGATTGAACCGTGGCGATACCATTCTTAATTCGTTCACGGGAAAAACGGAACGTATCGGCCGTATGGTTGAGATGCATGCGAACGACCGGTCCGAGCTGGATAAGGCGCAGGCTGGCGATATCATTGCCATTGTGGGTATGAAGAATGTGCAAACGGGCCATACGCTGTGTGATCCCAAGCATCCCTGCACGCTGGAGGCGATGGTATTCCCTGAGCCCGTTATTTCGATTGCGGTGGCGCCTAGGGATAAAGGTGGTGCCGAAAAGATGGGTATCGCCATTGGTAAAATGGTTGCCGAAGATCCCTCGTTCCGCGTTGAAACGGATATCGATTCCGGCGAGACGATCCTCAAAGGCATGGGTGAGCTGCACCTTGACATCAAGGTGGATATCCTCAGGCGTACCTACGGTGTCGACTTGGTCGTCGGCAAGCCTCAGGTTGCCTACCGTGAAACTATCACCCGGGAAGTTGACGATTCCTACACGCACAAGAAGCAGTCTGGTGGTTCTGGACAATTCGGTAAGATCGATTATCGCATCAAGCCGGGCGAGCCGGGTACGGGTTACGTGTTCACCTCTTCGGTCGTGGGTGGTAACGTTCCCAAGGAATTCTTCCCGGCCATCGAGAAGGGCTTCAGGGGCATGATGGGTACAGGTACCGTTGCTGGCTTCCCGGTGTTGGACGTAGAGGTTGAGTTGTACGATGGTGGCTTCCATGCCGTTGACTCCTCGGCGATTGCGTTTGAGCTTGCGGCACGTGGTGCATTCAGACAGTCGATGCCGAAAGCGGGCGCGCAGTTGATTGAGCCAATCATGAAGGTGGATGTATTCACGCCTGACGATCATGTGGGTGATGTGATCGGCGACCTGAATCGTCGTCGTGGCATGATCAAGGATCAGGACGCCGGCGTTACGGGTGTTCGGATCAAAGCTGAGGTGCCACTGTCTGAGATGTTTGGCTACATTGGTCAACTGCGAACCATGACATCGGGTCGCGGCCAGTTCTCCATGGAGTTCTCGCATTATCTACCGTGCCCGCAGAATATTGCGGAGATTGTTATCCAGGAAGTTAAAGATCGCAAGGCTGCTGGCTAAGCACCCTCGATATCAAAAACCCGGCTAGTGCCGGGTTTTTTTATGGCTGCGAATTGTGCCCCGGTAGTTTTTGCCTGCGCCGGTTCAGTCATTTATCCTACTTTCGACACCGTGCGACTGAAAGCGCTTTGCCGCTGGCGAATTGGTGTTTCGGGGTGGAGTCGCCTTTCAAAGTGTGGCATAACAGCCCTCCACTCAAGCTATGGAGTTGAACACAATGAAAGATTTTAACGGGAAGGTCGCAGTGGTCACCGGAGGTGCCAGCGGTATTGGTCGCTCGCTGGTTAAGGAATTGCTCGCCGCTGGCGCTAAAGTTGTCATCGGTGATGTCGAGCAAAAAGCGCTGGACCGTGTGCTGGAGGAGTTCTCTGGCGCGGGTGAGGTGATTGGTGTTGTTACGGATGTCTCCGACGCAGCGTCAGTCAACGCGTTGGCTGACAAGGTGTATAAGACGCATGGTGCCTGTCACCTGTTGTTCAACAACGCAGGTGTTGCAGCGCCCTCGGCGAATGTATGGGAAACGACAGACAACGATTGGAAATGGGTCCACGGTGTCAATGTATTGGGCGTTGTGCACGGTATTCAGGCCTTTGTTCCGCGTATGATTGCCTCGGGCGAAGCGGGACACGTGATCAATACGTCCTCTGGCGATGGCGGCATCTCGCCGCTGCCCTACCAGTCGGTGTACGCTTCGAGTAAAGCAGCAGTGTCCTGCATCAGCGAGTGTCTCGCGGCGCAGTTACAGAGTGAAGGCACAAATCTGGCGGCGTCGGTGTTCTATCCTTCCGGTGGACTACTCGATACAGGTATCTGGACCACAGATCGCAACCGTCCCAAAGCACTGGCGAGAGAGAAGCCCACCGCGCCGGTGCCGACGGTGCAGGATTTTAAGGTTGCGGCTGAAAAAGCGGGTTGGCAGCTGGAGTTTCAGGATCTCGATGAGCTGGCCCGTTACTGCCTGCAGGGTATTCGCGATGAGCGCTTCGTGATTATGATTCGGGTGGAGGAGGCCGAGGTGACCCTCCACGATCGCGCGGCGCGTATCGGTCGCTGTGAAGTGCCAATCGATCAGGCTGAAATCCCCAAACTGTAGCTGCTGACATACCACGCAAAACAGACCAAGCGAACTACCCGGGTAGTTCGTTTCATCGCTTTTTTTCCTGCCTGCTTCCCTACACCGGGTGCAGTCTCACTGGCATAGCAGTGAACCCATGTACGAACGAAGACACGGTACGTTCAGGCTCACCGACCACCTCAACACGTTTGAAACGTTTCAGGATTTCTTCCCAGAGAATTCGCAGTTGCAGTTCCGCCAGTCGGTTGCCCATGCAGCGGTGTATACCGAAGCCGAAGGACAGATGGCGGCGCACATCATCTCGCTCAATATCGAACACGTCCGGGTTTTTCATAAAGCGCTCATCCCGGTTACCCGACACGTACCACATGATCACTTTATCGCCGGCCTTGATCTTTTGTCCGCCTAATTCAGTGTCCACCTTGGCAAGGCGACGCATATGCGCCAGCGGGGTTTGCCAGCGGATAGTTTCAGCGACCATAGAATCGATCAGCTGTGGGTCTGCCACCAGCTTTGAGAACTGATCCGGATTCTGGTGCAGGGCGAGGGCACTGGCGGTCATCGTGGAGCGAGTGGTGTCGTTGCCGCCGACGATAAGCAGCACCAGATTACCGAGGTACTCCATGGGTGCCATATTGCGGGTCGCCTCGCCGTGGGCCAGCATCGAGATCAGATCGGTTTTCACCGGTACCTTGACCCGCTCATTCCACAGTTCTGTGAAATACGCCAGGCAGCCCATCAATTCCTCATGGCGCTGCTCATCTGAATCAATGATACCGATGCCGGGAATGGCAGTGGCGACATCTGACCAACGGGTGAGTTTACTGCGCTCCTCGAAGGGGAAATCAAACAGCGTTGCCAGCATGCGCGTGGTCAGCTCGATGGACACATGCTCCACCCAGTCGAACGTTTCGCCGACGGGCAAATTGTCCAACACATCGGTCGTGCGCTCGCGAATGATCGGCTCGAAGTTGCGCAGGTTTTCCGCGCCAGTGACCGGGCTGACTACCCGGCGTTGCTCATCGTGCTTGGGACGGTCCATGGCGATAAACATGGGCAGCGGAAAGGTATCCTGCGTATCGCCGATGGTGATAGCCGGTTCCGAGGAGAAAATATCATGCGAGGTATCGACTTTTACGATGTCCTCGTAGCGCGTAATGGACCAATACGGACCAAAAAAACTTTCGGGACAGTAGTGTACCGGAGCCTCGTCGCGCAGGCGTTTGAACCAGGGACCATGGATGTCGCGCGCGAACAGAAAGGGGTTGGCGACATTAATTTTGTCCAGCGGCAGCGAGTAGGGATCCTGGTTTGCACGCTCTGCGGCGTCCATTAGCAGGTTAGATAGTTCCATACGTAGCGAATCTCCTTAAGGGGCTTGCGTGCAGTTTATGGCATCTGCCGAGTTTGACCAAACAGTGCGACATCATTCCTTTGGGTAATTGCGACCTTGCCGTATCCTGTGACCTCGCACACGGTACACAGTATACAGTCCGAGAGTTTGAACATGGATATACGCAGCAAGGTCATGTCGGCATTGCGATGGAGCGCGGCGGGCCGGTTTCTGGGGCAGGCAGTATCCTGGGGCATTACTATTATGGTTATTCGTCTGCTCTCCCCGGGGGACTATGGCCTGATGGCAATGGCTATGGCGTTGGTGTCGCTTCTGGTGCTGCTCAACACTCTGGGGCTGGACGCGGTACTGGTACAGGACAAGGATCTCGATGAGCAGATGACGCGGCAGATTTTTGGTATCGTCATCGTTGTCAACGTACTCTTTTTTGCCCTGTTATTTTTTGGTGCCGAAGCTGTCGCGACGTTTTATGGCGAACCCGCGCTGACACTCATTGTACAGGTGTTGTCGTTCCAGTTTCTGTTGCTGATTTTCGAGACTCTGCCGCAGTCCAGGCTGGAGCGGGAGATCGAGTTTGCCCAGCGCTCTATTGTGGATTTTGCGACGCTGATAATCGGCAGCGCGGTGACGCTGGTGATGGCGTTGACAGAGTTTGGCGTCTGGGCATTGATCTGGGGCATGTTGGCTACCAACGCCACGCGTATGATTGGCCTGAACCTGATTTCACGGAATCTGGTGTGGCCGAGCTTTTCACTGCGCGGCATGCGTAAACACTTTGCCTTCGGCGGGTTTGTGACGACAGACAGAGGCCTCTGGTACCTGTTCAGTGAATCAGACAAAATCATCGGTGGCAAATTATTGGGCAATCACCTGCTCGGCTATTACGCGGTTGCCAGCCAACTGGCGTCGCTGCCAATTCACAAAATTAGCGGCCTGCTGAACTCAGTGGCATTTCCAGCGTTTTCGCACGCGCACACCCACACCAGCGGGGCAACTGTGCAGGGTTATTTGCTGAAGGCGACCCGTATTTTCGGTATTGCCGCATTCCCGGTATTTTTAGGGATGAGCTGTACCGCAGAGCCACTCATCGGTTGCCTGTTGGGTGAGAAGTGGTTACCCGCCGCGCCACTGCTGCAGTTGTTAGGTGTGGTTATGCCGTTTCGTCTATTGAGTAGTATTTTTCCGCCGCTGCTATGGGGTACAGGAAATCCTGCAACCAGTGCGTCTAACTTTCTGGTCGCGGCGCTACTGATGCCCCTGGCCTTCTACTTTGGCTCTCGCTGGGGTGTGATCGGCCTGGCTTACGCCTGGCTTTGCATGTATCCGCTGGTGTTCTTCATTACTGCGTACCGCACCTGTCGCAAGGTGGGCCTGGGCATCGTTGAGTATCTGTTGCAGATGTTGAGACCCGTCGGCGCAGGGATGATAATGTACGCCAGCGTGTATTTTTTGCAGGAATACGCTTATGGAGCGGTCGGTGATTGGTTATATTTGTCGCAGCTGGTGCTCACGGGTGCCATCACCTACGGCGTTGCGATGTTGCTGATCGATCGTAATGGCATGCTCGAGACACTGCAGCTTGTTCGAAGCTAAGCACCATCATCTGCACTGTAACCGGCATTGATTGATCGCTCCTGGGGAGTCCTTTTTACGGATGAACATGCTACAACTTTCGGATGCTGGCGAGCGCCATCTGGGCCGAGCTATGCAACTACAGGCACAGCAGCATGGCGATCATCCGTTTCTGTTGTTCTCGGATGATGTCTTCACCTTCGCCGAGGTCAACCAGCGCGTGGATGAACTGACGGCAGGGTTGGCTAGCCTCGGGCTTAAGGCGGGCGAGCGGCTCGCGTTCTCTATGAGCAGTGCACCGGAAGTGATTTCCCTGGTTTTGGCAGCGAATAAGCTGGGTGCGATCCAGGTTCTGGTCGATACAGATTATAAGGGGCATGGCTGATCGATACGATTAACGGCAGTCGCCCCACCGTACTGGTGACCGATGCGGCTCATGTGGACCGAGTGCAGGAAGTGAGTGGCTCGTTGTCAGTTTCCACGCTGGTCATACACGGCGAGCACGAGTCCGTTGTCGGCGCAGTCAGTCTCGATTCCTTATAGGTAAAAGGGGTTGGGGAGCCCGATATGTCTGCCCTGAGCTCGGGCGATACCTGTACGGTGCTGTGGACGTCTGGCACTACCGGCAAGGCCAAGGGCGTGATGCAGAGTCACAATGCTTTACGCTGGACGCCCTGCATATGTTCCTGTGGGACGCGCCTGCGCCTTTGAAGTGGAACTCGCAGGCATTCGGCCAATTGCGGATTGCGCTGCTTTTGGCATACCGAGTGAACAGCTTGAATCGGAGCAGGAGATCATGCTGGATGTGATACTCAAGCCAGGTCAGACGTTGCGGGCCATCGAGCTGGCCCCGTTTATAAATGACAACAAGGCTCCGCCGTGGTCGATTTCATAATTGACACATTAACTAATGCCTAGTAGTCTCTAGCTGTTGAGTTTAATAGCACTAGCTGGAGAGGTTTACGATGAGTCAATGTCCCTTTGCAAATTTTCCGAACTTGATTGACCCGGAGACCTACGTCAACGGCATGCCGTATGAGACGCTGGCAGACATACGCCGCTCCGGTCCGGTGCACTACATGGACGGCTCCTATCAGGATGTGCCCTACTGGTTGATAACCGGTCGTGATCAAATTGATTTCATTTCCAAGAACCCCAAGCTGTTTTCAAGTGAGGCGCGTTCAGCGCTGGCGGAGGAGTATTCCGAGGAGGACATGGTGCTGATCCAGCGCAATATGACCATCAACCAGGATCCGCCCGGACAGATGAAATCGCGTAAAATCGTTCGTGCGACGTTTACCCCCGGCGCAGTTGATTCCTATGAGGCGAGCTTCCGTCAGCACGCCAAGAATATTGTCGATCGCGTCGCCGACCGCGGTGAATGTGAGTTTGTGGAGGAAGTGGCGGCTGAACTCCCGCTGCTGGCAATTCTCGAGCTTTGCGGCATCCCCCCGGAGGATCGCAAGGATTTCTTCGAGTGGACCAACAAAATGATGTTCAACCAAGACCCGGAAATGGCTGCGGGCATGGACGAGGCCCAGACAGCCTCTTTCAAGGTCATCGAATACGCGATGAAGCTGATGGAGCAGCATAAGGCCAACCCCAAGAAAGACATCATCGGCGCCTTGCTTCAGGGTAATGGCAAAGACGAGGGGTTGAGCGACGAGGAATTTGTATGGTTCTTCCTGATGTTGATCGCAGCTGGCAACGAGTCCACGCGCACAGTCACCTCCCAGGGTATGCGCATGTTGATGGAGAATCCCGAGCAACTGCAATACCTGATCGACAATCCCGACAAAATACCCGGTGCCTGCGAGGAAATGCTGCGCTACAACACCGCGTTTACGCTGATGCGTCGCACCTGTATGGAAGATACAGAAGTCGGTGGATACCAGATCAAGAAAGGCGATAAGGTCATCATGCACTACCACACGGTGAACCATGACGAGACCATCTTTGGTGATGACGCTATGCAGTTTAATGTGCGTCGCGCCGAGCGCATGCCCGACCTGCACAACCAGCATCGTGCATTTGGTATTGGCCAGCACTTTTGTCTGGGCACGCATTTGGCGCGGCTGGAGATGCGCGTGATGTTTGAGGAGATCATTCCCCGTTTGCGCAACCCCAAACTGGTGGGCGAGGTCGCCTATACCCGTTCCAATCTGGTGAATGGTATAAAGCGCATGCACATCACTTTCGATCCGGAAGTAAAATCTTCGGAACAGGCTGCCTGATATTTTATTGATCGATTGTGCCCCGGTGGAGAGTTCCCCCGGGAATTTTTTTGCCTGAAAGTAAGTGGGTCGCGTTTTACAGACAGATACAGGCTATGATTAGAACCTTCGCAGTACTGCTCACCGTGCTTATCCTGAAGCCCGGAGACCTCGGGGTATCGATCGCCAAAGCCCGTTTTTATCTTACCAGGGGCCAGCCGGAAAAAATCGCGCAGGCCAAACCTCAGAACTAAGTCAGGTTTCTTTTTCAAACTCCGCGATAGCTTGTTCTACAGGGGCTAACATGGCGGCCGCGCGAGGGTAGCCTGCGTACTGTGCGATAAACAGCAGGAACTCCCGCGCTTCTTCCGGATTGATCTCGCCGCGTTTGAGTGATGCTTTGATCTGAATTTTGAAGGTGGCGGCTTCGCCTTTCTCGGCGATGATTCCCAACAGCAGAATGCGCTTGTCCCGCATAGACAAGGTCTCACGTGTCCACAGTTCAGCGAACAACTGCTTGAGCATGATATCGCTAAATGCGTAGCCCTCGGGAGGCACTACTACGTCTCCGGCGTACACATCCATTATTGTTGCCTCGCCCAGTGCGCGGCGTTCCTTGTCATCCATAGCGTTTCTCCTAATCGAGTGTGCCGAATATTTTGTCGTAGAAAAGTGTGATGGTCGCGTAATTGCCCTTGTGCATGTTCTCGTGGTGTACGTGGTGTTTGGCGACAATCCAGTTCACGGTTTTGTACGGGAAGTGGGGCAGGTCTAGAAAGACGTGATTGATGATGTTGATGTTGGTAAAGATTATAAGGGTCACGACGATGGTGGCGATCTGAAAGGGCCCCATTATGGCGGATAATACCACTACAGACGTCAGGAACATGCCCAGTCCCACGAAGGTCTCCAGTGGGTGCACATAGTGCGCGTCCAGATAGGTGGGGTTGCGCGCCTGGTGATGCACGGCGTGAATTTTGCGCATACGGCCCTGGCCATGGAACCAGAACCGGTGAGCCAGATAGTAGAAGAAGTCGTAGAACATCAGGATGATGACAATATTCAGAAGCACTTTCCAAACGGGTTGAGCGTCAAGCGTGATGCAAAACGGCAGCATTAGAAGGAAGAATGCGATATTCAGATACAGGCCCGTTTTCTGAGTAGCGCGCACCATTGGTGGGTATTTTTTCTGCCCCCACTTGGGCTTGTCCTGCTCCTTGTTAAGTGCGCGCATTTTGCTCAGTGCGGGCACCTTGAACAGCAGTCGCTTACCTACCATGGTGATTGCGACGATGGCTGCAAGTGCCAGCAGCGATCCCACTATGTTGTAGTGTTGCCACACGGTTGAAAACCATTCGTTGTTCATTGTCGCTTACCTCGTGGTGTTGGCGGGCTTCAGTAACAGCTTGGCCAAAGCCTGACTGTCATGATCTCCCAGCTGTTGCTGTATTTGCAGGGCCAGCAGACTGATGTCTACTGTGCCCTTGTGTTCAAAAACATCCTGTTCCAGCTGCAGGCCACGATACAGTTCGTACAGTGTCGTGTTCATACGTTTCAGTGCAGCTTTGCCAATAATGGCGGCAAACTCTTGTTCCAGCTGGTCGACACTGGCCACAGAATCGGCAATCAGTTCCCGACCGCGAGCAGTGAACTGCAAGACGATCTGGCGCGCGTCGAGCGGATCTGCCTGTCGCTCCAAATAACCCAGAGATTCCAGTTCTGTGGCGATAGCGCTGATTGCCTGTTTGCTGACGTCGTGCGTTGCCGCCATTTGCTGGATGCGGCCACCCTGAGGGCCGATAAGCGTCAGCACCTGTCCAAAAGACAACTTTAGCCTGGGATGTCCTTTGGCACGGTTAAGCTCCATCAATCGACGCATGATGTAATCTGACAATCTAGGCAGCAATGCGCCCATCAGCATATTGGTAACCGGGGTGCGCTGCCGCAAGAGTCCAAGGTCGAGGTTACGGGTTATCTTGTTCAGTGATTTTCTGGTATCTGTAAATTGTTCAGCACCCATGAGATCCGAGAATTGCTGGTCGAGCTGGGCAGTGATATGCGCGCCGTCACGACTCAGCTTTTTGCCGCGCGTAGACAACGTCAGTTGCTTGGCCCGGCCATCATCTGGATCAGGGGTTCGAGCAATATAGCCAGCAGCCTCCACCTGCTTTACCGCCTGGTTACAGGCTTGGGGTGAAATGCCCAGAATGTTGGCCAGCTCTGTGAGTCGTTTGTCTCCCTCATTCAGCAGGTCAATATACGGCGAAAAACCCAGGCGAAGATCTGTGTGTCCGCACTCTTCCTGCAAGGTGTCCATCACGCTGGTCTGGAAATGGCGCGCGACCCCCAGGAGATGTCTCGAGAAGTTGTGGCGGTACCGCTGCCAGATGATTCCGGCGTCGATAGTATTGGGACTGATTGCGCGCATCGAAAAAATAATAAACCCATATTGACGAGTCGTCAATTTATATTGACTTCATGGTGTTTGTCGCTACACTCCCGTTAAATAATATCGCGACGCGCCGTGCTACCTTTGATCTGGTAGCCGGTGACGCCACTGGAGAGAGCGCATGACTACGGCGACTAACGTTGGCTACATTGGGCTGGGGAACATCGGCAAACCATCGGCACAGCGCCTGATTTGTGATGCCTACGAAGCCCACGTTTTCGATGTTTTTGCGCCAGCGGTCGAGGAACTGGTAGCAGCGGGCGCGGTAGGATGTGCCTCCGTTGCCGAGCTGGCAAGCGCCTGCTCGCACATCGGTGTCTGCGTGCGCGATGACGCACAGGTGCATGACCTGTTGCACGGCGACGATGGCATTTTTGCGCATGCGGCCAGCGGCACCCTGATTGCGATACACAGCACGGTGACCCAGGCCAACCTGTTGCGCTGGGCGCAGGAAGCAGCCGATCTTGGATTCAATCTGATTGATGCGCCTATCACGGGAGGTGCACACAGGGCGGTGGACGGGACGCTGTGCTATATGGTGGGCGGCACGGTTGAACAACTCGAGGCGGGCTCCCCCGTATTTCAAACCTCAGCAGAGAAAATTGTGCACGCCGGTCCTATCGGTTCCGGTATTGCGCTAAAACTGTGTAACAATTTTATGCAGTACGCCGAATTCGTTGTGATGGCCGAGGCGGCGCGTCTCGCGCACGCCTGTGGCCTGTCAGTGGACGTGCTGCGTTCGGTGGGATTGTCCAATGGCGTGGTCAATGAACAGATGCATATGTTTGCCACTGGCCGTAATGCTGTCGCCAAAACATCGACGGAGGAGGAGATGGACCAATACTTCGGTGCTATGGGCAGGCTGGCGCATAAGGATCTCGATTGCGCGATCAGTACCGCCGCCGATAGGGGTGTGGTATTGCCCACGGCTGAATTTATCCGCGAGCGAATCGAGGATGTGTTCATGGCCAAAGATGAATCACGAATCCCCGATTAACAGGAGCGACACCGATGCCCCCCGAAACTAATCTGTTTATTGATGGTGAGCTATGCGCTGCAGCGTCCGGCAAAACCTACGCTAATGTCAACCCGGTCACTGAAGCAGAAATAGGGCAGGTCGCTGACGCAGGTTCCGAAGATATGGACAGGGCCATCGCCGCCGCTCGTCGCGCCTTTGATGAAACGGACTGGTCGACGAATCATGCTTTTCGCCTCAAGTGCCTGCAGCAGTTACAGCAGGGCCTGCGAGCGGTCGAAACAGAGTTCAAGCAGCAGATCGCCGACGAAACAGGCGCGCCACTCGGAATTTGTGGTGCGATGGGGCCACACTGCGAAATACCCATCGGGTTTATGGATTACACCTTGAAAAGTTTACCGAACTATAAGTGGAGCCGCGATATCGGTATCTCACAGATGATGGGTGGCAAGAGCCGTCGTCTGGTCGAGAAAGAGGCGATAGGTGTCGTGGCCTGTATTACGCCCTGGAATGTTCCCCTGCAAATCAATTTAGCCAAGTGTGTGCCTGCACTCGCTGCGGGTTGCACGGTGGTATTGAAGGCGGCTCCCGATACGCCCTGGTCAGCAACAATGCTGGGACGGGTAGTTAATGAGCACACCGATATTCCTGCCGGCGTGTTCAATGTGATTACCTCAGAGGACCCAAAGGCAGTGGGCGACCAGCTCGTAGGTGATCACCGTGTCGACATGGTGTCATTTACCGGTTCTACCAGCGTTGGCAAACACATTATGGCGCGTGCTGCGCAGACCGTGAAAAAGGTGTTTCTGGAATTGGGGGGTAAGTCTGCCAATATCATTCTGGACGATGCGGATCTCAACACCAGTCTGCTTAGTTGCCTCGCGGTGTGTTTTCATGCTGGTCAGGGCTGCGCGATACACACACGTTTGTTGATCCCTCGTTCACGGCAGGCAGAAGTAGAGGCCTTGCTGCCGACCTATTTCGGTTTTATCGAATACGGGGATCCTGCGTCCGAGAGCCAGATCATGGGGTCACTGGTCAATGCGCGACAGCGCGACCGGGTGCTCGCCTATATAGAGAAGGGCAAGGCGGAGGGTGCGCGCCTGTTGCTGGGCGGTGGTAGACCTGCGCACCTGAGTAACGGCTATTACGTTGAACCCACCGTCTTCATGGATGTCACCAATGATATGACCATTGCCCGGGAGGAGATCTTTGGGCCGGTGCTCGCGGTGATCGCCTACGACGATGAAGAGGACGCAGTGCGCATCGCCAATGACTCAGAGTACGGATTGTCCAGTGGGGTGTGGTCAGCCAGCGAGGAGCGTGCCCTGGCGGTTGCCCGTCGCATCCGCAGCGGAACTGTCAACGTCAACGGCGGCAACTTCTACGGTGCCGATGCGCCGTTCGGCGGCTACAAGCAGAGCGGTGTGGGTCGCGAGATGGGGCTGGAGGGCTTCGAGGAGTACCTCGAAACCAAGACAATAGCGATTGCCGTATGAGCGTGAGCTTAAAGGATAAGGTGTATATCGTCACGGGTGGTTCGCAAGGCTTCGGACTGGCTATCGCCAAAAACCTGGTAGAAAACGGCGCGAGAGTGGGCTTGATCAGTCGTAAGCAATCAGCACTGGATCAGGCCGTGGCGGAAATTGGTGACAATTCCGCGATCGGTATGGCAGCAGATGTGGCGAACAGAGCGGATATCAACGTTGCGTTTGAAACGATTAAGGCCCATTTCGGGCGTCTCGATGGCTTAATCAATAACGCCGGAATGGCCACGCCAAACGCCATCGAACATCTGGTAGAAGAGGAGGTGATGCGGCAGATCCAGACCAATTTCCTGGGTACGGTATTCTGTTCACAGGCGGCGATTGCGCTGCTGCGTGGCGGCGAAAATCCGCGCATAGTGAATATTTCCTCGGCCAGTGCGTGGCACTACGACGAGATAAGCTATCTCTCCATTTACGCCTCCACCAAGGCCGCGGTGGAACGATTCACCCGCGATCTGCGGTTGGAGTTACAGGCCGACGGTATCGGCGTGACCTGTATCCGCCCCGGCGGCGCCTGGACCAACTTTGCCGCTGGCTGGGAGAAGGCGGCGTTTGAATCGGCGCTCACCGCCTGGAAGGACGCGGGTAGCTATATGGACACCGGCATGGATGTTACCCACGTAGGCGAGGCGGTGCAGTATGCGCTGTCACAACCGCCGGGTGTGGCCATCGATCTGCTGGAAATTCGCCCCAATACACTCACCTCCAAATCAATACTCCAATAAGGAAATACGCATGGATTTTACAGGCAAAACGATCATTGTGACTGGCGCCGGCGGCGGCATTGGGGAAGGGTATGCCACGGCCTGCGCCGAGCGCGGTATGCACGTGGTTATCGCGGAAGTCAATGAAGAGGGTGGGCAACGTGTTGCCGATGCGATTAATAACAGCGGCGGCAGTGCATTGTTTGTGAGGACTGATGTCGGCTCGGAAGCGTCGGCACAGGCCTGTGCCCAGGCCACCATGGATAAGTTCGGTGCAATCAACTACCTGATCAATAACGCCGCGATCTTCGGTGATATGAAAATTGAAGGGTATATGAACGTGGAGATGGACTATCTGGAAAAGTTCATGCGTATCAACGCGCACGGTTGCGTCATCATGACGCGCGCCGTGGTGGATCACATGACTGTTGCAGGTGGTGGCGCCATTATCAATCAGTCATCGACTGCTGCCTGGATGAGTACTGGTTTCTACGGTGTAGCTAAACTTGCTGTCAACGGTATCACCCAGAGCATTGCCAATGAACTGGGCTGGCGCAAGATTCGCGTCAATGCCATCGCGCCTGGCCCTACTGATACTGGAGCGCTGGCCAAGACAGCGGGTGACTACGCACAGGAAATGATCAAGAGCATGCCCATCAAGCGTCTGGGTACGCCTCAGGATATGGCGAACGCGGCGCTGTTTCTTCTCTCAGATGAGGCGAGCTGGATCACCGGGCATATCCTCAACGTGGACGGTGGACAGTTCATGCGGCCCTAGGAGAGATACTTCATGAACGCATTGAGTGACGATATTCTTCGCGCCACGGCGGACAAGTTGATTGCAGCCCACGAGGAGGCTTCACGCTCCAATGACTGGATCGTGTTCGTCGACGAAATCTACGCGCAGGACTGCATCTATACCTGCGAATATGCCGGTGTCATGAATGTTGCCGCCAACGGTATCGACGAAATCAAGGCCACGCACTATGGGCGCGATATGCAAGTCGGCTGGGAGGGTTGGACATTTCCCTATTTGGGTGTTTACACTGGGGCACACAACACGCTAATTACCCACTGGATGAACCGCGGCCCTGGTAAGCGGGCCGATGGTAGCTATTTTGAGTCTCCGGGCGTCTCATTTCTCACCCTGAATGAGCAGGGTAGGATCTGCAGCCAGTTTGATATGTTCGATCTCGCTCACCAGATGAAACTCTGTGATGACCTTGATGTTGCCGGGTTGCTGTCACCACAGCTCAAAGAGCAGTGGGTGCTGCCGATGAAGGAAAAACTTGAGGCACAGCTCGCCAGTAACCGCTAGCGCCTCCCGAGACCGTTTTACTCGCCCACAATGCCTATGATGTTGCCTTCCCAGTCGCGTTTAATCCCAAGTATGTATAGCCCCACATGACTCGCGCATTCGAATTTTCGCCTCGCCGCAGTTTTGTAGTAACAAGCCCTGTGTTGATACTGATTTACCTGGTGCTTGTTAAAGTCAATATCTATGACTTTCTTCATCGCAATAACCTGGAGATGAGCAGCGCAAAACGGACTACATGTTCGATGCGCAGAAGGCTGCCAAGGCCCCGGACAAGACACTTTTTCCCTGCAGCAGGCGGAAGTGCTGGCGGCGTGTCGCGGGACGGCGCCTTGACGTTTATACATATCGAGGGTGGCTATGACTACACCGATGCCAAGCAGGAATAGTTCGGTGAGGCGATAGCCTCTGCTTCTCGTTGAAGTGCGCCATATTTTGACAAGTCGTCGGGCGACTACCTGTGCAGTCCAACACTTTGCAGAGTACTTAACCAGGAGTCACTGTTCAACAATACCCAGTGGTTACATAACCAGGTCGTCGAAGCGTTATGCACTCTCATCAGCAGCAATGAGTCCGGGTTGGTAAACCTGCAGGCCCGCGACATTTACAAATCAGGGCTTGCCGGAGTGGTACTTTTCGATCGGGATGGAGAAGGTTTTTGTCAATTCTGTTATCTTTAATGTGACGCCGTTGGCAACTAAGATGGCGATTTCATGCATCGTACTGCTGATTTCAACGCGAGACATCGCTCGCCTCAATAGACTTCGCACGGGTGTGGGTTTCGATATTGGCATTTGTGCGAGTGTATTTTTTGTTGTGGCACTGTCCCATATCGGTTTGCGGAACAATATTGTCAGTGATGAAATATGCTACCTCGAGTCCTTCTGCATGGCGATGTACCTCAATATAATCCGGGTTAAAACAGCAAGCGAGAGGGGATTATGACAAAGTTGAGTTCGGTGCTGATGGCCGGTACTGCGCTGGCGTTGGTGCTTTGGGCAGTGCAGGGTACCGCGCACGCTGCGGACGTAAATCGACAATACAATGTGCGGGGCGTCAACAAGGTGGAAAGTTGCCACGCGATGAACCGCGCGGTGTACAGTGCCAAGAAGGAGGATGACTGGGGTGCCTTATATGGGTTTTCCCTTTATACGATGGGGTATTTGACAGGAGTCAGCCGGCTGGCATTTGATACTTATGATATTGGTGGGCGCAAGAACACAAAAACTCTGATGGTATGGCTGGAAAGATACTGTAATGAACACCCTGATGACAGCTTTGACTCTGCGCTCTACCATCTGATAGCAGATATTTATCCGAGCCGCGCAACGCAAGCGCCTGCCTCGAAAGATTCAACGCCCTAGAGCGCAGCTCAATCGCACGTCGCCCTCGCCCTCGCCCTTGCCCCGTATCTCGATGGGATGACTGCAGGCGGAAGCGAAGGACACCAGAGCAAGCAGCAAAGTGAGTTTACTGGAATTCATAGACGTTCGAGTGCTGTAAGGTCGATACGGGTGTCCCAATGACGCTAACGGTGTCTGGAACGCTAGTTACCGGCAGCATTTTCGGGTAGGTATGTTTGAAATATATCGCCTAGCTGGGCGTTGTTGTGGGCCGGGACACGATAGTAGGTACGGATGTTCACCGAGCTGTCCTCACCAAAGTGGTAGGTCTCCAGGCTGAATTCTACCTCATCGCCATTTGGGCCCTGGAAGTGGTTCTCCAGACACCAGGCAACTTCATTGCCACACACAAACAGTGTGCCCGGTTGGATGCGAAAGGTGACCCGTGGTTGAAAGAGATCCCAGGAATCTTCACAGCATTCTTTGAAGCCGCGCTTCTCTGGTGTTCCAACGGGGTCCAGCATGCGGAACTCACCGCTTGCTACCGTGCGCCAATTTTCCACCCAGTCACCCTTATTGCCTGCGTTCCACAGCGTAGGATAGCTATCAGCCCAGTTTAAGAGCGCCTGCTTGGTGGGATAGGGCATACATCACTACCTTGGTCGATTCCGCACAGTCCATACATTATCCTGTCTTGCGGCATATTGACACCCTACAAAGTGGTCGCTTAATAGTAAGCTGAGCTGCTCGGGTGCGGTATTGAGGATCTAAAAGGGCGACACCCGATCATCGGAGAGGAACACTGAATGCCCCGCCAATGATGGTGGTGGTGGCAATCTGTCATTCGGGCGCAGTGAGTTGTGCCGTACTCGTGCCGGTACCAGGCGCGAGGTAGCCCGGGCGGGCAGCAGGGCGATCCTCTTTACTAAAAGAGGATTTGTTGCGTTCCCTGGCGAACGCCGTGTACGGTTTCCAGAATAACCTGACCGTCCGCTGTCCACTGACCATGACCAGAAGCCGCTAGCTGGATGCGCTCACTGTTGAAATTACCTTCGCCTACGGTAATGGTGCCGTGGCTGGTGGGCGCGATGCCGAGCAGTCGCAAGTAGGCGAGTAATGGTTGCGAGTGGCTGTGCATATTGGCGACAGGAAAGTCCTGCATCGACAGCCAGGGGTAGGCCCAGGTTTCGCCGGGGCGTTCAGCTTCGGGGCTGTTCCAGGTATCTGGTCCGCTCAAAGTGCCGGCCCAGTCTTGGGGTTTGTAGCGTGTGTGGCTGGCCAGCGACATGCGTTGCCATTCCGCCCAGGCCAGATCGTGGTTTACTGTCGCCGCCGCCCACACCAGCGTCATATTAATGGAATACCAGATACCTCCCCGAACGCCCATGCCGGCGAGGGGGGAGTCGGGTAGCGGCCAGATAATGCGCGCCCCCAGAGGGCTGCCGGCGCGGTGGTGGCTGTCGATATGATTGAGCAATTGGCTGGCTTGCGCGTCGGACGCTGCACCGCAAATAATGGCCCATGGCTGTACTTCCAGCCAGCATTCATCGCGCCCGACAATCTGTCCGTCGGGCGCAACGGCGCGGTCAAACCAGCGCCCGTTCCAGGCGGATTTGACGCGTTCTGTTAGGTCGCTGGCGAAATGGCGTGCATGCTCGGCAATAGACGGTTCGTCGAGTTTGTCCAGCAGGCCGGCAAATACCGGCAGCACCCACGCGGCCATGGCGGAGTTCAATACCGAGCCGCCAGCTTCCTTCATACGTTCTTTGTTGACACCGGGCGCCTCAAGCGCCAAATCGTTCCAGTCGGCATTCAGAATGCGCAGGTGTCCGCCTGCGCCAGTACCGATGTCGTTGGTGAGAAAGTGGTACTGGCGCAGCAGGTGTTCTTTCAGGCTTTCAGCTGAGGCCTTGTAGAGGGGATGGTAGGGCAGGTCTTGTGCAAAAGCGGCGAGATTGCCGGTTGCCAGGCCATACTCCGCCGCCAGCCACAATGCCCAAATATTCTGGTCTGAGGGGCGGAACATCTGGGTAAAAGGCAGCTTGTTGCCGGTGAGCGCGTAGGGTAAATCGCCATTCGGTTTGCACCACGCGCAGGTGTTGCGCAAGATAGACAGGGCGAGGTCGGGTTCGGTGTACACCAGTGGCAGAGCATGCTGTAGCTGGTCGCGCGCGGCGGCATTGCCACCCCCCAGAAAGGCGTAGGCAGAACCTTGATTCAGGGTATGGCCGCCCAGCATGCGGTCCCAATTTGCACCGCCCGTCAGGGCTGCGCCATGCCATGTTATTTCGTGCCCAAGCTCCGGGTAAGGTGTTGGACTGGCAACGGGCAGCCGATCAATAAGTTGCTGGCGGTTACGCTCAAGAAAGTTGGGGGTCTGTGCCCCTGAAAGGGCGTCGGCATGGGCCAGTAATCCAAAGCGAAAATACAGCGTGGTGGATTCGCCGGGCTGCAGCTCGATGCGCGTGTCTGCATAGAGCGCGGGCGACTCCGAATCGAATCCGACCGTGGTGGCGGGGTTATTGAGTGACTCCAGCGCCAGTGTTCGCGGTGGGCCGATAGCGCCCTCCGCCTTATCAAAAACTTCGCTTGCTGAGGCTTTTGTCGCCTCGCTGCTGAAGCGGTAGGCGACGCCCTGGGCGATGGCGTCGCGTTGTTCCATTTTCTCAAACAAATGCAAAAAGCGAGGCCGCAGGCGCCAGTGTTCGCGGTGAGTAAATTGCCGGGGCGGGCTGCTTGTTGCCAGCGTTAACTGGACGGCGGTAAATAGCCAGGGCGTGTCGCCCTCCGGGCAAACCACCCGGCGTTGCAGGCTTAAGCCATTGTGCTCGGTTACTACGGTTAAACCCGTGGGCTCCACCGTGACCTGTCCTTGCGCTGGCCACTGCGTGACGCGACTACCCCATTGTTCGTCGGGGCTTGAAAGCAAAGATTCACCTGAGCCGCCATTCTCGTCCGCGTAACACAGCCAGCGCTGGCCGTACGATTCGTCGTAAAGCCCTACAGTGCCATCGCTGCCAGCCTGCATTTGCAGTGCTCGATTGCCAACCATATGAAAGTATCGCCGGCCGCTGCTGACTGCGGGCGTTAGCGTGAACGAGGGCAGGCAGTCGGCAATATTCCATTGGCCCAGTGCGCTAGAAATGGGAGCCGCAGTCGTCGCCTGTGCGGCGGCCAGCGACTGCGCGGTAGAGCTCAGGCCCGCACCTGCGGCGAGGAGGGTGCTGCCAGCTTGGAGAAATCGGCGTCGCTTAATGGCCATTCGAGGAGCTCGTCAGATGGGGGCAGTGATGATACATAGCGTAAAAATGTCTCGTCAAGAAAACAGGCGTACTATAGGCTTCTTTGTTTTGACATTGATCCCGCTATCAAACGCATGAAATTGTCCCCACAACCGCCAACGCCGTTGGCAAGACACCTGCAGGGTGTCGCCACCGACAAACCCACTCCGATAAGTGCTTTTGCGCTGGCTAGCAAGTGGTTTGGCAACGGGCGGCGGGTAGACACGGTGCAATTGGCAGAGGATCTCTGCGTCAGTCGCGCCACGCTGTATCGCTGGGTGGGTTCGCGTGAGGCCCTGCTGGCTGAGGTGATCTGGGCCGGTGTGAAGGGAATGATGGACAGGGCGGAGTCGCGATCTTGCTGCGACGGTGGTCAATATATTGCGGAAGTCATTGCAGATTTTGTCTGTCAGGTTGTTCGCCAGCCAGCCATGAATGCCTTTTTCGAACGTGAAGGCGAGGCTGCGATGCGCCAGCTGACGTCGGCTGACGGTGGTTTCCAGCTGCGCGTGGTGGAATGGGTCAAAGGCTTGATTGATGCCTAAGTGAACGCAGGCAAGTTCTCATTAACCTTGCCGTCAGGAGAGTTGGCCTTTGCTGTAGTGCGCTTGGGTGAGTCTTATATTTATCGACGCTATATTACTGGCAAACGACCCGATACCGATTCTGTACTTTCGTTAATGAAACTGTTGCTGCGCTAAGGTGCCACATTCCGCTGTGCAGAATGTATTCAATCCTGACAGGTACTTGGTATTCGCTGGCCATTATCGGAACGCAAAGATGAGTTCGTCTGATGATTGGAGTAGGGTGGTCGCTTGAAATGCGGAGACGTTACTCTATTGCCCATAGGGCGTTAACGTGTCTAAACCAGTATGAATACTTAACTTCGGGACACCGTTATGAAGACCTTTTCCATTGTTGCACTGTTAGCCATTACTTTGGGTACTACGCCTTTCGCACTGGCGCAAAACGAAACCGGCGCGACACAGCCAGAATCTGAGGCCACGTTCGAATACGTCGAATTGAACGCGCTTGGGGATCCCGCTGAAGTGCTGGAGGTTAAGGTCGGTACACGTCTGCCCTTGCAAGCCGGCGAGGTCAGGGTCCAGGTGCTGGCAACACCGATTCACCCATCGGATCTGTTACAAATTGCGGGTAACTATGGTGTTGCCCCCGCACTACCTTCTACCCCCGGCCATGAGGGCGTTGGGCAGGTGCTAGAGGTTTCCGCTGGCGTGTCGAACCTGACTGTGGGTCAGCTGGTACTGCTGGCCGGCGGTGGAACCTGGCGCGATGAAATGGTGGCCGCCTCGACCAACTTTATTCCGTTGCCCGGCCTCGGCGAACCCAGCACCGCCCTGATTGAGCAGCTTTCCATGGCCGTAGTGAACCCGCTCACAGCGCTACTCATACTGACGTCTTTCGTTGAACTGGAAGAGGGCGACTGGCTGGTGCAGAGTGCGGCAAATTCGGCCGTTGGCGGCTATATTATCCAGCTGGCAAAACAGCGTGGCTTGAAGACGATAAATGTTGTGCGCCGCGACGGCCTGGCTGATAAATTGATGGCAATGGGTGCCGACGTGGTGTTAATAGACGGACCGGATCTCGCTGCCCAAATCGCTGCAGCAGCAGGCAACGAACCTGTTGCACTTGCAATCGATGCGGTCGGTGGTGACACCTTCACTCGCCTTTCAAATAGCCTGGGTTATGGTGGCACGGTTGTCGCCTATGGCGCACTTTCTGGAAAACCCGCTACCTTGTACACAGCGATAACCATTTTCAATGACCTACGTATACGCGGATTCTGGCTATCCAAGTGGTTTGAGACGACCAGCATGGAAGAAAAGCAGGCGGCGATCGGGCAGGTAATTCCGCTGGTCGCCAGTGGAGTGTTAAAAGCCGAGGTAGACTCGCGGTTTAGCGTTGGTGAAATCAAGAACGCAGTGTCTCGGGCAGCGCAGAGCGGTAGAAATGGCAAGGTGCTCATCGTGCCTGGCAAGAACCAACAGCAGGCGGAGTAGCATGAGTATTCAAGACATCGCAGTATCCCATAACGTTAGGAAGAAGCTGTTGCAGGCGGTGAAAGACGAGGCCGTGTTGATTCAGGATACGGATGGCGCCGTGGTGGTGAATGTTGCGGCTTATGTGGCATTGAAAGCGGATACGGGTAAAGAACCTCTGGAGGATGTGCTGGGTGACGTTGAGCTGGATCTGAGTGCTGAGTTCGTTGTATTTGAATGAGTGGGATGGAACCAGACGATGATCGGCGCAGTGCAGGTCCGAATAGAGCACATCTTATTCTGCCCGGACACTAAAATGCTGAGCCAGGATTATTGATGTCTTGTTCATTGGTGTCCCGGTGGTGGAGTGCGTTGATGAGATGAAGGGTTAGAGGCCAAAGCGGGCGCAGTAGTCGGCGAATAAATGGCCGTCTGCGTCACGGCTCAATCCGAAGTCCTCCAGCGTATAACGATGCCTGCCGTGCTTGTCTCGCGGCCGATTGTCGAGATAGGTTGTCATCGCTTGTGCGGCTTCGTGGCTAAGCTCAAAGGCAAAATGCTGATACAGCTTTTCAATAGCGCTAATAGGGTCGCTGACAATGTCCTCAAAATAAACATCGAAAAAGCGACTTTCTTTGTCTGGCATCGCGTCGCGTTGTGCCATGCCCTGCTGTACCGCTTCAGAAAAATGTTCAATCTCGCAACGTCCCACCACTTCAGGTGAAATATCGTCGCTAAAAGCACTGTGCAAGGTGCAGGCAAGACTGGAAACCGAAGCGATAACATCCATCGGGTCGCGGTGAGTCTGCACAATGGCTGCATCGGGATACTGTGCGACGATGGCATCGAGATAATTTATATGGGCGGGTGTTTTCAACACCCAGCGCTGTTTCATAAAATCCACTTGCAGGTGTTGCAGAAACTGATAGTGCCAGCGGTAACTTGATTCCATATCCCAGTGTCGCGTCCAGCGTCGGTAAGCCGGTATTTGGAAGACCGCACCGAACTGGTCGCTGACAAAGTTGGACGCCAATATCGACACGCACTCCTGTGGCAGGCGCGCGCCGGTCTCGTGCATCGCGCGAAAACCTGGCGCTAATGTTTCTACGCGTGAATCGCCCTTTTCAACGGAAGCGATGCGGGCGTCTGTGCTGAAGGTGTTCGCCTGGGCGGGCGGTATTGGTTGCGCGACCTCCCAGCTGATGGGCGCGCGATGGGCGGGGTCCTGCGCCAGTAATTCATACAAAATAGTGGTGCCAGTACGCGGCAGTCCCATCACAAATAAGGGGCGTTTAATGGTTTGCTGCGCCACCTCGGGACGTCGCTTGCGATAATCAATTAACTGCAGCCGCTTACTGAGCTCAGTGACCAGCATTGCATGCGCGGCCACGCGGCCGATTTGAGAGAGTTGCGCCTCGGTTTCCAGCGCCGTGATTAGCTGCTTCAAGCCGTCCAGGCAGCAAGCGCCGCCGTAGTCTGACAAGCCGGTTTCCCTGCTGGCCTGGGCCATCAATTTATCGATACGCAGGCTGGGCAGGCGAATTCCCATTGCGCGTGCGCCGCGGCCTATATGGTTGATCAGTTTGACTGCGCGCGGGCGATTGGGTGATGGGTATTGCATGTAAAATCTCGCTTCTAGGCTAAGTGGGAAGCGACGTCGTCCACCGACATGACGACGCAGTGAGGTTTTGCAGGATCTTCTGCCGGCAGTAAAAAGCGCCAGAAGATCGTGCCCTGTGGATGGCCACCAGTATCGAGCCAGTTGGGTACAGCGGGGTCGCGTTGTGCGATCACGATGCAATAAGTACCGTTTTCGTCGACTGTGATTTGGGCGCCGTTCAGCGACGAGTTGCGATTGCGGTATTCCAGCGTCTGCATATGCTTGTTCCAGAGCATAACGTTGGCAAACACCCCCTTGGGTAACGTGCCCGTCATCACCAGCGCTTGATCGGGCGTGAGATCCCAGGTACCCATGGAATAGACGATATCCGCCGCACCGGGTACCGGCAGCCCACTGTCCCGGAAGCTAAAGGGTTTCGCCACGTCGTTGGGGACTGTGCTGGCGAATGGGGCCCTGGAAGCGGTGCCGGGCAAGTTTTGGCCAACGGTGGCCTGGCGGAGGAGGGCAACGCCTTCTGCCATGCGCGCAGCCAGGTCTTCATCGGTGAGGGGCGGCGGTGGCCCCACCTCATCCAGGCAGCGAATATCGATGCGCACGGCAATATCAGGGTCGTTTTGTACCGACGTCTGCAGCTCGAAATAGCTGCGGACGATCAGACAATGGGCGCCCGCCTTTAACTCGACCCAGTTACCCTCGTGGTGGTTTGCACTGAAGATCACTTCGTAGTGACCGTCGGCGTCGATCTCAAAATCATGGTTATTGACGTCACCCAGTAGTGGGCCAGCAAGGCCGCCATCGTCCGCCTGACCGTGCACAGTAAAGGAGGTGTAGCACTCCCTGTCGACCGTGCCACTCACTCGATAGCTGCGGTCAGCGCGGAGCCGGGTATAGTGATAAATCGCATCGGGATTGTCGCCCTGAAGCTTGCGCACGGGTGACACAATGGCGGCAAAACGCGGGTGCTCGGGGTCGGCCTCGAAAAATAATTCGGATGCGATACTGAGCAGCTGACCGACATAACGGTAACCCTCCACAACATCGAGTGGCTGGTTAAAACGGGCGGATGAATTAATATAGCCATCGCGTATTTCGCCGAGTGCGGCAATCAAGTCATCGAAGACTTCTGTGGTCCTGGGGGCGAGATTCAGTGGATCTTGCATGGTGGTTTACTCTTTAATGAACAGTGTTACATAATATAGTCACTCAAACAGTTTTGGTAAGTCAAGCCGATGATAAATAAAGTCGTCACTAAAAAGCTCGGCCGGCCTGCACGGACCAGTCGAGAGGATATGCTCAATGCGGCTCTGGCCTTGTTGCGTGAGGGCGAAGCGGTCTTGTCGATGCGTAATTTGGCTGCCCGCCTGGGAACCGCGCCCACCTCAATCTACAATTACTTTGCCAGTAAAGAGGACTTACTGAATCAGCTAGCGGAGGTTGCTCTCGATGATTTATGGCTTGATTGCCGTGACAAGGGGCCCTGGCAGCAGCAATTGTCGCAGTGGATGCATCATTTCCATAAAGCGTTACTGCAGTCACCCGAGTTGATGACCCTGATTTCACTGGCCTGCGTCTCGCAAAGTTTTCTCAGCAATGTGAAACAGCTTTTTGACCTGCTGTCACGAGCAGGCTTTACGGATGCCCAATGTGCTCGGCAGGCACAGAGTTTGGTATGGGAGGTAATGGGCTTTACGTCGTTTCAGATCACTTCGGCACAGCCTCAACTGCAAAAGCGGTTTAAACAAAATGCAAAGCAATCGTCGTACCCCGAGATGACGCGTTATCTGGCCATGACCAGCGCTAACTATGATGAGCTTTGGGAGGCGACAGTGGCACGCACAATGGCGGGCTTGGAGGCGATGGCGCAGCAGGAGAACGCGCGATAATTTGGTGGCATTTCGTGCACCTGACTTTTAGTGCATTGTAGAGCGCTCGCCGGGTTAGATCGATCGTGCGATCAGCGCTGTAGGCCCAACCCGGAATACGCCAGGAGTACCTATCCATTACCGTAGCTAGGTAACGGCGCTGCCCTACAGCAACGTTTAGACGCCTCAGGGCCCTGAAGACACGGGGACTACCATAGCTCTGATGACTTGCGTCGTGAGCCTCACAAATCTGTGACAACAACTGCTCGTCCTCAACCGAGCGACGACTCGGCGGTCGCTCTTTCCAGGCATGGTATCTGCTGGGACTCACTCCATAAAGGTCACACATGCGTGTCACCGCGTACGTTTTTTTGTGGTGGTGGATGAACGCGAAGATGTCTGATTTCGAATAGAAGTGAACTCGATGGCTTTTTTTAAAAGGTCATGCTCCACCTTCAAGCGCTTATAATCCTTCTTGATGCGACGTAATTCCTTCAACTCGCCGGCCACTTCTTTGTCGACATCTGCACCTTTGGCCATGACCTTACCCTCTCGCATTTCCTTGCGCCAACGAGACAATATAAGCGGGTGTATGTAAAGCGAGCCAGCAACATCTTGTACTTCAATACCTTCGATCTGGCTGAGGCGCACGGCAGTAGCCTTGAAGTGATCGCTGTATTTATAGGTCGTTCTGGGGCCTGGTTTCGGCATTGTGGATCTCCTTGTTAGTTAGATCAGGCTGTCCACTAAACCGTAGGAACTCCGTCGACTAGTCCACACGTTTAGTTATCAGCTGGCGCAGCGTTGGTGATAACTCGCGAAATTGGCGCGCGTTCGGTATGATAGCGACCCACTGTTTACGCCGACCTATAACGGACGCCGCTCTTGTCTAAATGTCATTCTCTCTGGACGTGGTTGTTTCTAATTTTTAGCGGTATCGCTCAGCGGCCGCCTGCGTAAGGTGTCGATCTTCGACTGGCTGTATCGGGCGAGATTCTCCAAAGAGGCCGGGACTAGCGTCCTTGAATAGGGCGTTACTTCTTCTGCCATCCGAGCTTATATGCCGAGGCAATAAACGGGAGAGTTATGGATAAATCTGTCTATATTTTACTAGCCTCAACAGCCTTTTTGGTGGCTTGCAGTTCGTCCGATTCAAACTCTGTGAGTTCTTCCGTTCCTGAGTATGGATTAACTGAAAAGCCGTACACAGCGTTGCAACAGGTATGGGTGCCAAAAGAACCTGCGCCCGGCGTACGCCAACTGATGGACGATGGGACCTTTACGGTTTACCAACATTCCAGGTACCTGGAAAGCGGCCTTGGCGCTAGCCTGGAAGACGGCTTTCCCTGGCTAGAGCATCTGGAGTTGGCTCGCGGATTCCCGGGGCAGGGCTTGGCGCGTAAGAGCCTTGCTTACTTTTTGGTGATGGCAGATCCCCAGATTATTGATGAAGAGTCGCCAATCAGAATGGATGGCTATGCCAAGGTTTACCGCCCAGGTGGTCAACTCACCCCGCAGGTTTTTGAGGCGCATGTCCGCACTGCGCGACGCATTAGCGATAGCAGTAGCCGGCCCTTCGATTTTGCCATTATCGCAGGGGATCTGACGGACACCAGCCAGAAGAATGAACTTAATTGGATGATAACGGCTTTGAACGGTGGTGTGATCGATCCTGATTCAGGTGTAGACGATGACCCCAACCCGGGCCCGGGGAATGACTACAATGATCCGTTTTTATCGATTGGTCTTAATTCACCCTGGTACGCGGCATTGGGTAATCACGATGTGCTGCATGTCGGTGGTTTTGGTCTGATTGACGACACGCTGCGGGAGGCAGCGCAGAGTGACCACCTGTTTACCGGGAGTCCCCTGAGTAGAATTTGGGGCGGTTATGTCGCGGGGGATACGCCAGACCACAAAGTTATTCTTGATGCCAGTATTATCACGCCAGCCGATCCTGAGCGGTTACCACTTAACGAGACTGAGTTTTTGCAGGCATTGCACGATGCCGGCGGATCTCCTTCTGGTCATGGCTTTAGCCAAAGTGATGTCAGGGCCAAAAAAGGCTACTACAGTGTTTATCCCGTTCCCGGAAAACCGATCAGAATGATTGTATTGGACTCGACTGACGCAGCTGAGCAGTCTCTTGGCATCGCTCAGTTGGGCTCGATGGATCAAACGCAGTTTTCCTGGCTACATGATGAGCTGGTGAGCGCTGCTGGGAATCAGGAGTTAGTGATTGTGGTTTCCCATCACCGTCTGCAAGATTTTCACGATCAAAGTGAAGTGCCTGCAGAGATGATAAAGAACTTACTATTGAGCTCAAATAACGTCATCTTGCATCTGACCGGGCATGGCCACACAGACAGCAAGACCCTGCAGTCAGCGAGCGGGGAGGGGGGCTATTGGGAACTAATGACCGCATCAACTATCGATTTCCCACTGCAGAGTCGGGTTATGGAATTGGTTGATGAGGGCAATGGTTACCTGTCGATATATGTAACCAACTTTGATCATAACTCGGACGAAACGACCCTGGCTTTTAAGGCGCGGCAACTTGCGGCCGGCAAGCTGGCTTTCGGTACGACTGCTTTCAATGGGGACACGGTTGCCTTTTGGGCAGAGGACGTTCAGTCGCAGAACCTGTTATTGCGGGTAGCGCTTCCGGATGGTGTGAGTAGCAACCTGGCAGTGGTTGCCGACTGGTCCGAAACAATAGAGTCCATTGAAACGTTGTTACGCTTCTAGAGGTACTCATGAGGCGGTGGACGCACGGGAGTGCCCCGTTGGGGGAATATCGAAAAAAGATTCCAGTATTGGGAGAATGCTATGCGAGGTACAGGCGCGAGCAGTTTCACGGGTCAGTCCAATCAACACTTACGTCGTCCCCCCGGAATTAAGCCACCACCGGGTACTCCGGGTTGAGAAAGTAGCGGTAAAAGCTGTTACTGGAACTCATAACGTGATGTCCGATTGTGTGCATGCGCGGTCTCTATTTGCCTGTAAGGGCTTGGCTCAGGCAAGGAAATAGAGGTACCTTGCGCAGCTGAGCGAGTCTTCCGGCTGCAGTTCGGACGGTGGAATTGACGCCTCTATGGCGACGGGTTCATCGAATATCCGCTTGGCGTCGAAGCGGGTGATCGAATCCAGATTTTTGACAAAGACAGGGTCGAGCATCAAGCCATCGCTGGCGCCCTCTTGTCCGAGCCGCTACTGTCGCTGTTGGAGCAAGCGGGCAAAACAATAGCCACTGTTAACAGAATCAGTAGTCGTACTGGAAAATTATTAGACAGTGTCATCGATCGCTATTCAGACCTTAATGCGGTGTAGGTGGCTTTTCCACCAATGGTGGCAGTAACAGCTAACTATCAGCTATCATTAGCGAATGGCTCACTCGCGATGCATAGGTCAAAAAAATGCTAACACTCCACGGTTTCCCCTTTTCGAATTACCACAACATTGTGAAGCACACGCTGCTATACAAGGGTATCCCTTTCGAGGAACACATTGCCTATCCTGGTTCCGCAGAACTGATGGCGGTAAGCCCGGCAGGCAAAGCCCCGGCGATGACAACAGAGCGAGGTACACAACTCTCCGAGAGCAGTGTACTGGTTGAGTACCTGGAGGATGCATACCCTCAGAATCCACTTTTTCCAGCCGAGCCAGATGCCAGAGCACGCGTACGCCAGCTGATGAAGATATCTGAACTGTACCTGGAGCTGCCGGCAAGGCGGTTGCTCCCTGCGGTATTGGGTAACGCTACCATTGACGAAGCGACGCTCGAGGAGATCCGAGCTACATTGAACAGGGGTACCCAGAGTCTCATCCAGCTGGCCCAGTTCACACCTTTTGTGGCAGGCAATGAGTTGACCTTGGCAGATATCTACCTTCGATATGCGCTATCTATTCCAAAAATGGTGGGGCCGTCGCATTTACAGTGGGATGTTATGGAGGCCGTGCCGGGACTGGCCGCCTGGGACGCCATGATGGCCGAGTCTGACATCGCCAAATCTATAGACGCAGATCAACAGGCTAATACAGCTGATTTTATGGCCTATATAACAGGCAGCAGTAAGGGATAAACGCTGCAACACCGCGGCGGACTGCGGCGCTGCTAAAAGGGCGTTTATTTGGCTGACACTCTGGCCTTTTCCGCCCGCTGTTCGGCGATAATCTTCTTCTCGACGGACACCATTGCCGGTGTCTCGAGGGTGATATTCCCCAGCATACCGGCGCGATATTCATTGATCAGGATGGATGACACCTTCTCCATATCGACCCGGCCGCCACTTCGCAGACAGCCCCGTTTAGCGCCCATGACTTCGAGGAATTCAATGTCGGAGGCGGGTAGTTCCGTCATTTTGTAGCGCGTCATCAAGTTTTGTGGGTAGTGCTGTAGCAGAAAACCGCTGAGATACATGGCGATATCTTCTATCTCAATGGCCGTGTCCTTGATAGCCCCGGAGGCGGCCAGCCGGTATCCGCTGTTCTCGTTATGTATTTTGGGCCACAGAATGCCAGGCGTATCCAGAAATACCAGATCCTCGTTGATGCTGATTCTCTGCATGCCCTTGGTGATCGCGGGTTCGTTGCCGGTTTTGGCAACTTTGCGTCCAGCAACCGTATTGATCAGCGTAGATTTTCCCACATTGGGTATGCCGGTAATCATAGCCTGTAAATTGAACTTTGATTTGGCTATCCGTGGCACCATCTTGTGGCAAAGTTGAATCAATTTTTGCGCTTTGTCGGTTTGATTCAACGTGGTGAGCATCGTTTTTACCGAGGAGTACTGCTCAAAGTACTCCTGCCATAGCAGGGTTATTTCGGGGTCCGCCAGATCCGACTTACTCAGTATTTTGATACAGGGCTTGTCCTTGGTCAGGGTTGCGATAGACGGATTCTGGCTGCTGTAGGGCAGGCGGCAATCCAGTAACTCAATAACCAGATCCACCTGAGGCAGAATTTTTTTCATTTCCTTGTTGGCCTTGTACATGTGGCCGGGATACCAATTGATCGCCATGTAGCGAGTGCTCCTGCTCTAGATGCCCGGATCTATGCCAGTCATGTCCATGGATAATTCCCACAGCCGCGTATGGGCCATGACAGAGAGTGTGTTGTCATTTACAGCTGACAAGCGCCGCTGTAGTTCATAACCGAAAAGCAGGTTGGCCAGACTGCTTTGGGCGCAGCGCGTCACACGGTTGTAACGTTTCTCTGCATCATTGATCAGTACATCTAGCTGTGCCTCCTGCTCGACCGCCGCCGCAGCACGCTTGATGGACGCCAGGCTGGCCAGATCAAGGGCGATGATGTCTATGTCGGCATCGGGGTGGGCGGTCAGTATGTCTGCGACAGCCTGGCTCGCCCTGGATTGTGAGCGGCAACCTATCAGCACCCGGGCGCCTCGTCCCGCCAATACCTTGGCAGCTTCAAAGCCCAAGCCCGCATTCGCACCGGTAATGAAGATAGTCCTGCCTGTCTGGTCGGGAACGACCGCAGCAGTGAAACCTCTCATTGGTTTGTTCCTTTCAATTAGCGACAGAGATTGGTACGTCGCTGGCTGGGAAGCAGGTTAACAAAAACTGCCTGCTTCTACCTGATTTTCGCCTGTCTCTGGCGAATTCATAATTTGGGCCACTCTAGTTTGCCAGATTTTGGTAAATGTGTTGGCTAACTCGCAAAAACGCAGGATGGGTATGCTGTTGCTAGCCACCTCTCTTGTTGGCTGTAACAATGACAGTAATTCCTTCGACACTCAAAAGTTCTCTTCCCTCTACTGTGCTATCTGGCCAAGTGCGGTAACCCTTCGGATAACACCAGCGTGACGCCACAGTTCTCCGGCCTGATGAAAAACGATACGTACTTGAACATTGGTAGACTGAAAGTCAGGTGATTCTGCGATTCATATTCGTTCGTTTCTGAACGAGCGCCTAAACGGTAGCGCCACGGTAATTTGTCGAAACCGTTGTATGCGTGTGAAAACTATTGGTTCCGTCACAGGGATTCGTACAACAATTCTTTGCGACGATTCCAGACTATCCGTTCCAGCCGGGTGGCTCTTTGAGCGCCGGCCCCGCCATCGCGCGAATTTCTCTTGGGTGCAGTGTTCGACCATCTTTGCTGGTGGCACTCATGCGGCGGATAGGCTGACCGTTTTCCCGTTCTACAAAGGTAATGCGAGCCCCGTCCACATTGGGCCGGTGCCTGTCGCCCCAATGCGTCATCGACAGCAACACAGGGTGCAGATCCAGGCCACGTTCGGTGAGCACATATTCGGCATGGGCACCCTTGGATGATTCACGTCGCGCCATGATGCCCTCGTCTACCAGCATATTCAGTCTGGCACTGAGAATATTCTTGGCAATACCCAGGCTGCGCTCGAACTGACCGAATCGTTTCGCCCCAAAGAAGGCATCCCTGAGAATCAGCAGAGTCCAGCGCTCGCCAATGATGGTTAGTGTCTGCGCCAATGAGCAGTTCATGTGATCGAAGCTCTTATACTTCACGGTGTTCCTAATCAGATTTCAATACCCGTTGCAGCCTATGGTTTTGTCATGCTACCGTCAAGTTTCATGATACAACCCTATAGCGATCTGACACGAATTCGACGGAGGTATTAGCATGAAACCAGTCTGTTTGGTGATTGGCGCCGGCGCCGGTATTGGCGGAAATGTGGGCAAGCGGTTTGCCGCCGGCGGCTATCATACGGTGCTGTGTCGGCGCAGCGATGAAGAGGGTCTACAGCGATTGGTGGCGGAGATCGAAGCTGCGGGCGGCTCAGCCAGCGGTGACCTGCTTAACGCGATCGAGGAAGGCAGTATCGAAGCGCGTGTAGCCGCCATCGAAAAGGACATTGGGCCCATTGAGGTAGTGCTTTACAACCTCGGCGCCCAGATCGGTGATCGTTCGCTGGCGGACACCAGTTACAAGGCGTTCGAGATGGGTTGGCAGCTCGCTACCTTTGGTTTGTTTCGCACCGCCTCGGTACTGTGCCCAAGGATGGAGGAACGTGGCAAAGGTGTGATCCTGGTGACCTCGGCTACCGCGGCAATGCGCGGCAATGCGGGGCAACATTCCCATGCCGCCGCCATGGCTGGGCGGCGTATGCTGTGTCAGTCACTGAACGCTGAGTTTGCGCCTAAGGGCATTCATGTGGCGCATATTCTTATCGATGGTGCGGTAGATGCCCCCGATACTCTGGGCAAAATTCTGGGTCCCGAGTTGTTCCAGGAACTTCGTGAAAAACGCGGCGGTGAGCATGATGGATTGATGCTGCCGGAACAGATGGCAGAAACCTACTTTCACGTGGCGCATCAACACCGCTCTGCCTGGACCCATGAACTGGATCTGCGGGCGTTTACCGACCTCGCCTGGTGGAACCACTAAGCATTCGTTTATAGCGGATAAAACAGGAGAAACTTTATGCCCAAACTGGAATTCATTTTCGATTTTGGAAGCCCGAATGCGTATTACTCGTACAAGGTGCTCCCTGACATTCTGGCACGCACCGGTGCCGAGGTGGAGATTCACCCAGTCCTGCTCGGCGGCCTGTTCAAGATCACCGGCAACCAGCCACCGATGATGGCCTTTGGCGGGGTTAAGGGAAAGCTGGAGTATGAGATGCTGGAATCTGCACGCTTTGTGGCGAAGCACCAGCTCACCGACTTCACATTCAACCCCCACTTTCCGGTGAATACCATCAGCATCATGCGCGGCTTACTGGCCGCACAGGCGCTAGGCTGCGAGAAGCTATATATTGATGTCGTATTCTCTGCCATGTGGGAGCAAAGCCTGAAAATGGATGATCTGGAAGTGATGGGTAAAGCCTTGCGCGAAGGTGGGCTCAATGCCGAGGCGATTTTGGAACTCATCCAAACGGATCCAATCAAGGAGAAGTTGAAGGCCAATACCCAGGCTGCGGCGGATCGCGGCGCGTTCGGTATTCCCACCTTCTTTGTTGGCGATGACATATACTTTGGCAAGGATCGTCTCGAGCAAGTTGAGGAAGCATTAGTGAGCGCTGCAGTTTTGACGCGCTAATGGCTGGGTTGCAGCAGTTAGAGCATGCGAGCAGGGCTCGCGAAAATCTTTTGCACCAGCGGCTCGAATGACTCCAGAGAGTCAACCTCGAAGTCGGGGTCAAACGCTGGCGCATCCCAGCGGTCCACCAATTTCTCAGCCAGCGGGTACCAGCTTTCTTCGGTAAAGTTTTCACGTAGCTTGGGATCCGCACCCAAGAACTCAAAGTAGAACTTACCCTGAAACTGCTGGTGATTGTAGATCGCATGATAGGCGTCATCCGAGATGTAGGGACGCATAATCTCAGCAGCGATCGCCCCATGATTTGGAATGTTCACTGCTTTCCCTACGTCATGTAAGAGCGCAATAGTCACTTCCTCATCGCTCGCGCCATCCCGGCGAGCCAGGGTGCCGGTCATGAGGCTGTGGTGTAGCTGGTTACAGGCAAACCCAAGAGTGACTTGCTCAAGGCTGCGCAGCATATCCATTAGTTGCATGGGCGCCTTGGCAAAGTGTTCCATGTGCGCGGCGCCAATTACGGCCCAATCGTCAGCGGTACCATCTTGCATTTTGGTAAACATACGGGCTCCTCGCCAAATAGGACAATTTAGTAGGTTTTGATGTAGTTATTTTCTCAGGTTTCACGAGAAAGTCACTCACTAGTTGCGTCATCACATATATACCGGCGTTCGCGTCCCATACAGTCGAACAAGCGATATTTTGATATCGGTGAATGGGAACCAAATTTGGGCGGGGTCTTGAGCATGAATTTCGATAATGCCGTATGCTCTTGCAATCGTCTGAAAACCACGTAAACGAACCGCAACCGAGGTTAATGTAATGCGTAGATGGCTAGTAGAATCTTTTGGCAACCCGGGCGAAGTCTGGCGCCTCGAGGACGATGCCGAATCGTTTGAGCCAGAGTCAGATCAACTCAAAATAGACGTTGAAGCGGCCGGGTTGGGTCTTCCTGATGTATTGATGTGTAACAACAATTACCCACTAACACCTCCATTACCTTTTACTCCATCGCAGGAGGCTGCTGGAAAAGTTGTTGCCGTCGGCGAAAATGTCGACAAGCGTTTAATCGGAACCCGTGTTCTGGGGCCGACTCTCTTCCAGGCACAACGTGGTGGCCTTGCCGAGTCATGCCTTATGCATGCTGCGAGCGCCCTACCCATTCCCGATGCAATGTCGGGTGTTGAGGCAGTAGGATGTGACCGCCAGCGCAAAAGAAATCACCTATGGCAACGGTGTTTTACTGGTGCTCGACCCCGTGGGGGGAAGGCCGGGCGCGCCGCATTCAAGGCGCTCGCGTTCGAGGGTCGATTTTTGGTTACAGGCTACGCCATCGAGCATATCGCGGCCGGAAAGGTTGAGGGCAAGGTGGTTGGCAGATTGTAATGCGACATAAGTCTGTCAGAGCAAGATAGATCAGTAAAGCCTGGCGATTCGGTAGTGGTTTGTCCTGTATGATAAGCGCATGAATGAAGCAGACAATCGCGAGTGCAATTTTCCGTGGCACGCTGCCGGTGCGCTGTTTTTCTGTCAAGCTGCGCTTATTGGTTTTGTTTTTGGCGTTTCCGTAACTGAGCGTGACGGTATCGTCTCGGCCGGCCTGCTGACGCAGGCCTACTATAGTCTCAGCTTGCTCGTGATGGGCAGTGTAGCTTGCATCAAAAGGCTGCCGCGCGGTTTTGGCGCCTGTGCTTGACTAGTTTATTGCCCGAAGCCAACCAGAAGAGCTAGCCATGAAAGCAACTGAAGATATTCACAGGAAGGTGGGCATCGTGATGATGATCCCATTATTGCTATGGGCAGTTACGGGTCTCGTTTTTTTAACAAAGCCGGGTTACGACGATGCGTACATCCAACTACAGCCAAAACTCTACAACATCGAAAGAGAGATTCGACTCCCCGATAACAAGCATTGGAATCAAGTGAAATTGTTACGTACCATCTTGGGGTATCACCTATTGGTTTCAGAGAACGGGCAATGGGTACACCTTGATCCAATTACGTTCAACGAGCGATCTTATCCCACTGAGTATGAGATAAAAGCCCTGATCAACGATGCAATTTTGACGAACAAGGAGCGATTTGGTGACGTCATTGCGATTGACAGGGATGTCGTCACAACTGATACCGATGTTCGAATAACCCTGGATTGGAACACGCTATCTTTGCAACAGTCGGGTCGCGATACGCGGTTGATTAACACCTTGTACAAAATTCACTACTTGCAATGGCTTGGACCGCCCACACTCGACAAAATTTTGGGTGCAATTGGTATATTTGGCCTAATGTTGCTAACCGTTTTTGGTTTAGCGACCTATGCCAAAAAGAGCCGCTCCAATCCGCCTTAGAGCGTTTTCTGGTATTGCCAACTTAATGACACCATATTGATAGAAGCAGTCCATGAAAACCTATGAGCGTCAACGATTGCCGCTAGATATCATTTCATATGCTGTTTGGCGTTACCGCTGGTTCAACCTGAGCTACAGAGACGTCGAGTCTCTGCTCGCTGAACGCGGCATCACAGTCAGGCATGAATCGGCCCGACTCTGGCACCCCAAGCACTCGCTTCGCTCATGGGGCAGGCTCTGCATCAAATTTGGCGCTCTATACGCCAGATTAACGTGCCAGTACAGTACCTACAGCTGGTCTAAATTACTCAGGCAGTAGTCGGCTCTCGCCAGCAGAGACTGCTTTACTTCGGCGTCCATTTTATCCCAGGTACGGTAGGCCATAGCAGTGCGCGGATTTCTTGAAAAGCGCTCGCTATGGCGCTGCATAAAGTGCCAATACAAACTATTAAAGGGACAGGAATCTTCGGTAAATCGTTGTTTAACGCTGTAGTGACAGTCTTTACAGTAGTCGCTCATTTTATTGATATAGCTACCACTGGCGGCATAGGGTTTGGTCGCAATTAAACCGCCATCAGCAAATTGGCTCATACCTCTGGTATTTGGCATTTCAACCCATTCTATTGCATCTATATAAATGCCTAAATACCATTGATCTACCTGATCTGGATCTATTCCCGCCAGCATGGCAAAGTTCCCGGTGACCATTAAACGCTGTATATGATGGGCATAGGCATAATCCAGTGACTGATCAATCGCCTGTTTCATACAGGCCATTTTAGTTTTTCCGTTCCAGTAATAGACGGGCAAATCTCGCTTGGCACCGAAGCTATTACGCTCGCCATAGTCGGGCATGTTGACCCAATAGACTGCGCGAACATATTCGCGCCAGCCGAGTATTTGACGTATGAAGCCTTCAACCTGGGCTAGGTCGACACCACTATCGGGTTCTGCAAAGCGCTTTATTGCGGCTTCAATTACTTGCATGGGATGGAGAATTTTACTGTTTAAGGCAAAGGATATGCGCGAGTGGTAGAGACTCCAGCGTGATTCCCCGTGCTGGGTCATAGCATCTTGAAAACGACCAAAATTCGGCAGGCAGTGCACACAAAAAAAGTCCAAGAGCTGCAGTGATTGCTGGCGATTAATGGGCCACAATAGCTCCTGCGTGGCACTTCCCAGAGTTTCTATTTTATGCCGTTGAATACGTTCTAAGTATTTGCCTACCGGATTGCCAAACAGCAGCGGCTGAGGAATGTTCTGGATATCTTCAGCTTTTAGCTTACTGCGGTTTTCGCCATCGAAATTCCAGCGATCGTCGAGGGGCTGATCGCCATCCATTAATATATCAAAGCGCTTGCGCAGCTTACGATAAAAAGACTCCATACGATTGTGTTTGCCGACCTTTATATGGCTGGCCAGTTCGTTATGGGTGAGTAAAAAATGTTCGCTCTCGCAGCAGTGAATGGGAATCCCGAGATCCAATTCCTTGAGTTGTTCCGAGAGGCGATATTCATCCGGCTGCTGATATTCAAAGCGTTTAATGCCGTGTTCTGTGCAAAGTGTGGCGATCAATGCATTGAGGTCCGGGTAGGCCGCGGTATCGTCAAGGGTTAGATGCTTGACCTGATGCCCGGTGGCTTGTAGTGCATTTGCGAAACTCTCAATGGCAGCAAAAAAAGCGCAGACTTTTTGCACATGGTGGCGCACATAGGAGGCCTCCTGATGTAGCTCGGCTATTAGATAGAGGACGCCGTCGTCCTGGGCTCTATACCAAGAGTGGCTGGCATTTAGTTGGTCGCCGAGAATAAGCCGCAGGCTGTGAAATTTTTTCATGGTTATGGCTGCTTTTTGATGCTGAGTTGCTGCTATATAGCAATAAATTGGAGTTTATCATGGTGCTCGGTGTTGATGGTTTATATCGGCCAGTCTGCGGCATCCACAGAATCTAAAGGCTGCAATACTTGCTCGCCAGCCCAGCGCTGCACAAACTGGTTTTCCGGGTCATATACCCGGGCCTGTTTATTTAAATCAAACCGTCGATGCCCACGAGGATCGGCGCCCACACCGGCCAGATATTGCCAGTTACCCCAGTTGGAGGCGACATCGTAGTCCACCAACTGCTGTTCCATATAAGTGGCTCCATGGCGCCAATCCAAACCCAGTTCATGGACAAAACAACTGGCGACTAATTGGCGGCCACGGTTGGACAGATAGCCAGTGGAATTTAGCTGTTTCATACAGGCGTTAATGATGGCGTAAGGGGTGTTGCCGGCACACCATTTTCTATAGCGCTCGGGGTAAAAACTGGTGGTTGGCGCTGAGTCACCGATACCAGAAAAGGCAAAGAGCCGCTGCTGATGCTTGTGCCCGTACCACTGAAAATACTCGCGCCAGAGTAGCTCAAATAAGATCCAATAGGTCGAGTCATTGGCCCCTACTCGGGTCTCGTACTGTCGCAGTTGCTGGACAACACGTCGTGGGGAGATCGTCCCATTGGCCAGCCAGGGTGAAAACTTTGTGGAATAATCCATGCCGTCGAGACCATTGCGGGTCTGCTTATAACTGCTGGCGAGATTTTTAGCAAAGTAGCCTTTAAGATGTTGTTCGCCGGCGCTGGCACCGCCTTTAAAAAGCGGCGGTGACTTATCGCAGTTTGAACCAGTGGCAAAATGCTGCTGCCAAACCGGTTGCCAAGCCACATCAGCTACTATCACAGGTGGCGGCAGTGTGGCTGGTGCATCCAGGGGAGAGTTTATAGCGGTCTCCAGATCCATTTTTTCTACAAGCCGCCGAAATGTAGAAAAACTCTCAGGCAGCTGATCGATCGTGAAAGGCAGCCCAGACGGGTCAAATAAAGTGTGGGTATGACTCTGGCTGAATTCGAGCATCCCATAGCGTCTGCGCAGCGTAGTCCAGAGACGATTTTCGTGATAGCCAACATGGTTGGAGCTGTAAAGGTGCGAGACATTGTGCAGGGTGATTAACTGAGCAATGGCCTCCAGCGGCGGCTGCATGCGTACCACTAGTTTCTGTCCATACTGACTGAGCTGGGCTTGTAGGTCTTGCAGAGACTCAAATAAAAACTCCCGCCGACGTGGCGCTAGTTTGGCTGGCTGTTGCCAGCCAGGTCCAGTATTGGGGGGAACCACGCAGTAGAGGCAGATCAGCTTGTCGACTTCAGAGGCAGCGCGCAGCAAGGCGGCATTATCATCCATACGCAAATCATGGTTAAACCAAAATAGACCAACTTTTTGCATACGCAGGTGTCTCGACGCCTATGGCGTTAATTAGAAGAAAATAGGCTTTTAGATACGCTGAGTGGGATAATTTAGACTTATCAATGGGCGAGATAAAAACATCTGAATCACTGTGTTGTGCGTATGGTCCACCGGTAGAACAGGATTTTAATCTCAATAGTAAAAGCGAACTATTATGACCGATCAAGTGCCTTCGGCGGCAAACGCAGCCGCAAAGTATAACCTGACTTCACTGTTGGGTGACCTTGGCTCACTGCCCTTTGTTCTGCTTGCGGGCCTCATGGCCAATGCTTACTTCAATGGTCCAGGACTGCAAAGTGCCTCGGTACTAGGGCTGTATGCGCCCTATGTATTTATTGCGTACAGTGCGGTTATTCTGAGCTTTCTATGCGGGGCACTGTGGGAGCGAAGCCGCTTGGCTGAGTCGAGTAGGCTAGTCACGATGGCGATTTTATTTAGTAATCTTGTTGCGCTGAGCGCCTGGGCCTGTCTCCTGCTAATTTACATGGCGCCGATTATGACTGTCTTTGCCGTATGCTTGTTGTTGGCGGGATTTTTAAGTTTACTCTGGGTCGAGCGCTTTACCGCAGTGGCTGGTGTTATTGGCAGTAGCTATTGGTCAATGCGCTTGCGAATCACAATGTTAGTCCTGTTGGTGCATGTGCTGGTCGTGGCACTGATGCTTATGGAGTTATGATAATGACCGAGTCGTTAACCACCGAACTTACCATTTTTTATGATGGTGGCTGTCCCCTCTGCGTCTTCGAGATGCGCCATCTGAGCCGACGCGATACTGCCCAAAAAATTGTTCTGCAAGATATTCACGCAGCGGGTTTTGCCCAAGCTTTTCCTTATATTAACCCTCTACGTGCCGATCAGATTCTCCACGGTCAGCGGGCTAATGGTGAAATGATTTATGCGTTGGAAGTGACCTATGAAGCTTGGGCCCTGGTGGGTAAGCGTCACTGGGTAGCGATACTACGCTGGCCAGTGGTTAAACAACTGTCTCACCAGGTATACCTGTTTTTTGCCAAGCACCGTTCGCGGATCTCCAAATTATTGACTGGCAGCGCGCGCTGCGAAGTCTGTGAAATTAAGCATAATAAGGTATGACGTAGTCGAAGATAAGACGACCATAGTTCTGTTGCTGTGTGCTAGCGAGGAACTTGCCCAGTCCGTTGTCCGTGGGTTAATGGCTGATTCCGCCAGCTAAACCCATCTTTATCAGAGACATCGAGGTGGGTGATCGATGCGAGTACAGTTTTGGGGCAATAGGTAAGCTTGTCGCGTTGTGTGGGGGCACCGACCCGCTAGGAACGCTGGGACGACAGCGTCAGCGATCGCGACTTGCGCTCGTTTCCAGTGACTAGTGGCTTAGGTGTGCTGCTGGTTCAACGCGAAGCTTTGATGCTGCAGCGTACTACCGTGGTGCGAAATGGCCAAGCAGTGATGCTGTTGTCTGGTGCACAGCTGCGTCCATCGCCACCTGGATATTGAGGCCGGCTAGACTAAAGTAAAAAATTAGGCTAACTTGTGCCATGCTCCGTTCTGCCTGATACGCGCTTTGTATCTTAACTGGATCAGATTTCTCATGGCCTCAACGATAAAACCAATAATTTTAGCTGCACTGGTGTTCAGTCTTCTCGTGGCCTGTGGCGGCGGTGGTGGTGGCGAGTCAAGCTCGCCTGTCACTGGAACTGTCCAATCACAGGGGCAGGAGGTTGGTGGGACTATCCTGTCTTTTGAAGCAGACATCGAGCCGATCCTGCAGGCAAAATGTATTGGTTGTCACAATGGTGGGGGCAATCCGCTGGCGCCATTCTCCCTGGAGGGCGCCGAGAAGGCCAATTCATTTAGATCGGCGATCCATTTTACCGTGGAGGAGGGCTCAATGCCTCCGGCGGGTGCGCTGCAGTTAACAGGTAGTGAGCAAGCCAAGCTTATTGCGTGGGCAACAGGTCAGCTCTATCACCCTGTCGTCGAAATTCTTCGTGTCGCACTGGTGGAACCAGAAGCATGGGATATACAGCCCAAAAATCGGGATGCTTTTTTGGATCACCGTCCCGATGAAGTGAACTGCGAGCGAGGAACTGGTTGGGTAGTTGAGGAAGATGATCTGGAAGTACGCACAGAATTTTGTAACTACCTTTCAATTTCACAAAATAGCCTACTCGACCTGGCAGCGGGCACTGAGCTCAAGTTCGCTTTGAGCCACAGTGAACTGAACTTCAACGCTCCCGCCAAGGCCCACTTCGCAATTTCCATTGCCGGCTCCCCAATCTGGGAAACCACCGTCGATATCCCCAGCGCAAACGCCATTATCAAACCCACGATACTGCTCCCGTTCGACGTGAGGCGCGGCGACTCCATCGAAGTTCATCTGGAAAACCACGGTGATAACATCTGGACCATTCACTCGCTGGAGGCACTGCTTACCAGCGACGAAGCATTAGTGTTCTGTCCCACGTTTGACAGTACATTTGAAGCCATTCAGGCGACTGTTTTCGAGCAAGCTGGCTGTGCCAATTCGCTGTGCCACGGCGCTGCTGAGGGGGGCGGCCTGGATTTGAGCGCGGCTAACGCCTGGAGCAATCTGGTAGACGTTACTGCCGCTGGTTCTTCTCTCAAACTAGTCAATCCACGCAAGCCGGCGACAAGCTATCTGTACCACAAACTATCTGCAAAAACGTTTCCCGGTAGTTACGATATCGCTGGCAGCCCAATGCCATCCGCTGGCCCGGCCATATCTCCTGGGCAGTTGGAGGCCATTCGCTTGTGGATAGAGGCCGGCGCGCCGAAAGAGGGCTCAGTGGGCGATACGCTGGGCCGTGGAGAAGATGAAATTGAACGGCTGTTGGGTGTGTGTTTGCCGGAGGCAGACCCCGTCAATACTGTACCTCTGCTACCACCTTCGCCCGACAAGGGTATACAGTTCGTTATGCCGGCGCAGGCTGTGCCGGCAGAGTCCGAGCGAGAGGTGTGCTTTGCTGTCTATGAGGATTTCCGCAATGTCATTCCTGAGGAGTTCCTCAGTGAAGACCGTGAAACATTCTTCACCAGTGGAGGTGAAACTCGCGAGGATGCCTTTACGCACCACAACCTTATCTACAAGTCTTCCGTTGGAGTTGACCAGATTCACGACCCCGCCTTTGGCGCATGGACCTGCGGTGGCGGTGAGCAAAATGGCGAATCTTGTGAACCGACCGATCTCAATTCTTGCGGTACCGGCAAATGTCGTGCGCAGATACGAGATAGTATTGCCTGCCGTGGCTATGGCCCCGCAGGGATAGCCAGCGATCAGGCCATATTGGGGCTTGGTGCCGGGATTACAAGAGACGGCTTTTACGGTGAATTCCCCGCCCACGGTATTTTTTACTGGAACTCCCATGCCTTTAACCTCACCACGGAAGATGGCTCGCTGCGTGTATGGCGCAACATAGACTTCGCGCAAGACCGCCGTTTCAGGGCGCGGGGCATCAACTATACAAACCACATCTTTGTGGCGAACGGAACACCGCCTTTTGAGAAGAAGACCTACTGTAGAAATTACACCTTTGACCAGGGTGACGGTCTGCTGACGCTGAGCTCACACACACATAAACGCGGCCTGAGCTTCTTTATGTCCGTTGGCGATGAGGAGGTGTACGAAACCTTCACTTACGATGAACCTCTATACAAGACCTTCGATACGGCCTTGGTGTTCAATAGTCCGGATCCCGCAGAGCGCGTACTGAAGTATTGCGCTACATACAGCAATGGCGTCAACGATGACGGTTCGCTCAATATCGAGACGGTGGTGCGCCTCTCCAGAAGACCCATCAATGCACGGGCTTGCGTACCAACTGCCTGTGTAGCGGGCAATGTTGGTGCCAGCTGTAATGGTGCGGATGACAATGCTAGCTGTGATTCAGCGCCGGGTGCGGGCGACGGCTGGTGTGACGCCTGTCCCATATCGGGCGCCTTTTCCAGCGACGATGAAATGTTCATCCTGCTCGGTTCCAAGCTACCCAATCATGACCAGCTGATTCCGCCAGCCCCGTAATCGGAAGGTCAAAATGGGATACAGGAGCGAGAAGTTTTCGCTCTCTCTTGGGAGTATTCACTCTGCTCGCTGTGTTTAAAGATACATATCAACGACCTCGCCATCCTGGTCCACGGCTCGCCCCAGGCCATGCCGCTTGCCATTGATCTTCACAGAGACTTCGTCGATGTAGAAAGGATGATCGCCCGAAAAATAACGGCGGTTGAAGGTGGGATTTTCTTGTAATTTATACGCAGGAGATACCTGTGGAAAAATCAAGATATGCAGACAGCCAAATCATGACCCGCTCCTCTACCAGCTAGTGTCGCTTTCTTGTATCTGACTGCTGGCAGACAATCCTTTTGCTTGCGACTCTACCAGCCCCTCTAGCTTTGACGCTGATACGTTTTCTTGTGAAAACACTAGAATCTATAACCTAAACCTAACAAAAAGCTATATGCATCGAAGTTTGGACTGGCGGATAGCGTACCTCCAGGACCATCCGTGTAGGTCGATGAGAAATTAGGGCTGTCATAAGCATAGTAACTTGCCTCTGCAAAACCATACAATTCCTTGGTGATGAATTGCTTGTAACCCAGGCCAACGACATAGCCGCTAACTTGTGGTTTATTCGATGGAGAGGAGCAGCAGTTCGTTTGTCTGTACTGCACCTCTTGACTGGAATAACCTAACCTGGCGTAAGCTGACTTATCATGGTCTATTGCATAGCCTGGAGCAATAAAGAGATTGAAGCGATTAGAAATTGAGAATTTATAATCATAGGTGTTGCTGCTGACTCCAGTATAGAAGAAACCATCTGCACTGGTATCTTGAGTGAGCGCAGAGTAATCAACTCCGAAACCTAAAGTGAATGTATTTTGCACAGCGAATGTATAGCCCAACCCCAAAACCAGTGGTGCTGAACCAGAAGTTGTAGTGAGGCTATTGCTGATATTAGGGGTTCCACCGTAATCAGTTCCAGTTAGTTGCGCAGAACTCACAGTGTTAGTTTCATAACCAGTAGAAATTTGGCCATAAGCTCCTAAAAATTGACTTTGAGCGAATGCTGAACAGGCTAATGTGAATGAAGCGAAGCCCACTAATATCTTGATTCTCAATGTACTTTCCTTGGTGAACGACGGATCAGGATCGACCTAACTTAGTCTATGGTAAATTACTGGGCAACGATTTGAATTTCCTCAGGTTTGCCGGAGGCGGTTTTATCTGAATCATGCGATATTGCTTGACTGGCGATAATACACCATTTCAATTCAGCGAGCCTGTAAATATTTTTGTTACTGCCAAGTTTACACGTTGTTAATAAGCCGGTCGGGGAGATCGGTCATAAACCGATTGAGCGCTGCTTTCAAATTTGGTGTCTGTAGTGGTCAACTATTCCCAGACAGTGCGTTAAATTTTTCTTCTAAGCACCGCCTGCTTGCGTTCTTCTGGGTATTGTTTCATTGCTCATTCCTGAGCGTCCCCCGAGTATTGATAGAAAATTAGACACGACAACTAGCCTGACACAGGGGG